>JAJYCS010000023.1 GCA_021778115.1 Deltaproteobacteria bacterium
GAAGGAGATGTGGTGCTTCGACCCGGATGGCTATCTGGTGGTGTTGGAAGAGCCGGTGGCCAGACGCACGAAGGCCGGCAGCTAGAGGGCGGCCGGCCATTTTACCCCGCTGAGACGAGGTTTACGGGTGCGTCGTATCCTTCTTCTGCTCCCGCGCCGGGGGAGTACAGGCGTCGGACATTCAGGTGGGTACCCCCATCTTCGGTAACAGGTATCTGTTCACGACAAACCAGATGACGAGAAATAGAATGATCATCAGCAGTTCTTTCATGAAGGGGTCTCCTTTACGGTCTGTATACCATACCCGGCAGCCAGGTTCAACCCGGTATCCTGAGGAGTAGAGCGTACTATGCATTTTCCCGCCATTGACCCGGTATTTTTAAGGATCGGCCCGCTCCAGTTCCGCTGGTACGGCCTTATGTACGTGCTTGGCTTCATCATCAGCTATTTTGTCATCCGTGGCGAGGTGCGTCGACGGCAGATTGCGCTGAGCAACGAGGGGATCGCCGACATGATCTTCTCGCTGGCCTTGGGGGTGGTGGTGGGAGGACGGCTGGGTTATGTGCTCTTTTACGATCTCCCGGTCTACCTGGCCAAGCCTTACAAGATATTCTACATCTGGGAAGGAGGGATGTCGTTCCACGGAGGGATGATCGGGGTGGGACTGGCGGCCCTCTGGTTCGCCCGCAGCCGCAAGCTGCCGTTTTTGCAGCTGGTGGACCTGGCTGCCCTGGCTGCGCCGGTAGGGCTTGGGCTGGGAAGAATCGGCAACTTCATAAACGGTGAGCTGTTCGGTCGCCCCACCACCATGCCCTGGGGGATCATCTTCCCTGATGGCGGTCCTCTGCCCCGTCATCCGTCACAACTGTACGAGGCCTCTCTTGAGGGGGTGCTTCTGTTTTTTGTGGTACGCTGGCTGAGCCGGCGGATTCCCGTAACCGGTTCGGCCATGGCCGCCTTTCTGGCCGGCTATGGCCTGTTCCGGTCGTTTGTTGAACTGTTCCGCCAGCCTGACAGCCAACTGGGGTTCTTCTTTACCTATTTTTCCATGGGACAGCTCTTGAGCATACCGTTGTTCTTTATCGGTGTAGCTCTGCTTATCCGGCTCTCGCGGAGGAATCGGGCGAGTAGCTGATCCCCTTCGCTACTCCTCTGATCGCGGCACGCTGAGGGCCGGAGGAGGGGGCGGCATGTTCGGCGGTGGCGGCGGGGTGTAGCGTTGGCCCCGGCGTGGGGCCTCGACTCCCGGCACCTGGTTCCCCTTCAGATACATGCACTGCAGATAGTAGGTGTTGTACTGCTGCTGGGCCTCATAGCCATAGACTCTGCCGTGATCAGCGCCTGCGGAGGTGCCGATCAGGGCGCCGGTGCCGGCGCCGATGGCCGCACCGATGCCGGCATTACCCGATGCCGAGCCGAGCAGCGCCCCAAGACCGGCCCCCAGCACCGCGCCGATACCCGTTCCGGTGAAGGTGGATTGCTTGCTGATCTCCTCCGGTGTCAGACCAATCCGCTGTCCAGCCCATGCCCGACAGGTGGCGTCGTCCGCCTGAAACTCTTCAAAGGTCTTATCACTGCCAGGAAATACCCGTGCCGTCGGTCCGGACGGTATGGTCGCGCATCCGGCCAGGGCGGTACAGCAGCATAGCGCTACAATGGTGGTGGCCTGTCTCATGGGTTTTCTCCCCGCTTCTGTTTATGGTTTTTGAGGTTCCTGTTGCCCGCTGGGCGGCGTGGGTATCACCTTCATCCATCCGGTTGGGCATTCCTTGATATAGGGGTAGTACCCCTGCGGTGATGGGCAGTAATACCAGTAGGTCGGCTCCTGGGCCGGTTCCTTCTGGATATAGTTTTCAGGCTGCTGCTGACGGATGATGATCGGCGGCGGTGTGTAATAGTAATACCGGTCGGGGTAGGGGAACGGATAGGGGGGGAACGGGTCTTCCCAGCGGGGGCCGTCAATCCAGACGCCACCGTAGAACCCCCCATGCCGATGCCAGGCGTAGCTTGGTAGGCTGGTCGCCCCGATCAGCAGTGGGACCAGCAGCATGCAGAGTGAAAGCGTTTTGGTCATGGTGTTCACCTTCTTCCGGTCAGTTGCATACCGGGTATGCAGAGGAGACGACGTCATATGGTTACCATACCATATTTTGGCGGTGATGGGGCGGATGAAATGGGCCTCGTTCCCTGAGGGCGCTGATGGCGATGGCCCGCTTCTGCTGTTCCGGGGTAAGCAGGGCAAATATCTGATGTTTGAGACTGATCCGCGCGATGATCATATCGGCCCGCAGACCGGCCTGTCTGGCTATCAAGGTTCGTAGAGCCCCTTCGTTGAGCGGTTCGCTCTGCAGTACCGTGCGGATTTGGCGTCTTCCCTCCTGGATTTGGCGTCGCAGGGGGGTCTGCTCCTGACGCTGTTTCTTCACCAGATCTCTGATCCGACCGGTTTGGGCTGGGTTCAACGATAGGGCTGCAGCCCAGCGGGCGGTGACATCACCATGCTCTTTGGCGATCTGTGAGCTGCTTGGTTGCTGTTGGCCGTCTCCTGGGACGAAGTCATCTGCCTGCGTCACCACCGGCAGTTCGGCGCCGGTACTGAAGACGATCATCAAGGCAATCGCCGTCTTTTTCAGATTCATCTCGCTACTCCTTTCCTGATGGGTGTCGGGGCCGTTGCCCCTTTTGTCCCTGTATATGCCGAGAATACGTAAGAAATGTGGATGAAATGGGGAAGTTGACCGGCACGGCTAAAAATTTCCCACGTAACGGCGCGGTTGCCGTATCATAGGCCCATATCTCCTGCAAGTGGCCGGAATGGTGGGATGCGTGGTATGGAACATCACCGGGAGGCTGGACGCCGGCAGCAGATCCGCAATAAAATGGAGTTTATGCCGTGACCTCATTTCGTCATCTGCTCCGGGCCCTCCATGCCCGCAACTACCGTCTCTTCGTCGCCGGACAGAGTATCTCCCTGATCGGCACCTGGATGCAGCAGGTCGCCATGAGCTGGCTGGTCTACCGTTTGACCGGTTCAGCCATGCTGTTGGGGTTGGTGGGGTTCGCCAGCCAGATACCGACCATCTTCATCTCTCCGTTGGCCGGTGTACTCGCCGATCGCTGGGACCGCCGCCGTCTGCTGATAGCCACCCAGACCCTTGCCATGCTGCAGGCAGCGGTTTTGGCCGTGGTGGTGATGACCGGTGTGGTCCAGATATGGCAGATCGTGCTGCTCAGCTTCGTGCTGGGGGTGGTCAACGCAGTGGATATCCCGGTTCGGCAGTCCTTTGTCGTGCAGATGGTTGAACTCCGGGAGGATCTGGGTAATGCCATCGCCCTCAACTCCTCCATGGTCAACGGCGCCCGCCTCATCGGCCCCTCCATCGCCGGCATGCTGGTGGCTGCCGTGGGGGAGGGGGTCTGTTTTTTGCTCAACGCCATCAGCTACCTGGCGGTTATCGTTGCGCTGGCGGCCATGCGTATCCCCCCCGTATCCCCACGTCAGGGGCCCAAACGCCGTATCCATCATGAGCTGATTGAGGGATTTGGCTACGCCTTCCGGTTCCGTCCCATCCGCAGTATCCTGCTGCTGATCGCCCTGATCAGTCTACTGGGGATGCCCTACGCCGTATTGGTGCCGGTGTTCGCCCGTGACATCCTCCATGGCGGGGCCCACACCTTCGGTTTTCTCATGGCAGCGGCCGGGAGCGGCGCCCTGATCGGCACCCTGTACTTAGCCTCCCGCACCAGTGCCCGAGGATTGTGCCGGGTCATCGTCATGGCTGCGGCCATCTTTTCCCTCGGCATCATGCTATTCGCCCTCTCCACCCGTTTTGTCTTTTCCTTCCTGGCCCTGGTGCTGGCAGGGTTCGGCGCCATGACCATGGTCGCCTCCTGCAACACCATGCTGCAGACCATCCTGGATGAGGACAAACGGGGACGTGTGATGAGTCTCTTCACTATCTCCTTTATCGGCATCGCCCCTTTTGGCAGCCTTGGCGCCGGTTTCATGGCCCATACCATAGGACCTTCCGCCACCGTTTTTGCAGGTGGGGCGGGCTGCCTGTGCGGCGCCATCCTGTTTGCCCTGGAACTGCCGCAGATACAGGCCGCTGTGGCGCCGCTCTATGCCGGTATGGATGGCCTGCCCGAAAGTGAGGGCCACTCCTAACAATGTGAAGGAAATGGGGAAATCAGGGTTTAACCCCAAAATAAATGATGCGGCAGCGGTTAAATGCCGTATCATGACCTCGACCTGACCGCAGACCGCGAGGCCTTCCTCATGAAATCGAGCATCTCTCGTCGCATTTTTGTTTCTCTTCTGGCCGCAACCGGTATTGTGGTCATCAGCATGCTCCTGATCCTGCAGTGGAGCGTTGACCGGGGGTTTCTCCACTATGTTAACCGCCTGGAACAGGAACGGCTCCATAAGCTGGCGGATAAACTGGAACAGGCATACCGGGTAGGGGGGAACTGGGATTTTCTGAAACAGGACCCTGCCGTCATCTCACGCCTGATCGCGGTCACCATGGCCGAGATGGAAACGGCCCGGGATCAGCAGCATCCTCCGTTTCCCCATCCTCCCTTGCCTCATCACCCACCACCGCCGGATGGTCGCCCACCCCGTTTCCCTCATATCGAGCGACGTCTCATCGTCCTGGATCAACAGCGTCAGGTGGTGTTTGGACTCCAACCGTCCGGTGCGTCGGCGTCGTTTCTGCCGTTGACGCAGCAGGGGCAGACCATCGGCTACCTGGGGCTCTTGCCGAGTAAATTTTTATCTGATATTCACCAGTTACGATTTGTCAGACAGCAGAAATTGGTCTACGCCCTGGTGGCGGGGATCATGCTGATGGTGGCGGTCGTGTTGGCCATGGTGCTCTCACGACGCCTGGTCAGGCCACTGCGGCAGCTTGCACGGGCCACCCACGATCTGGCCCTCGGGCGCTACGAGGTACGGGTGCCGGTGCGCGGCAACGATGAGCTGGGGCAACTCTCCCGGGACTTCAACGCCATGGCTCACAGCTTACAACGCAGTGAACAGGCTCGACGTCAGTTTATCGCCGATATATCCCATGAGCTGCGTACCCCCCTGGCGGTTCTGGGAGGTGAGATCGAGGCGTTGCAGGACGGGGTCCGCCCCTTGAACCACCATGCTGTCAACTCCCTCCATGTGGAGGTGCTCCGTCTGAACCGTCTGGTGGAGGATCTCTATCAGCTGGCGCTCTCCGATGTCGGCGCCCTGACCTACCGGAAGGGAGACGTCGACCTGGTTGAACTGCTGGTGGAAGCCCTCCAACGGCAGGAAACGGAATTTAAGCGGTGCCGGCTCACCCTTACCACCATCCTCCCCCGGGAAGAGATGACCGTGTATGGCGATGCCGAGCGTCTCGGACAGCTGTTCGACAATATCCTGCGGAACAGTATCGCCTATACCGATCCAGGGGGGGCGGTGACGGTGACGGTTGAACAGATGCCGCATGGGGTGATGGTTGATATCATGGACAGCAGCCCCGGGGTTCCGGCAGGGATGGAAAAACGTCTGTTCGACCGTCTCTACCGCCTGGAGGAATCCCGGAACCGGGCCTCCGGTGGCGCCGGTCTGGGGCTGGCCATCTGCCGCAGTATCGTAGCGGCCCATGATGGGGTCATCGAGGCCCTCCCCTCACCGTTGGGGGGATTGCAGATCAGGGTGACGCTGCCCCTTACGGAGGTGCCCTGATGCATCAGCAGATACTGATCGTTGAGGATGAACCGAAACTTGCGGCCCTGCTTGCCGACTATCTGCTTCAGGCCGGTTTTCAGCCGGTCTGTCTGGGGAACGGTCTGGAGGTGATCCCCTGGCTTCACTCCCATGGGGCGGTCCTCGTACTCCTTGACCTGATGCTGCCAGGCCGCGACGGCCTGGAGGTCTGCCGCGAGATTCGCGGTTTTTCCGCAGTGCCGATCATCATGGTAACCGCACGGGTCGAGGAGGTGGACCGTCTCCTCGGGCTTGAGTTGGGCGCCGACGACTATATCTGTAAGCCGTTCAGCCCCCGGGAGGTGGTGGCGCGGGTCAAGGCGGTGCTGCGCCGGACCGTTGAACAACCACAGGTTGAAGAACTGGGACTCAAACTGGATAATGAGCGTTACCGGGCAACCTGGAACAACAGGGACCTTGAGCTCACGGCGGTGGAGTACAACCTCCTGCAGATCCTGGTCGATCACCCGGGCAAGCTGTTCAGCCGCGGACAGCTTATGGACAGGATCTACCCTGATCAGCGGGTGGTCAGTGACCGCACCATCGACAGCCATATCAAAAAATTGCGCAAGAAGCTCCACCTGGCTGCGCCGTCATATGAACTGATCCACTCGTTATACGGGGTGGGCTACAAATTCGAATTCCCAGATCACCGCCCGTAGAGGTCATCCCATGTCTATCCCCACCCCCACGCCGGAAGCAGATCCCACGCCGAGGCAGGAGCCCCTGCAGCGTCCCCTCGGCAGGCGCTTACAGCGGGTTGCGCTCGGCCTTGCATCCCTGTTGACCCTGTTCCTCCTGTTTCGTGTCTGGGGCGCCCTCTCCCCCCGGGGGGGCGCCGCCAACCACCGGGCAGCTGCCCTGCCGGCCCCGGTGGTGGCGGTTGCCGCACGCACCGGCAGTCTGCCGCTCTATCTGGACGGTCTCGGCTCCGTACTGCCGCTCAATACGGTGACGGTCAGGAGCCGTGTGGATGGTCAGCTGATGGCGGTCACCTTTCGTGAAGGGGAGGAGGTGGCCAAGGGGAGTCAGCTGGCACAGATCGACCCCCGGCCCTTTCAGGTGCAGCTGACCCAGGCTGAAGGCCAGCTGATGCGGGATCGTGAACTGTTGACAAACGCCCGCCTGGACCTGACGCGGTACAGGACCTTGTGGGCACAGAACTCCATCCCTCGACAACAGCTGGATACCCAACAGGCCCTGGTGGGAGAGTACGAAGGGGCGGTGAAGATCGACCAGGGGCAGATTGATGGCGCCAGGTTGAACCTTGCCTACTGTCGGATCACCGCACCCATTGCCGGACGGGTGGGGCTGCGGGCCGTGGACCCGGGCAACATGGTCCATGCCACCGATACGGCCGGTCTCGTGACCATCACCCAGCAACGTCCGATCACGGTGCTGTTTTCATTGCCGGAGGATACCCTCCCCAAGGTCATGGCACGGCTCAAGGGCGGGGCACGGCTGGCCGTAGAGGCCTGGGACCGGCAGAGGCAGCAGCGGCTGGCCATTGGCAGCCTGCTGACCGTGGATAATCAGATCGACCCCGCCACCGGCACCGTCAAGTGCAAGGCGTTGTTTGCCAATGCCGGCAATGAGCTGTTCCCCAATCAGTTCGTCAATGCCCGGTTGCTGCTGGATACCCTGCGGAATGCGGTCATCGTCCCCTCTGCCGCCGTGCAGCGGGGCCCTCAAGGAACCTTCGTCTTTCTGCTGAAGGCCAACAGGACCGTCGCCATCCGTCCCGTGACCGTCGGGATATCCCAGGGGGGGGAGACCGCTATTCTGTCCGGGGTAACCGCAGGTGATCAGGTGATTGTGGAAGGGCATGAACGGCTGCGTGACGGCAGTGCGGTTGCCCCAAAATCCCCTGTCGTCAGCCGATGAACATCTCCCGCATCTTTATCCTGCGGCCGGTTGCCACCACCCTGCTGATGATCGCCATCCTCCTGGCCGGGGCGGTGGCCTATAAGCAGCTGCCGGTCTCGGCCCTGCCCCAGGTGGACTACCCCACCATTCAGGTGCGGACCTTCTATCCCGGCGCCAGCTCTGAGGTCATGGCGTCATCGGTCACCGCGCCGCTGGAGCGGCAGTTCGGGCAGATGCCGGGCCTGACCCAGATGACCTCCAGCAGTTCCCATGGCTGTTCGGTGATCACCCTGCAGTTCTCCCTCAAGCTCTCGCTGGACGTGGCGGAGCAGCAGGTGCAGGCCGCCATCAACGGCGCCGGCAGCTTCCTGCCCAAAGACCTGCCGGCGCCGCCGGTCTACAGCAAGGTCAACCCGGCCGATGCGCCGATCCTGACCCTGGCCCTCACCTCCGCCACCGTGCCGCTGCCGCAGGTGGAGGACCTGGCGGATACCCGTTTTGCCCAGAAGATCGCCCAGCTGCCCGGGGTCGGCCTGGTCAGCATCAGCGGGGGCCAGCGGCCTGCGGTACGGATCAACGCCAATCCGACGGCGCTGGCTGCCTACGGCCTCACCCTGGAGGATCTGCGCAGCGCCCTGGCCGCAGCCAACGTCAACCAGGCCAAGGGGAGCTTTGACGGCCCCCGTCAGTCCTCCGTCATCACCGCCAACGATCAGCTCTTTTCCAGCAGAGCGTACCAGGGGCTGGTGGTTGCCTACAAAAACGGCGCACCGGTCTTTCTCAGGGATCTGGCCGATGCGACGGACGCCACGGAAAATAGCGATCAGGCCGCCTGGATGAACCGTTCACCGGCGGTGATCGTCAACATCCAGCGTCAGCCCGGCGCCAACGTGATCGAGGTGGTGGACCGGGTCAAACAGCTGCTGCCTCAGTTGCAGAGCGGTCTGCCGGCATCGGTCAAGGTGACGGTGCTGACTGATCGTACCACCACCATCAGGGCCTCAGTACACGACGTCCAGTTTGAGCTGTTCCTGGCGGTATCTCTGGTGGTGCTGGTGATCTTCCTGTTCCTTCGCAACCTGCCGGCCACCGCCATCCCCAGCGTGGCGGTGCCGCTGTCGCTGGTGGGCACCTTCGGGGTGATGTACCTGCTGGGTTACAGCCTGAACAACCTGACCCTGATGGCGCTCACCATCTCCACCGGTTTTGTGGTGGACGACGCCATCGTGATGATCGAGAACATCTCCCGGTATCTGGAACAGGGGGAATCCCCCCTGGAGGCGGCCCTGAAAGGGGCGAGGCAAATCGGTTTCACCATCCTCTCCCTGACAGTCTCACTGATTGCCGTGCTGATCCCACTGCTGTTCATGGGGGAGGTGGTGGGGCGCCTGTTCCGGGAGTTTGCCATCACCCTGGGGGTGACGATCCTGATCTCGGCCCTGGTATCGCTGACCCTGACCCCGATGCTGTGTGCCCGAATCCTCCGACATATCCCGGAAGAACGGCAGGGGCGCTTCTACCACACCTCCGGACAGTTTTTTGAGCGGCTTATCGCCGGCTATGGCCGTACCCTGCGCTGGGTGCTGCGCCATCAGACCGCGACCCTGCTGGTGGCAACGGGCACCCTGCTGTTGACGGTACTGCTGTACCTGCTCATCCCCAAAGGTTTTTTCCCGGTCCAGGACACCGGCGTCATCCAGGGGACCTCGGAGGCGGCGCAGTCTATCTCCTTTGCCGCCATGGCCAAACGGCAGCAGGCCCTGGCCCGGATCATCCTGCAGGACCCAGCCGTGGCCAGCCTCTCCTCGTTCATCGGTATCGACGGCACCAACACCACCCTCAACAGCGGCCGGATTCAGATCAATCTGAAACCGCTGGCAGAGCGGGGGGTCTCCGCCGCCCAGGTCATCCGCCGCCTCCAGCCGCACCTGGCCCAGGTGACCGGCATCACCCTCTTCATGCAGCCGGTGCAGGACCTGACCGTGGATGCACGGGTGAGCCGGACCCAGTATCAGTACACCCTGGAGGATCCCGACAGCGCCGAGCTGGCGGTCTGGGCCCCCAAGGTGCAGAGCCGCCTTGCAGCGATACCGCAACTGCGGGAGGTAAGCAGTGATCAGCAGGATCAGGGGCTGCGGCTGGCGCTTGCCATTGACCGGGTGGCGGCGGCACGGTATGGCCTGACCCCGCAGAACATAGATGACGCCCTCTATGACGCCTTTGGCCAGCGTCAGGTCTCCACCATCTTTACCGAGTTGAACCAGTACCGTGTGATCCTCGCCACCCCCCCGGCCCTGGCTCGGGACCCCAGCGCCCTGGGCAACCTGTATCTACGCGGCGCCGCAGGGGGGCAGGTGCCGCTGGCCGCCATGGCCACCGCCACCGAGACCAGCGGACCGCTGGTGATCAATCGTCAGGGGCAGTTCCCGGCGGTCACCCTTTCCTTCAACCTGGCGCCGGGCAGTTCACTGGGGGCCGCGGTGTCGGCCATCGAGGATGCCACCAGCCGGATGGGGCTGCCGCCAGGCCTCAAAGGCAGTTTCCAGGGCACAGCCCAGGCGTTCAAGGGGGCGCTGACCAATGAACCGTTGCTGATCCTGGCGGCCCTGATCACCGTCTATATCGTGCTTGGGGTGCTGTACGAAAGTTTCATCCACCCGATCACCATCCTCTCCACCCTGCCGTCGGCCGGGGTGGGGGCGGTGTTGTCGCTGATGCTCTGCGGCCAGGAGCTGACCGTCATCGCCATCATCGGCATCATCCTGCTGATCGGCATCGTGAAGAAAAACGGCATCATGATGGTGGATTTTGCCCTTGATGCCGAGCGTAGTGAGGGGAAAGCGCCGGAAGAGGCGATCTTTCAGGCCTGTCTGCTCAGGTTTAGGCCGATCATGATGACGACGTTTGCGGCCTTGTTGGGTGCGCTCCCTCTGGCGCTTGGCACCGGCGTCGGTTCCGAGCTGCGCCGCCCCCTCGGCATTGCCATTATCGGCGGACTGGTCATCAGTCAGGTGCTGACCCTGTACACCACCCCGGTGATCTATCTCACCTTTGACCGACTGGTACGGCGGCGAAAAACGACCACACCCCTTCCCCCTCCTGAGTCAGTAGGGGCTGCCCGGCAGGTCGGGGGTGGTGCGGGTCATCCATGAATTTATCCGCCATCTTCATCCGGCGCCCGGTTGCCACGACACTCCTGACCATCGGTCTGGTGCTGGCCGGCCTGGTGGCCTTCCGCCAGCTGCCGGTGGCGCCGCTGCCTCAGGTGGATTTTCCCACCATCGCGGTCTCGGCATCGCTTCCCGGCGCCGATCCGCAGACCATGTCAACCTCGGTGGCCGCCCCGCTGGAGCGTCAGTTCGGGCGGATCGCCGGGGTAACGGAGATGACCTCCACCAGTTACCGGGGGAGCACCAGCATCACCCTGCAGTTCGATCTGAACCGGGATATCAACGGCGCCGCCCGGGATGTCCAGTCGGCCATCAACGCGGCAAGGGGGGATCTGCCCAGCAATCTCCCCGGCAATCCTTCCTACCGCAAGATGAACCCTGCCGATGCCCCGATCATGATCCTGGCCCTCACCTCGGATACCGTGACCAAGGCCGGAATGTACGATGCCGCCTCAACCATCCTGCAGCAGAAACTCTCCCAGGTCCCGGGGGTAGGACAGGTATTTGTGGGCGGCAGCTCCCTGCCGGCGGTGCGGGTGGAGCTGAACCCCCTCGCCCTGAACCGGTACGGCATCAGTCTGGCCCAGGTGCGGAGTGTGCTGGCCGCCACCAATGTCAACCGCCCCAAGGGGGAGCTGGCAAACGATACCAGCTGTTGGGAGCTGGTTGCCAACGATCAGCTGCACCGCGCGGCCCAGTATCGTCCGCTGGTGGTGGCCTACCGTAACGGCGCCGCGGTCAGACTGGAGGATCTGGCCTCGGTAGAGGATTCGGTGGAGGATCTGCGGGTGGCGGGGATGGTGAACGGCAAACCGGCGGTGATGGTGGTGCTGTTCCGGCAGCCGGGCGCCAATATCATCGAGACCGTTGACCATGTCCGCAGCCTGCTGCCCCAGTTATCCGCCGCCCTGCCGGGAGGGGTGGACCTGTCGGTGGTGCTGGACCGCAGTCCGCCGATCCGCGGCTCTCTCCACGATGTGGAGCTGTCGCTGCTCCTGTCCGGTCTTCTGGTGGTGCTGGTGGTGTTCTGGTTTCTGCGCACCATCAGGGCCACCATGATCCCGGCCATGGCAGTGGCGGTCTCGATCATCGGCAGCTTCGCCGTCATGTACCTGTTCGGCTATTCGCTGGATAACCTCTCCCTCATGGCCCTTACCATCGCCACCGGTTTTGTGGTGGACGATGCCATCGTGGTGTTGGAGAATATCACCCGCTATCGGGAGATGGGGCAGACGCCGCTGCAGGCGGCCTTGTCCGGCTCCCGTGAGATAGCCTTTACCGTGCTCTCCATGAGCGCCTCGCTGGTGGCGGTCTTCATCCCGATCCTGCTGATGGGCGGTATGGTGGGACGGCTGTTCCGCGAGTTCGCCGTCACCCTTTCGGCGGCCATTACGGTCTCTTTGGTGGTCTCCCTCACCCTGACGCCGATGATGTGCGCCACGCTCCTGCGCGACGACCGTACCAAACCCCATGGCCGCCTCTATCGTCTGAGCGAAAACGCCTTTGCCTGGATCCATGGCGCCTATGAACAGAGTCTGCGCTGGGCCCTGCGCCATTCCCGCAGGATGCTGGGGCTGACCATACTGACCGTGGCGATCACCATCTGCCTGTTTTGGGTTGCCCCCAAGGGGTTCTTCCCTGAACAGGACACCGGCCGGATAGCCGGCAGCATCCAGGGGAGCCAGGATATCTCGTTTCAGGCCATGCAGGCCAAGCTGGCCCAGATCGTTGCCATCGTCAGGAGCGACCCGGATGTCGCCTATGTGATCGCCTTTACCGGCGGGGGTGGCGGCGGGGGTTCTCCGGTCAACTCCGGCCGGATGTTCATTGCGCTCAAGCCGTTTGCCCAGCGCAGGGCCACGGCCGGTCAGATAATCAGCCGGCTGCGCAAAAAGCTGGTCCAGGTGCCGGGTGCGCCTACCTTCCTCCAGCCGGTGCAGGATCTGCGGGTGGGGGGGCGGATCAGCAGCGCCCTGTACCAGTACACCCTGCAGGGGGCAAATGTGGCCGAGCTGAACCTCTGGGCCGACAGGATGCTCCGAAGACTTCGTACGGTACCGGCGCTTACCGACCTGAACAGCGATCAGCAGAACCGAGGTCTGGCAGCCGATCTGGTCATCGACCGCCCCACCGCATCCAGGTTCGGCATTGCCCCGCAGCAGCTCGACGAGGCGCTGTACGATGCATTTGGCCAGCGCCAGGTTGCCATCACCTACACCCCGCTCAACCAGTATCATCTGGTGATGGAGCTGGCCCCGCAGTTCCTGCAGCGGCCTGATACCCTCCATGATATGCGCGTCCCTGCCGCAGGCGGCCGTCTGGTCCCGCTGCCCGTCTTCACCAGCCGGCAACAGGCCGCCACCGCCCTAGCGGTCAATCACCAGGGGCTCTTCCCCGCGGTAACCATCTCCTTCAATCTGGCGCCGGGCCGTTCCCTGGGCGATGCGGTGGCCGCTATCCAGAAGAGCGCCCGGGAGATAGGCCTGCCGGCGACTATTCAGGGGCGGTTCGCCGGCACGGCCCAGGCGTTTCAGGATTCGCTCCGCAACCAGCCGCTGCTGATCCTGGCGGCGCTTTTGTCGGTCTACATCGTGCTGGGTGTGCTGTATGAAAGCTATATCCATCCCCTGACGATCCTCTCCACCCTGCCATCGGCCGGGGTGGGGGCCTTGGTGGCGCTGCTCTTGTTCGGTATCGACCTGAACCTGATCGCCATCATCGGCGTCCTGCTCCTGATCGGTATCGTCAAGAAGAACGGGATTCTGATGGTTGACTTTGCCATCAATCTGCAACGGCACCACGGCACGAATGCCGAAGAGGCGATCTTTCAGGCCTGTCTGCTCAGGTTCAGGCCGATCATGATGACCACCATGGCAGCGCTTTTCGGCGCCCTGCCGCTGGCCCTGGGGCGGGGGGTGGGGTCGGAGTTGCGCCGGCCGATGGGGGTGGCCATTGTGGGAGGATTGCTGTTCAGCCAGATGCTCACCCTGTACACCACGCCGGTGGTCTATCTGTACCTCGACCGGGTACGGGGCTGGCGGGAGAAGAGACGCCGGCTGTCTGCCGGTAAACGGGAGGTATCGGTATGATGCGCCGTCTCGTGAGCGCACTTTGTTGTTGTATCCTGCTTGCCGCCTGCAGCGTGGGGCCAGACTACGTGCGGCCGCCGGCCGTGGCCGTGATGCCGGATCAGTTTAAGGAGCTGCCCGGCTGGAAGCGGGCGGCAACCGTCGACGGGGCACTGCAGGGAGCGTGGTGGCGCTGCTTCCATGATCAGGAGCTGGATCGTCTGATGGGACGTCTGGCCGTCTCGAACCAGACGCTGCGCCAGGCAGAGGCCCAGTATCATCAGGCGCGGGCGTTGCTTCAGGCCGCCCGGTCCGGCTCGTATCCCACGGTGACGCTGGGCGCTGCGGCCACCCGGGCCCAGCGGTCGGCAAACGCGGTCACCGGCGTCAAAAACGGTGGTGCCAGTCCGGGCTGGGACCTGCAACTGCCCCTCGATCTCTCCTGGGAGCTGGACCTATGGGGCAGGATACGCCGTACCGTAGAGGCCGGAGAGGCCGGCGCAACCGCCTCGGCGGACGATCTTGCCGCGGCGCGGCTGAGCCTGCAGGCCTCACTGGCGGTCAGTTACTTCCAGCTGCGCACCGTTGATGCCCAGCGGGTACTGTACGGGCAGACCGTCGACGGTTACCGGAGGTATCTGGAACTGACCCGGAACCGGTATCAGGCCGGCGTGGCGGCTCAGTCCGATCTCCTGCAGGCCGAGACGCAACTGAAGAGCATCGAGGCCCAGGCGGTTGATCTGGACCTGCAACGGGCGCAGCTGGAACATGCCGTAGCCCTGTTAATCGGCACTCCGGCCTCCCACTTCTCGTTGCCGTTACTGCCACTTGCCGGGGAACCGCCGGAGATACCCGCGGTCATTCCTTCGCAGTTGTTGGAAAAGCGGCCTGATATTGCCGCAGCAGAGCGTCGCATGATGGCCGCCAACGCCCAGATCGGGGTGGCGCAGGCCGCCTGGTTCCCCACTGTGCGCCTCTCCGCCACCGGTGGGCTGGAATCGTCCAGCCTTGCCAGCTGGCTTGCCTGGCCCAGCCGCTTCTGGTCCGTGGGGCCATCGGTTTCCCAGACCCTCTTTGACGGCGGCCTGCGCGGGGCGCAGACGGCGCAGGCCCGTGCCGTCTATGAGGGCACCGTGGCCGCCTATCGTCAGACGGTACTGACCGCCTTCCAGGAGGTTGAGGACAATCTGGCCGCGCTGCGTCTCCTGGCTACGGAGGGGGCGATGCAGGCGGCGGCGGTGGAGGCAGCCCACCGGACCACCATCGTCACCAGCAACCAGTACCAGGCCGGCGTGGCCGGTTATCTAAACGTGATCACCGCCCAGACCGCCGAGCTTGCCAATCGCAGGACGGCATTATCCATCCAGGGGCGGCGTCTGGTAGCCGATGTGCTGTTGATAAAGGCTATCGGGGGAGGTTGGGAAGGGGGACGAAGGGTTGCAGCAGGCCATCCCTCACCGTGACACCGTCACGATGCGGGATGGCTGGGGAACGGTTATGCCTGCCAGTGCCCGTAATGCACAAAGTCGTCCAGCGCCTTCCGTGCCGGGCCACCTTTGGCCTCAACTGCGGCATAACCCAGCGGGAACAGACCAACGACCCTGATCTCGGCCGGTATGCCGAGCAAGGTTTTCAGTTTTTCCTCATCGAACACGCCGACAAAGACCGAGGCAAGACCCAGATCGTGGGCGGCCAGCATGAGATTCTGCGCTGCGATTCCCATGTCCGTAAGATAGTACGGTTGATGATTCAGGGCGCCCGATCGGGAGGGGTCGGCACAGGCGACGATCACCACCGGTGCCTGGGTAAGGGCTTTCTGGGCCGGGTTTGTCTTGTAGCCATAGGTGGCGAAAAAGGATTCGACAAAGGAGAGCTCGCTGATCTGTTCTCGGGTTTCCTGATCGGTCACCACCACCAGGTGCCAGCACTGCTGGTTGGACCATGATGGCGCCTGCTGGACCGCCTCCAGGACCGCCTGAAGCTTCTCTGGTTCCACCGGTTGGTCGGCATACTTGCGGATGCTGCGTCTGGTTTTGATTGCGGACAAAGTTTCCATCTGACCCCCCTCTTGGTGTGGATTAAGAAAAGCCCTTGATTTTTCAAGGGCTTTTTGCGTGGGTTGGATGACGTTGGATTGCTATATGGTACCGGAGGCCGGACTCGAACCGGCATGGGGTTGCCCCCGGCAGATTTTGAGTCTGCTGTGTCTACCATTTCACCACTCCGGCACGGGATTGCCACTATACCCGCAATACCGGCGGGGCGTCAAGAGGAAAGGGCGGGCTGACTTTCATCGCAACCTGAGGTATAAGCGGTGTCCATGACCAGGCTACGTGTTGATCATAACGGTTCATTGGCCATTCCAGGCGAACTGATTAGGCAGCTGGGGCTACAACCCGGGGGGGCAGTTGAGGTAGAGGCCAGCGAAAGCGGCCTGTTGCTGCACAGGGTGCCCGACCAACCCCAGCCGTCGCTGCAGCAATCCATCGCCCGGAAGAATCTGGCCGTGGGGATGCAGTTCATCAAGGGGGTAGGGCCCAAGCTGGCCGATCTGCTGGCCAAGCGCGAGATCCACACGGTTGAGGATGCCCTGTTCTGTCTGCCGCACCGCTATGAGGATCGCCGTGAACTGGTGCCGATCCGTCAGTTGCAGCCGGGTATGCCCCAGGTCTTTCAGGGAACGGTGCTGTCGGCCAACGGTGCCACCACCAAGGGCGGCCGCACGGTGTTTGAGGTGCTGGTGCAGGACGCCACCGGCAGTATCCTGCTGAAGTGGTTTCACGCCAACCCGCTCTGGATGCAGCGGACCTGGAAGGTGGGGCGGCGCGGGGTGTTCACCGGTGAGGTCAGCTCCTTCGGCTACCTGCGGGAGGTGCACCACCCCGATGTGGAATGGCTGGCAGAAGGGGCCGACGTACAGGCCGTCATGGCGGCCGACCCGGTCAACTTCGGCCGGATTGTGCCGGTCTATCCTCTCACCGAAGGGCTGCACCAGAAGGCGATGCGCAAGGTGATGCGTCAGATAGTGGATAACTATCTCGATAGTGTTGAAAACGTGCTGCCGTTGTCCCTGTTGTCCCCCCATCGCTACCTGCCGTTGCGTGAGGCGTTGTCCCAGGCGCATCTGCCGCCGTCCGAGGCCACGCTGGCCGACCTGAATACGGGGCATACGCCGGCCCACCGTTCACTGGCCTTTGACGAGTTCTTTTTCTGGGAGCTGGGCCTGGCACTGAAAAAACGGGGTGTTGCCCTTGAAGAGGGGATCGCCTTCCAAGTGACCCACCGTTACACCAAGGAACTGGCCAGGCTGCTGCCGTTTCAGCTGACTGCGGCCCAGCGTCGGGTGCTGTCAGAGATCAAGGAAGATATGATGGCACCGCATCCGATGCACCGGCTGGTGCAGGGGGACGTGGGGAGCGGAAAGACCCTGGTGGCGCTCATGGCGGCCCTGGTGGCGGTGGAAAACGGCTACCAGGTGGCGATCATGGCCCCCACCGAGATCCTGGCCGAGCAGCACTGGCACAACATCCACCACTGGTGCGACCAGTTGGGGGTCCGGGTGGTGCTCTTGACCGCCGGACTGAGGGGTACGGCCAAGAAGGACGCCATGGCACTGGTTGCCGATGGCAGTGCTGCCATCGTGATCGGCACCCATGCCGTGATCCAGGACAAGGTGGAGTTTCAACGTCTGGGGCTGGGAATCGTGGATGAACAGCACCGCTTCGGCGTACTGCAGCGGGGGATTCTCAAAAAGAAGGGGAACAACCCCGACATCCTGGTGATGACCGCCACCCCGATTCCCCGCACCCTGGCCATGACCCTGTTTGGCGACCTGTCACTGTCGGTGATTGATGCGCTGCCGCCGGGTCGCACCCCGATCGAGACCAGGATCTACTTTGAGAGTCGCCGTCATCAGGTGTACGAGCTGATCCGCGGGGAGGTGGGACAGGGGCGTCAGGCCTACGTGATCTACCCGCTGGTGGAGGAGTCGGAGAAGAGCGATCTGAAGGCCGCCACCCAGATGGCCCAGCATCTGCAGGCCGAGGTGTTTCCCGGTTTGCGGGTGGGGTTGCTGCACGGCCGGATGAAGCCCGAGGAAAAAGAGGCGGCGATGCTGGCTTTTAAGCAGCGTGAGATGGATATCCTGGTGGCCACCACCGTGATCGAGGTGGGGATCGACGTCCCCAACGCCACCTTGATGGTGATTGAGCATAGCGAGCGGTTCGGTCTGTCTCAACTACACCAGCTGCGGGGCAGGGTGGGGCGGGGGGCGCACCGTTCCCGTTGTATCCTGCTGACCCCGGGCAAGTTGTCCGAGGATGGTGAACGGCGTCTGCGGGTGATGGAGGCCACCACCGACGGCTTTAAGATCGCTGAGGCCGACCTGGAGATCCGTGGCCCCGGCGATTTCCTGGGCACCCGCCAGTCCGGTATGCCCGATTTCCGGGTAGCCAGCATCCTGCGGGACGGTGCCATTCTGGAGCAGGCCCGTGATGCCGCCTGCGGATTGTTGGAACAGGATGCCGCATTGACGTCGGCTGAAGGCCGGCGGATTAAGGAGGAACTGCTGCGGCGCTGGGGTACCCGCCTGGAACTGGCCGGGGTGGCGTAGGCCGGCTCGCGCGAATTCATTTGACTTGCACGGGTGCTGTGTGCATTATGCAGTTATGTGTTTATGCACATAACTAGCAGCATATATCGCTACCTGTGGGAGTTGTCGGCATGGAATGTTCCAATATGGCTGATTCGTTCGTTTCAACAGATGTCCTGATTCTTGGTGGTGGGCCGGCCGGCATTCAGGCCGCCAATCTGCTGCGTCGTCATAATAACGACCTGAGGGTAACCCTGGTCAGACCTGAGCAGCACTCCATGATCTACTGTGCGATCCCCTATGCGCTGGAAGGGCTCTTTCCGCTGACGACAACCTACAAAAAAGACGCCATGCTCACCGATTGCGGCGCGCGGCTGATCAGAGGCACGGCCGCTGCGGTCGATTTTGCCGACCGGCGTATCACGCTCGCGTCTGGTGGTGCTGTTGCCTATAGCAAACTGTTGATCGCCACCGGTGCCGAGCCGGTCTATCCGCCGGTTCCCGGTGCCGGATTAGCCAATATCTTCACCGTTAAAACCCAGGAAGACGCTCAACGGATCATCTCTGTGCTCACCGGCGGGAACTGCAGGGACCATGAGCTGGTGAAATGTGGCCCCGATGGTCCAAAAAAGGTGGTAGTGGTTGGTGCCGGGGCTATCGGCATGGAACAGGCTGCCGCCTATCGCGTCCAGGGGATGGAGGTCCATCTGGTGGAGATGCAGGGCTGGGTACTGCCGCAGATGCTGGATGAGGATATGGCCCAACCGGTGCATGACGCACTGCGGGAGGCGGGTATCCATCTCCATGTTGGTGTTTCGGTTGAGGGTTTTGAAGGTGTTGACGCCGTTGCAACGGTGAGGCTCAGCGATGGCAGCAGGATAGAGCTGGATGCCGGGCGCGATTTTGTGGTCATGGCGGTCGGTATGCGTCCCTGTGTCGACGTATTCCAGGGGTCCGACCTGCAATTGGGACGTGACGGCGTTGTGGTGGATGCCCAGATGCGCACCTCAATTCCCGGTGTCTGGGCCGCCGGCGATTGCTGCCAGTTTGTGTCGGGTATTGATGGCCAGCCGATCGGCGGGAAATTGGCGACAAACGCCGTGCCGATGGCCAAGGTGGCCGCCCTCGATATCCTGCGAAAACAAGCCCGTTACCCTGGATTTTTCAACGGTGCGGCAACCGTCGTCGGCAGACTGCGGGTGGGCGGCACCGGCTTTACGGAACAGGTTGCGGTACAACGTGGGTGTGAGGTGTACAGTACCTATGGCGACACCACCAGTCGTTTTCCGATGATGCCGGGGGCGACCGCCGTACGGGTAAAGCTTGTGGTTGAGGCGGGGACCCGGCGGCTGCTGGGCGGCCAGGTATGGGGGAGCGAGGCGGTTGCCGAGCGTGTCGACCTGTTGACCCTTGCACTGCAGCAAAAGATGACGGTGGACCAGTTAGCCGAATTCAGTTATTCTGCCCAGCCGTGGCAGACCTTCTTCCCGGCCAGAAATGCCATTGTCGAGGCGGCCCAGAAGGCGGTGGGGCTTTTGTAGTCATTTACAACCATGAACGAGGTCGCACCCATGTCTGAAACACTCCAGATGCCGGATGGGATGGTGTTTGCCAAGACCATCCTCAGCAAGACGGTCAGCAACGGAATCTATCAGGTGGATATCGCGTTGGTGCTGCACAAGAATCAATACGAGGCAGCCCTGTTCCTGAACAGACAGTACAAGCCGGGACCACCGTTACCACGGCCATTGGATAATCCTTCAGCCGTCGCCACCCATTGGATGTCGGCCCGCCCACGGGTTGGGTTTACCGAGGAAGAAACCAATCTGATCACCGATGAGGTCTTGAGTGAGAACCGCGTCAAGCGGCTGACCTTCAAGGATTCCTGGGGGGCGGAGATGGACGATTTTTAGCCGGAGTCTGCGCGTGAGAATCGAAGAGCCGGATACAATGTGCGAATGGGTGCAACAGTCCAGAAGCTTTTGAGATTCAACAAGCCGCTTCAATGTGCCCACTCTTGGCGGGCAGGATCAGTGCGCAATGGATGTTTTTTGGGCACAAAGTGCTCCGTGGTGACATAGACAAACATGGGGCCTGCATTACTATCGGAACCGCGCATAACTTTCTCTAATGATCATAAAATGTTATGCGTAAAATATATCAAAAATAAGGCCGATTTACTATTGAGTTTTTCAAAGGGCTGCTAAGGAGTGAGGATATGAGAAGGTTTCTCCCTTTGCTGCTGGTGCTCGGGTTAGCTGTTTCTGCACAGGCCATGGAAGCGTATCGGTCGACGGCCCCGGAGGTGTACCGCGCCCAAGAGATCGAGGTGCATCGGGTAGGCGAGGTACCGTCCTACAAGTCCCGGGAGGTCGAGGTGTACAAGGCGAAGCCGACCGCCGGGAAGAGCGCACCAACGGGTGCTACCGGGCACAAGCAGGTATCGCTGGTCAAAGCGGTGGAAGGCGCGGCCGCCGTTGCGGCCAGAAGCCAATTCTGTTCCCTTCCCGATCGCGGCATCCGCGAAAAGCTGCTGGAGTTTCTTTCCGCCTCGGGCCGTTCTCCGCACGATACCGCCAGTTACCTCTCGATCTTCGACGCCGCCAGGACTGCCGCCTTGGAAAAGGCGCGGCTTTCCCGCAAGGGGAAGCAATCCCTCTGCTCCCCCGAGATCCTCGGCAAGGTAAATTCGGCAACGGAGAGGATACTGACGGCGCTGGCGAAGAGATCGCACGGGCATCTCGTTTCCGAAGAGGCAAACCCGGAACGTTCTGCCGGAAAAGAAGTCCCTTCGGTGGGCAGAGCCGGCGAGGTGAAGCTTTTTACCAAGCAAGACCTGGAGCGGATGCACCAAAACGACGTAAAGGCGGGACGGACGCGGGAATCCATCCATACCGGCCTGGCCGATAAAAAAATGACGTCCCCCGGAAAGCGAGGAGCGGCCACGACATACAATCCGGATCCCTACAACACCGGAGGGTGGAACTACAATACCAACCAGCCCTCCTCCCCCATCTGGAGTCCTTTCAATCAATGACCTAGTACCACGTAACATTTAATATTTCGTTATTTATCAACATATGGCATACTGGCGTAACTCATTCAAGGAGGCCGCCATGTCGCCAAGATACCGAGTAACACTTACCGAGCAGGAGCGCAAAGAACTTGAGGCTCTAACCAAACGCGGTAAGACCCATGCAAGGCGATTTATCCACGCCCGTGCCTTGTTGCTTTCCGATGCAGGTTCAGATGGTCCTGCATGGAGCGTTGCCGATACGGCAGAAGCGCTTGGAGTGACCAGCCGGACAATTGAACATCTGAAGAAGCGGTTTGTTGAAGATGGCCTCGAAGCGGCGCTTGAGCGAAAACCACGTGAGAAGCCGCCACGCGAAGTTATATTTGACGGAGCATTCGAGGCAAGACTGATCGCCATGGCTTGTTCAGATGCCCCTGAAGGACATAATCGTTGGACCGTCAGGCTCCTTGCCGACAAAGCAGTAGAACTGAAATTTGCAGAATCCGTATCGCACATGACCGTGCAACGGGTTTTAAAAAAAACGAACTTCAGCCTCACCGCAGCAAATACTGGAAAATCCCTCCAGAAGGAAGCGCAGCATTTGTAGCCTGCATGGAGGATGTTTTGGAGGTTTATCATCTGCCGTACGATCCTGACTACCCGGTTGTCTGCATGGATGAATCCTGCAAGCAGATGATCGGCGAAGTCCGTGATCCGATCCCATGCAAGCCGGGGCAGCCGGTACGCATTGACGACGAATACGTCAGAAACGGAGTGGCGGAAATCTTTATGGAAGTAGAACCCTTGGGTGGCAAAAGATATGTTGCCGTCACAGAACACCGAACCAGAAAGGATTGGGCGTTGCAGATCAAGCAGATGCTCGATGAGCGTTATCCGGATGCGATCAAAGTGCGCCTGGTTATGGACAATCTGAATACCCACAGCATTGCCTCACTTTACGAAGCTTTTGAACCGAAAGAAGCCCGAAGGCTGGCTGAGCGACTTGAGATACATTACACGCCCAAACATGGCAGCTGGCTGAATATGGCTGAGATTGAGCTCAGCGTACTTAAAGGACAGTGCCTTGGTCGTCGTATTCCGGATATGCCAACCATGCAGGCTGAAGTTGCTGCATGGATAAAAGACCGAAACAACAACACCAGCAAAATCAACTGGCAGTTTACAACTGCCGATGCCCGGATCAAGCTGAAGAGGCTTTATCCGAATTTATAAGTGTTACGTGGTACTAGCTCATTGGTGCCGATCTTTCGCCCGCGTCGTCGCCCCCGTTGCGAAGCGGGGACAGGGGCTCCTCCCTGCCGTCAGACTCGACATCGTCCGCGTCGACCTTGTCACCTCCCGGGTCTGCCCCGTCCTGCAGAAAAGTCGACCTGTCCCACATCAGATCATCCCTGCCGTCTTGCTTGCCGATCCGAACGCCCCGCCGGAGGCGTCAAACACGGCCTTTGTTCAACCGAACTCGGCGCGTGTTCATACCAACTTTTTTCTCGCCCAACCGGACGCGCTCCAAGGGTAGTTGTACGGGCAAAAGGGAAGGTTCTCAGTCGGTCCCCCGATCGATGCAACCTTCCGTTCTCCGGCCAGGTCACGGCAGGCAGCTCACTAACCGGGAGCCCACCCCGGCATAACTGGCTTTTTCTTCCAAACTGTTTTAGAATGCAACAGTTAAGCGAATATCCGTTCACCTTGTCGGCTGAGGATGCGACTTCTTCCCGGGCCGCAGCTCTTTTTCGTTGGTAGCCGTTCGGGGGATGTCAGCCCGGAGATGGAGACGGCCTTTGCAGGAGCGGCTTTGCCCGCGACGATCGTTTTTGCAGACGCTCCTGCGTCAGTTCGGAGAAAGCATGGATATAAGCAAGTTCGTAGCCCCCGAGATCATCTTCGGTCGCGGATCTCTCAGCCAGGTGGGTGATATCCGCTACGAATGATCGTTGAAGGGCACTGCTGATATTTTCTTAGTTATAACCTGAAGTACAGACGGATATGATCACATGACCAGCTGACCAGCCTGGCGCAGCGCCTCGTAGAGCACCACCGCCACCGCGTTGGAGAGATTCAGGCTGCGGACCTTGCCCGGCATCGGGATGGTCAGGCAACGCTCGGCATTGGCAGCTAACAGATCATCCGGCAGGCCGGCGGTCTCCTTGCCGAACACCAGAAAGTCTCCAGTCAGGTAGATGCCCGGTTCGTAACAGTTACGCGCCACCTTGGTGCTTAAATACCAAAAACGGCCGTCAGGAAAGGCATCCTGCAGTTTCTTCAGCGAATCCCACTGCCGCACCTCCACCTTGTCCCAGTAATCCAGGCCGGCCCGTTTCAGGTGCCGATCGTCAATGGAAAATCCTAGTTTCCCCACCAGATGCAGCGTGGCGCCGGTGGCAGCGCACAGCCGTGCCACATTGCCGGTGTTGGGGGGGATCTCCGGTTCGACCAAGACAACGTTGAAGAGAGGGAGGGTAGGGGGCATAGAGCCCTTTATATCACAAGACTGTTTTGGTCTGCTTGCATTTTTTTCCCGCTGGGGCTAGGATGCACCCTCCTTGTATACTTCTATCAGATGAGGTTTGAGCGATGAAGATCATTGTTACCGATGAGGTTGCCGCCGAAGGATTGGCGCTTTTAAAACAGGATCCCCGGGTGCAGCTGGATGTCAGGCTGGGGTTGAAGAAAGAAGAGTTGCTGGCCATTATGGGCGAGTACGATATCATTATCACCCGCAGCGGCACCACCGTTGACAAGGCGCTGCTGGACGCCGGCAAACGTCTCAAGATGGTGGCCCGGGCCGGCGTGGGGATAGATAACGTCGATCTGGACTATGCCAGCTCCAAAGGGGTCATCGTGGTCAACGCCCCCTTCGGCAACACCAACAGCGCGGCCGAGCACACCATGGCACTCCTCCTTGCCGCCTGTCGTAACCTCACGGTGGCAAACGCCTCACTCAAAGGCGGCGAGTGGAAGCGGGCACCCTTTACCGGCGTTGAACTGAAGGGCAAGATAGCCGGGGTGATCGGTCTGGGCAAGGTGGGCGGCCGGGTGGCCACCCGCCTCAAGGCTTTTGAGTGCGAGGTGCTGGCCTGTGATCCGTACATCGCTGTCAAGCGTGGTCACGACCTGGGGGTCAAGCTGGTCTCCCACGACGAGATCTACAAGAACTGCGACATTATCACTGTCCACACCCCCTTGACCGACGAGACCAAGGGGATGATTGGCGCCCGGGAACTGGCCATGATGAAGGACGGTGTCATCGTGATGAACGTGGCCCGAGGCGGAATTATTGACGAATCGGCGCTTCTGGACAACCTGAATAAAGGCAGGGTGAAACTGGCGGCAGTTGATGTCTGGAGTCAGGAACCCCCAACCACTGAGACCCTGAAGGCGTTGATCGGCCATCCCAAGGTCACCGTTACCCCGCACTTGGGGGCCAATACCCATGAGGCCCAGATCAACGTGGCGGTGGACGTCTCCAAGGAGATCCTCAACTATCTGGACGAGAAGCCCCTGGAGAACGCGGTCAATATCCCCCGTTTCGATATGGCGTTGATGGACCAGATGCGGCCGTTCCTGCATCTCATCAATGTCATGGCGGATTTTGGTATCCAGCTCTTGGACAGCCATCCCGAGAAACTCACCTTCAGTTATGCCGGTAACATCGCCCACTACGACTGTTCACCGCTGACGGTCTGCGGTCTGGCCGCCCTGTTGGGGCGGGTGGTGGATCAGGAGGTCAATATGGTGAACGCCTCCCTGATCGCCGAGCAGAAGGGGATCGTGGTGGAGGAGATCAAGAACACCTCGGCCGATGCCTTCTCCAACCTGATCACCCTGATCGCCGAGGGAGAGGGGAAACGTCGCACCATTGCCGGGACCCTCTTTGAAGGGGCGCCCCGGATTGTACGCCTGCGGGATTATGCGATGGACTTCACCCCGGAAGAGCATATGCTGCTGCTGCACTACGGTGACCGTCCTGGTATGATCGGGAAGATCGGCACCATCATGGGGCAACGGGATATCAATATCGCCGCCATGAATCTGGGACGCAGCGAAAAACGGGGCGAGGCGATGGTTATCCTCTCTTTGGACTCGGCCGTGCCACCGGAGGTGATCGAAGAGATCAGGCTGGCCACCGAGGCCACCTTTATCAAGGCGATCCATATGCCGACCATCAAGTGTGAGAAACGGTAACAGATTTTAATTTTCTTCCCCTTGACCGGTTACCGACCGGGTGATAGTGTGCTGCAACGTATATTCATAGCATGCCTTTTAAACTAACCCCGTGAGGTTAACAAAGGTGCACCAATATCCAGCCAGATATCAGGAAGGGTCTTTCCGTGCACGTGCGGAAGGACCCTTTTTGCATCCGCGAGGAGGTTCCGTATGATAGGTGAGACCACCACGACCGTCATTCTTGACAACAGCGGCATCCGGCGGGCGTTGACCCGCATCTCACACGAGATTCTGGAAAAGAATAAGGGCCTCTCTGACGTGGTGCTGGTGGGGATTCAATCCGGTGGGGCCTACCTGGCCCGGGAGATATCCCGCTGCATGGAGGTTATCGAAGGTGAGCGGGTGCCGGTGGGATTCATCGATATCACCCTCTACCGGGACGACATCAAGAGTCAGGCGCCGCACAAATCGGTGGGCAAGACCGACATCGCCTTCTCCCTGGAGGACAAGCGGGTGGTGCTGGTGGATGATGTACTGTTTACCGGCCGCACCATTCGGGCCGCCCTGGATGCCCTGATGGACCATGGCCGCCCCTGCTGTATCCAGCTGGCGGTGCTGGTGGACCGGGGCCACCGGGAACTGCCGATCCGGGCCGATTTCGTGGGGCGCAACGTCCCCACCAGCCTGAAGGAAAACGTGGCGGTACGCTTTGACGATACGCAGCAGCCGGTTGAAGTGGTGTTGGAAAAATAACCGAGGGGGGAGACCAACGTGGCAACCGAGTTCAAGCACAAGGACATCATCGCGCTCAGAGACCTGAGCAAGGACGAGATCGAACTCCTCATCTCCACGGCGGAGAGCATGCGGGAGGTCAATGGCCGCGCCATCAAGAAGGTGCCGACCCTGCGGGGCAAGACCATCATCAACCTCTTTTACGAGGCATCCACCCGTACCCGCACCTCCTTTGAGATCGCCGGCAAACGGCTCTCGGCCGATACCGTCAATATCTCCCCCTCAACCAGCTCCTCAACCAAGGGGGAGACCCTGGCGGATACGGCCCTGAACCTGCTGGCCATGAAGCCCGACATTATCGTCATGCGTCATGCGGTGTCAGGCGCCCATTACTTCCTGGCAAAAAAGGTGGGCTGTTCGGTGATCAATGCCGGCGATGGCGCTCACGAACATCCTTCCCAGGGGTTGTTGGACCTCTTGACCATGAAGGATCGCTTTGGCAGATTGGATGGCCTGAAGGTGGCCATCGTCGGCGACATAACTCACAGTCGGGTGGCCCGTTCCGATATCCAGGGGCTGACCAAGATGGGTTCCTCGATTTACCTGGCCGGTCCACCCACCATGATGCCCCCCGGCGTCGAGCGGTTGGGCAATGTGACGGTCTGCTCCACCATGAAGGAGGCGGTTTCCGACGCCGATGTGGTGATGATGCTGCGGATCCAGCAGGAGCGGCAAGGGAAGACCCTGATGCCCAACGCCCGTGAGTATTCACGCTATTTTGGCCTGAACCCTGAAAATTTGAAGTGGGCCAAGCCGGATGCGATGGTGATGCACCCCGGTCCGATCAACCGCGGGGTGGAACTGTCCTCCTATGTGGCGGACGGCAGCCAGTCCCACGTGTTGAAGCAGGTGGAAAACGGCGTGGCGGTGCGGATGGCGATGCTCTACCACGTCTGCGGCGGCGAACTGGCTGAATAACGATTGGTAACGAAACCCTATTTCCGAGGTGACCATATGAACCTTCTGATCAAAGGCGGTAGAGTGATTGATCCCTCCCAGGGGCTGGACGATACCCTGGATGTCGCGGTGGAAAACGGAAAGGTAAAAGAGATCGGCCCAGGGCTGGCAGCGCCGGCCGGTGCCGAGATCATTGATGCGACCGGCAGGTACGTGGTGCCGGGGCTGATCGACATGCATGTCCATCTGCGCGATCCGGGCCTTGAGTACAAGGAGGATATCGTCTCCGGCACCAAGGCGGCGGTGGCGGGAGGCTTCACCTCAGTGGTCTGTATGCCCAACACCAAGCCCTGTATCGACAACAAGACGGTTGCCAGCTACATCATCACCAAGGCCGCGACAGAAGGATGCTGCAACGTCTTTCCGGTGGGTACCATCACCCAGGGGATGGCCGGTGAGCGTCTGGCCGAGATGGGAGAGTTGAAAGAGGCCGGCTGTGTGGCGGTCTCCGACGACGGCAGGCCGGTCAGAAACAGCGAGCTGATGCGACGGGCCCTGGAATACGCCAACGGCATCGGCATTCTGGTCATCTCCCACGCCGAAGAGCTGGAGTTGGTGGGTGAAGGGGTGATGAACGAGGGGGTCACCTCCACCGAACTGGGCCTGAAGGGGATTCCGCGGGTGGCCGAGGATATCGCCACCGCCCGTGAGGTCATGCTGGCCGAATATACCGGCGCAGCGGTGCATATCGCCCATGTCTCCACGAGTGGTTCGGTGCAGATCATCCGCGAGGCCAAGGCCCGCGGCGTGAAGGTGACCTGCGAGACGGCGCCGCACTACTTCACCCTCACCGACGATGCCGTGCGCGGCTATACCACCAATGCCAAGATGAACCCGCCCCTGCGGGAGTCCGCCGATGTGGCTGCCATCAAGCAAGGGCTGAAAGATGGCACCATCGATGCCATCGCCACCGATCATGCCCCGCACCATCTGGATGAGAAAGATCTTGAGTTCAACGCCGCCCTGAACGGTATCATCGGCCTGGAGACCTCGCTGCCGCTCTCGTTGGGGCTGGTGCGCGAAGGGGTGCTGACGCTTCACCAGCTGATCGAAAAAATGAGTTGCAATCCAGCGAAGATACTTACTATTAACCGAGGCACCATTGAGATCGGCAGTGTGGCCGACATTACCGTGATCGATCCGGTCAAGGACTGGACGGTGGAGGCCGCTACGTTGGCCAGCAAGTCCAAGAACTCCCCCTGGCTGGGTGCAACCATGACCGGCGCAGCGGCCACAACCGTGGTGGCCGGCAACGTGGTTTTCAACGGCAGATAGAACCTTTTTATCAGGAGAAGCAATGAGTACGAAAGCGATCCTTGCGCTGGCAGACGGGCGCATCTTTGAAGGCAGATCCTTCGGGGCCGGCGGCGAAGTGACCGGCGAGGTGGTGTTCAACACGGCCATGACCGGCTATCAGGAGGTGCTGACCGATCCCTCCTACAGGGGGCAGATGGTCACCATGACCTATACCCAGATCGGCAATACCGGTATCAACCCCGAGGATATCGAGAGCCGTGGCCTGTTTCTGTCCGGCTTCATCGTGCGGGAATATCTGGATTTCCCGTCCAACTTCCGTAGCACCATGACCCTGGATGCCTATCTGAAAGAAAATAACGTGGTCGGCATCCACGGTATCGATACCCGGGCCCTGACCCGCCATCTGCGGGATCGTGGTGCGCAGAACGGGATTATCTCCACCGTGGATTTCGATCATGCCTCGCTGGTGGCCAAGGCCAAGGCGGTGCCCAGCATGGCCGGCCTCGATCTGGCCTCCGGGGTGTCGGTGGGCAAGCCCTACCACTGGACCGAAGGGCTCTGGAAGCTGGGACAGGGCTATCCCCAGGTCGACCCGTCCACCCTCAACTACAAGGTGGTGGCCTACGACTTCGGCATCAAGTACAACATCCTGCGCTGCCTGGTGGATGCCGGTTGCGACGTGACCGTGGTGCCGGCCACCTTCCCGGCCGAAGAGGTGTTGGCCATGAACCCGGACGGCATCTTCCTCAGCAACGGCCCCGGTGACCCTGAGCCGCTGACGGCATCCATCGAGATCATCCGAAAGTTTGTCGGCAAGAAGCCGATCTTCGGCATCTGTCTGGGGCACCAGTTGTTGGGCCTGGCCCTGGGAGGGAAGACCGTCAAACTGCCCTTTGGTAACCACGGTTCCAATCTGCCGGTGATGGATATGGCCACCCGCAAGGTGGAGATCACCTCACAGAACCACGGCTTTGCGGTGGACCTTGATTCGCTGGGTGATGTCGCCTGTCTGGGGCATGAGAACCTGAACGACCAGACGGTGGAAGGGATCCGTCACTGCACCCTGCCGATCTTTTCGGTCCAGCACCACCCCGAGGCCTCGCCGGGGCCCCACGATTCGCACTACCTCTTTGGACGTTTCGTCGAGCTGATGGAGCAGCACAGGCACCGCTGATGCAGCCCTATCACGCTCTGTATCAATCAGGGGAACTGTTGCGCAGGGTCAGTGAGGGGTATCGCCGGCTGGCGGCCTGTGATCTCTGCCCGCACTGTTGCGGGGTAAACCGGATCACCGGGGAACAGGGCCGCTGCCGTAGTGGTCTCAAACCGCGCATCGCCTCGGCCAACCTGCATCACGGCGAGGAACCCCCCATCAGCGGCAGCAAGGGTTCCGGTACGATCTTTTTTTCCGGCTGCACGTTGCGCTGCCTGTTTTGCCAGAATTTTCCGATCAGCCAGCAGAATACCGGGGAGACGATCACCACGTCGGAACTGGCCCGGCGGATGCTGCAGCTGCAGAAACGGGGCGCCCATAATCTCAACCTGGTGACCCCCACCCATTGGCTGCCCCAGTTCCTGGCGGCGCTGTGGCTGGCCATACCGCTGGGGTTCAAACTTCCGGTGGTCTGGAACTCCAGTGGCTATGAGACGGTGGAGGCGCTGCGGCTGCTCGACGGTCTGGTCAGCATCTACCTGCCGGACATGAAGTACAGTGATGACCGGCAAGCAATGGAGTTGTCCGGGGCACCCGGTTACACCAGGATGAATCGCGAGGCGGTGCTTGAGATGCTGCGTCAGGTGGGGCACCTGCAGACGGATGACAACGGCATTGCAACCCAGGGATTGATTATCCGCCATCTGGTATTGCCGCAGGGTAGGGCAGGTTCAACGGCAACCTTAGCCTGGATAGCGGAACAGCTGGGCACAGCTACCCACCTCGCGCTGATGAGTCAGTATTTTCCGGCCTGGAAAGCCCTTACCACAGCAGGGGGCGACCGGGGGCTGACCCATCAGGAGTATGATGCGGTGGTTGAGGCGTTTGAAGAGGCTGGTTTGGAAAACGGTTGGGTACAGGAGTTGGATCAGGAAAGAGGACGGGTGTGAGAACGGTAGGTTTACTGGTCCTCTCCAATATCTTTATGACCTTTGCCTGGTATGCGCACCTGAAGAACCTGCACAACCGGCACTGGCTGGTGGCGGTTGTTGTGTCATGGGGCATCGCCTTTTTTGAGTATCTGATCCAGGTGCCGGCAAACCGGATCGGCTTTTACAACGGTTCCTTTTCGCTGGCTCAACTGAAGATCACCCAAGAGGTAATCACCTTGGGCGTGTTCGTACCTTTTGCGGTGCTGTACATGGGGATGCCGCTCAAGCTTGATTATCTCTGGGCGGGATGCTGCCTGGCCGGAGCGGTATATTTTATATTTCGATAACAACACGAAGGAGTAACGTGTAGATGCCGAAAAGAACAGATATTAAAAAGATCCTCATCATTGGTGCCGGTCCGATCGTGATCGGTCAGGCCTGCGAGTTCGACTACTCCGGTACCCAGGCCTGCAAGGCGCTGAAAGAGGAAGGGTACGAGGTGGTGCTCTTAAACAGCAACCCGGCCACCATCATGACCGATCCGGATTTTGCCGACCGCACCTATGTGGAGCCGGTGACGCCGGAGATACTGGCCAAGATCATCGAAAAGGAGCGGCCCGATGCGGTGTTGCCGACCCTGGGGGGGCAGACCGCCCTCAATACGGCGGTGGGTGTGGCCGAGATGGGGGTGCTGGACAGGTTTGGGGTAGAGCTGATCGGTGCCAAGCTGCCCGCCATCAAAAAGGCCGAGGACCGCACCCTGTTCAAACAGGCCATGGAGAAGATCGGTCTGGCGGTGCCCCGTTCAGGCCTGGCCCATAACCGTGAAGAGGCGATGGAGGTGATCAAGCAGGTTGGTTTTCCGGCCATCATCCGCCCCTCCTTTACCCTGGGCGGTACCGGCGGCGGCATCGCCTACAACATGGAAGAATACGAGCGGATGGCGCTGTTTGGCATCGACGCCTCGCCGACCGACGAGATTCTGGTGGAGGAATCGGTGATCGGTTGGAAGGAGTATGAGCTGGAGGTGATGCGCGATACCGCTGATAACGTGGTGATCATCTGCTCCATCGAGAACTTTGACCCGATGGGGGTCCACACCGGCGACTCCATTACCGTGGCCCCGGCCCA
>JAJYCS010000001.1 GCA_021778115.1 Deltaproteobacteria bacterium
ATCCTGATGGACATCAACATGCCGGTCATGGATGGAGAGTGCGCCCTTTCGGTGATACGGGAACAGGAACAGCGCACCGGCGGCCATATCCCGGTGATAGCGTTGACCTCTCATGCCCTGAAGGGGGACAGGGAGCGCTTCATCGCCGGCGGTTTTGACGGCTATATCTCAAAACCGGTGCTGATGGATCAGTTGCGAGAGGAGTTGCAACGGGTAATCCCGCAGGGATAACCATCATCCCCTCCCTGCGGTGCGAACCGGAGCGGAGCCTTCTCCCTGACAGCGCTGCCGTACAAACAGTCATACGTATCACGTCCGTACCTACCATTTTTTGCCTACCCCATACTTCCCATACTTGCGAGCCCGAAGATATGTTCGGGATGATAGGCCGGCGGCTGGCCGGCGTACATCAGCTCCACCTCACCGATCACCTCGAAGCCGCGCGGGGTCAGCAGTTTGCCGGCACCCCGGTTGGCGAACGGCACATCCACCAGCATCCGTCCGCCGTGGGGCATGGCCTGGTCGAGCAGCGTTGCGGCGGTGGTCAGATTCAGGGCGCCAAAGGGGCCGATCTGGTGCCCGTCACCCACCCGTTGCACCATCAGAAACCCCTCTTCGCTGCCGATGGCCGTGCCACCGGAGGCGGCATACTCCAAAAGTTCGGTACGTGCGTCTCCCCAGCCCAGGTAGTCGATCTCCTGCCAGTCGGGCCGGATCGGCCCCGGTCGGTCAGGACCGCCCGCGCCGTTGTCGGTGCGCTCCCAACGTCGGATCCGATCACAGCTGCAAAAGCCGTTGCGTTCGTAGATCGGTTTGCCGGCTGTGGAGGCGGTGAGCCAGACGGTGCTGACGCCGTTGCCAAGCAACAGTTCCATGGCCCGTGTGAAGAGGGCGCTACCGATGCCCCGCCCACGGTTGATCGCACCCACCAGTAGGTTGCCGATCCAGCCAGACCGTCCATGGCGTACGGCGGTCACAAAACCGACCGGCGCCCCCTTTTCACGGAAGACCAGGCAGCCCTCAGGCGAACGTTCCAGCAGGAAGGCCAGTTCACGGCGGTGGCTGATCCAGCCCTCGTCTTTGGCCAGGTCGAGGAAGGGATGGATATCATCCGGGCTAAAGGTGGCGATCTGCATACAAGGTACCTCCGGCACAATCCTACAAAAGGCCCACGGCATCGGCCCGGCACTGCTTGCAATGCCGCATCTGGCCGATGATCCGTTCGTTGTCATCGCGAACCTGCGTCAGATACTCCGGACTCGGTGCCGGGATATGGGACAGGTCGGCCTGGGGGATGAGCGGCATCACGTTCATCACCAGTACGCCCAGCCCCTTGATCCGTTCGGCTATCAGGGGGATCTCGGCGTCGTTGATGCCGGGGATCAGTACGGTGTTGACCTTGACCACCAGCCCCAGCTCGCAGGCCCGCTGCACCCCCTCGTACTGGCTGGCCAACAGGATATCGGCCGCCTCAAGGCCGCTGTAGCGCTTGCCGTGATACCAGATGTGGCGGTAGATGCGGGCCGCCGTGGCCGCCTCAACGGCGTTGACGGTGACGGTCAGGCTGTGCAGTCCCAGCGCCGCCAGGCGGTCCAGCGATTCCGGCAGCAGCAGGCCGTTGGTGCTCATGCATGTGATCAGCCCGGGGAACTCCTCGCCCACCAGACGGAAGGTCTCAAAGGTCTGCTGGTTGGCTAGCGGGTCACCGGGACCGGCGATCCCCACCACCCGCATGGTGGGGCCCATAAGCGGTGAGGCCATCACCTCGCGTACCTTGTTCAGGGCCTCATGCGGTGTCAGCAGACGGCTGGTGACACCGGGACGTGATTCATTGGCGCAGTCGTGTCTGCGGGTGCAGTAGCCGCACTTGATGTTGCAGGCCGGGGCCACCGCCAGGTGCATCCGGCCGTTCGTGTGGCGGTGGCCGGCGCTGAAACAGGGATGACCCTGCACCTTGGTGAGTTGTTGACAGGTGGTTGCCATGATCAGTACTCCTTTCAGACGGCAAACGGCGCCGCAGGGAGATCCCCCGCAGGCGCCGTTGCCTGAGATGCCAGAGGTAAAGCACAGAGCGTGCCAGGATTGGCAGCTATCTTGCTTGACGCAGTGTCATGAATCTGCAGTTCGATCTTGAAGAGGTGCGGCAGCGGGCCCGGGGGGCTTTTCTCGGCATGGCGGTGGGGGATGCCCTGGGGGCCACGGTGGAGTTCATGACCGTCCCGGAGATCAGTGCCCGCTACGGCGTGCATCGGGAGATCATCGGCGGTGGCTGGCTGCGGCTGAAGGCCGGCCAGGTGACCGACGATACCGAGATGGCGCTTTGCATCGTCCGGGCCGTTGCGACGAGCCAGGGCTGGTCGCGAGAGGCGATTGCCCGAGAATTCGCGGCATGGCTCAAATCGAGGCCGGTGGACTGCGGCGATACCTGTCGCAAGGGGATTCGCGCCTTCATGCTGCACGGCACGCTCGAAGTCCCCTACAACCACTGGGACGGCGGCAACGGGGCGGCGATGCGGATGTTGCCGCCGGCCCTGCTGTCATTCCCTGACGGCGAGCTGCTGAAAAAGTACGCCCTGGAGCAGGCCCGGCTGACCCACCACCAGGAGCTCTCCGATGCGGCCTGCCTCTGCATCGGCGCCATGCTGCACCTGATCCTGCAGGGGGTTTCCAAAAACCGCCTGCGCAGAGAGGCCGAGGCGTTGGTGGCCCGTCATCACCAGTTCGGATTCGAACCGTACCGGCGGCTCTCCAGCGCCTATGTGGCCGACACCCTGGCCACCGTTTTCCATTACTTCTTTAAAGGCCGGGATTTCGAGCACTGCCTGACCGGGGTGGTGAACCAGGGGGGTGATGCCGATACCACCGGCGCCATCTGCGGCATGCTGGCCGGCGGATATTACGGCAGCGAGGGGATCCCCCGGCACTGGCTGAAAAAGCTGGACCGGCGGCTGGTCGCTGAACTGGAGCGAGCGACGGAGGGGTTGATTGCGGCCAGTCCCGCCGGCCGGTTGCCGGGCCCCTAGGGGAGTTGCCCCAGGAGCTCACGGGCCAGCCTGGCCAGTGATATCCGTCTGCTCATGGCCTGGCTCCGCATCCGGCGGTAGGCCTGTTCTTCGCTCAGCCCCTCGCGGGTCATCACGAGCCCTTTGGCCCGTTCGATATCTTTACGCTGTGCCAGCCCGGTGCGGGCCCTGGCCAGCTCATCGCTGAGACCGGCCAGCCGTTGCGCCGTGATGAGGGCGTAGTACAGGGCCGCTTCGCTGAACGGTTTGGTTAAAAAGGCGGCAGCCGGCGCCTCAACTGCCTTTTTAACAAGCTGGCTGCCTTCAGGTTCCATCAGCAGGATAACCGCCGCCGTGACGGCGTCGGTCAACTCCCTGGCCAGCTCCAGGCCGGCAACCGGCAGGGCAGCCTCCAGGAGGAGCAGGTCGGGCGTATGGTCCAGGGCCAGCTGCCGGGCGTCGTCACGCCGGTCGCACAGCAGGAAGCGCCCTATTCCCCACTGCGGCATCACCCGTTGCAGGGCCTCCAGAACGCTGCTGTCCCGGTCGCATATCAGGGCCGTTTTCATGACGCTTCCTCCTTTTCTGTTCCCAATGCTCGCCCGTTCGTCTGCATCCGGTATGCCACCCGGGGCGGTTGCATATTTTTCGCTGCAAACGACCGGCATTCTGGTACACTACCCCTGCCGACGTGACAGGGCCGATCTCCACATACGTTGCCCCTGCCCGCCGGACATCGGACTCCCTCCTGGAGCGGCCATGGCCCGACAGCATCCCGCCCTCTTCCGTATCCGGTCTCCCCACAGGACCGGCCTGTCGGCCATTGTCGCCTTCTCCGTACAGGACTATCACCTGATTACCCTGCTCCTCGCCGCAAGCGCCCTCATCGGCGTTCTGGGGGCCTTGGTCATCGTCTTCCGCCGTCTGAGCCTGCGACTCCAGGCCGAGATCGACCGGCGTGAGCGGGCCGAGGAGGAGCGGGCCGCCACGGCGCGGTTTCTGGAGGTGATGCTCGATTCGGTACAGGACCTGATCTTCTACAAGGATGCGGAAAGCCGTTATCTGGGCTGCAATGCCGCCTGTGCCGCCCGGTACTTCGGGCGGCCCAAGGAACAGGTCCCCGGCCTGACCGATGCCGACGTCATTGCCGACCCTGAGCAACTGGCCCGTTTTATCGAAAGCGACCAGCGCTGCCTGGGGCAGGATGAGCCGCTGCTGCAGGAGAATTGGCTCCCCCTGTTCACGGGGGGGAGGGCGCTGATGCAGGTCTCCAAGACCCGCTTTTTCGGCCCTGACGGCCGGGTGGCCGGCCTGATCGGGGTGGGGCGGGACCTGACCATCTATCACGAGGCCCTTCAGGAGCTGTTCCGTGAGAAGGAGACCGCCCAGCAGTACCTGGATATCGCCGGGGTGATGTTCTGCGCCTTGAACCGTCAGGGGACGATTACCCTGATCAACCGGAAGGGGAGCCAGATCCTGGGGTATCAGGAGGGAGAACTGCTGGGGGCCGACTGGTTTGAACGCTGTCTGCCGCCGATGGTGCGGGAGGAGATCCGTGAGGTCTTCCGGCGGCAGATGACGGGGGACTTCGCCCCCCTGGAGTTCTACGAGAACACCGTCATCACCCGCAGCGGCGAGGAGCGGATGATCGCCTTCCACAATACCCTCCTCCATGAGGGGGACCGTATCGGCGGCATCCTCTTCTCCGGGGAGGATATCACCGACCGTAAGGAGGCCGAGCAGCGTCTGCTGCAGGCCAAGGAGGCGGCGGAGGCCGCCAACAGGGCCAAGAGCGAGTTTCTGGCCAACATGAGCCACGAGATCCGGACCCCGATGAACGGCATCATCGGTATGGCTCATCTCCTGGCAGCCACCCCGCTGACCGGGGACCAGCGTCGCTATCTGGGGCATATCGAGACCTCGGCGGTCAGTCTGACCGGTCTGCTGGGGGATATCCTGGACCTCTCCCGGATAGAGGCGGGCAAGCTGGAGCTCCTGGAGAGCGACTTCTCCCTCCGGCAGTGTCTGGATGAGCTGGTGGCCGGTCTCTGCCTGCAGATCGAGGAAAAACACCTTGCGGTGACCATCCGGGAGCAGGGGGAGATGCCGGAACTGCTGCGGGGTGATCCGCTCCGTACCCGGCAGATCCTGCTGAACCTCCTCGGCAACGCCGTCAAGTTCACCGAGCAGGGGGAGATCACCGTCACCCTCATCCCCCTCTCACGCCGGGATAACCGGCTGCTGCTGCGGATGGAGGTGGCCGATACCGGCATCGGCATGGCGCCAGAATTTTTGGAACGGGTCTTCGCCCCGTTTGAGCAGGCCGACAACTCCACCACCCGCCGGTACGGCGGCACCGGTTTGGGGCTGGCCATCTGCCGCCGCCTGACCGGTCTCATGGGGGGGCGGATCTGGGCGGAGAGCCGCCTCGGCGCCGGCAGCACCTTTTGTGTCGAGTTGCCGTACCTCATCCCCGACGGTGTGCCGTCACCGGATCGCCGGGATCCCGCCGCTCCCCTGCAACGTCGCCCGCTGCGCCTGCTCCTGGCCGAGGACAATCCGGTAAACGCCGAATTCATGGAAAAGATCCTCGCCCGTCAGGGGCACCAGGTCACCCTGGTGGTGGATGGGCGCCAGGTGCTGGAGCAGCTGGAGCGCCACCCCTTCGACTGCATCCTGATGGATGTGCAGATGCCGGTGCTGGGGGGTGACGAGGCCACCCTCATCATCCGCCGGCAGGAGTCTGCAGCGGGCGGGCATCTCCCGATCATCGCCCTCACCGCCCACGCCATGGAGGATGAGCGACAGCGGCTGCTGGCCCAGGGGTTCGACGCCCATATCCCCAAGCCGGTGGATATCGCCCTGCTGCTTGACGAACTGGCGCGCCTCACCCCGGGGGGAGTATCCTCATGATACGGCTGGAGCTCCTCCATAACAGCGCCATGCTGGTATCGCTCGCCTTCCTGCACAGCCTGCTGGTGCGACGCCTGAAGGGACACCGCCTGCTGCCGGTGATCGCCGGGTGCACCTTCGGTGCCGTGACCATGGTGGCGATGATGACACCGGTCACCCTGCGTCCTGGTCTGATCTTCGACGGCCGTTCCATCATCCTGTCGGTTGCCGGTCTCTTCGGCGGTCCGGTGACGGCCCTCATCGCCACCCTATGCGGGGCGGCATACCGGATCTGGCTGGGGGGGGTCGGCACGTCGGTGGGGCTGGCGGTGATCGCCGGTTCAGCCCTGATCGGCAGCGCCTGGCGTTGGTTGCGCCAGCGCCGGCCTGCGCTCATGCGATTGCCGGCCCTGTACCTGTTCGGCCTGCTGGTGCATCTCTGGATGTTGCTCTGCATGACCATGCTGCCGTCGACGCTCGTCTGGCAGACCCTCTCCGCCATCACGCTGCCGGTGCTCCTGATCTATCCGTTGGTCACACTGCTGATCTGCGTCCTCTTCCTGCAGATGGAACGGCATGTCGCTGCCGAAGAGGCGTTGGAGCAGGAGCGCAACCGCCTCTGGGCCACGGTCCAGGCCATCCCCGATCTCCTCTTTGAGCTGGGGTTGGACGGCCACTATTACGCCTGTTATGCCCGGGAGTCTGATAAGCTGGCGGCTCCGGCCGAACAGCTGGTGGGGCGGACGGTGCGGGAGGTGCTGCCGCCAGAGGCGGCCCAGGTCTGCCTTGATGCGTTGCAGGAGGCCCAGGAGCAGGGGCAGTCGATGGGGCGGCAGTTCATGCTCTCCCTCCCCCAGGGGGAGCACTGGTTCGAACTCTCCGTGGCCCGCAAACCGGCGCGTGCCGGACAGCAGCGCTTCATGGCCCTTTCCCGCGACATCACGGCGCGGAAGCAGGGGGAGGCGGCACTGTGCGCGGCCAAGCGGACGGCCGAAGAGGCCAGCCGGGCAAAGAGCGAGTTTCTGGCCAACATGAGCCATGAGATCCGCACCCCCTTGAACGGGGTTCTGGGGATGGTGCAGCTTCTGGCCTTTACCGAGCTGACCCAGGATCAGCGTGAATATCTGGACTGCCTTGAACTCTCCTCCAAGACCCTCCTGGCCCTGATCAACGATATCCTGGACCTTTCCAAGATTGAGGCCGGCAAGCTGCAGCTGTCGGTGGAGCCGTTTTCACTGCGGGAGACCATCGCCGAGCTGGCCACCACCCAGGGGCCGCTGCTGCGTCAGCGGGGGCTGCCGTTGCGGCTGGAGATCGACGATACCCTCCCGGAGCTGCTGCTGGGTGATCAGACCCGGGTCGCCCAGATCCTGCTGAACCTCCTGGGGAACGCCATCAAGTTCACCCGGCAGGGTGAGATCGTCATCACCGCCCGCCCCCTGGTACGACAGGGGCGGCAGCTGCGGGTCCACTGCACCGTCACCGATACCGGCATCGGCATGGAGCCGGAGATGCTGGAGCGGATCTTCGCCCCCTTTGAGCAGGGGGACGTCTCAACCACCCGCCGCTACGGCGGCACCGGGCTGGGGCTGGCCATCTGCCAACGCCTGGTCACCATGATGGGGGGGAATATCTGGGCCGAATCACGGCCGGGGGAGGGGAGCACCTTCCATCTGGAGCTTCCGTTCGAGGAGGCGGCAGGTCAGGCCGAAAAACGGTCCCCACCGCCTCCACGTCTTTTCCCGACCCCCGATGAGCGGCCATCACGCACTATCCTGGTGGCGGAGGACAACCGGGTGAACGCCAGTTTCATTACCGCCCTGCTGGGCAAGCTGGGGTACCACTGGCGGCTGGCGGGGGATGGCAAGGGGCTGGTGGCCCTCTGGGAGGCGGGGGGCGCTGACGGTATCCTGATGGATATCCAGCTGCCGGAGTTTGACGGACTGGATGCTGCCGCCCTGATCCGTAGGCGGGAACAGGAGACGGGCGGCCATATCCCGATCATCGCCCTCACCGCCCACGCCCTCTACGGAGATCGGGAGCGGTTCCTGGCCGCCGGGTTCGACGGCTATCTCTCCAAGCCGCTGGACCACCGGTTGCTGGCCGCCGAACTGCACCGTCTCATACACCCGTCGGGAGACCCGGTATGACCGGCTCCCCGTTTCAGGATCACTTCGGCTCGGTGGCGCGCCGTTACGCCGCCCACCGCCCCACCTATCCACCGGAGCTGTTTGCCTGGCTGGCGGATCGCAGCGCGCACCGCGACCTGGCCTGGGACTGCGCCACCGGCACCGGTCAGGCCGCCCTGGCGCTGGCGGAGCATTTCAGCGAGGTGGTCGCCACCGATGCCAGCCCGAGCCAGATCGAGGCGGCGTCCCCCCGGGACAACGTCACCTACCGGGTGGCGCCGGCCGACGCCTCCGGCCTCCCCGGCCAAAGCGCCGATCTGATCACCGTGGCCCAGGCCCTGCATTGGTTCGACCTCGATCGCTTTTATGCCGAGGCGCGGCGGGTCCTGAAACCTGACGGTCTCCTTGCGGTCTGGACCTATGGGGTCTTCCGGGTGGAAGGGGCCGATACGGCCGCCGTCCAGGGGGCGCTGGACCGCTTTTACCGTGAGACCGTCGGCCCTTGCTGGCCCCCGGAGCGTCGTCATGTGGAGGATGGCTACGCCACGCTCCCCTTTCCGTTCACCGAGCTGGCAGCGCCGGACCTTGCCATGGCGCTGGACTGGACCCTGGCGGATCTGGCCGGCTACCTGCGCAGCTGGTCCGCCACCAGCCGCTACCAGCAGCAGTATGGCGTTGATCCGGTCCAAGGGCTGACGGAGGAGTTGGCTCCCCTCTGGGGTGGCGGCCCACTCCGGGTGATCTGGCCGCTCTCCGTCCGGATCGGGCGGCTGCCGACACTGCCGGCGGATAGCTGACAGCCGGTTTTGGTTTTGCTTGACGCCTTCCCCCCATCGGCACTACAACCAACGGCATGGACCTTCTCGCCCATCTGAACAAGCCGCAGAAACAGGCCGTGCTGCACGGCGTGGGTCCGCTTTTGATCCTGGCCGGCGCCGGCTCCGGCAAGACCCGTGTCATCACTCACCGTATCGCTTACCTGATCCGGGAGCGCGGCGTGCGTCCGGCGCAGATCCTGGCAGTGACCTTCACCAACAAGGCGGCCAAGGAGATGGCCGAGCGGGTGCGTCACCTGCTTGCCAGTAACGACATCCCCCTGGTAGCCACCTTCCACGCCACCTGCGGCCGCATCCTGCGCAACGAGATCCACCACCTGGGCTATGACCGGAACTTCGTGATCTACGACGACAAGGACAGCGAGCGGCTGCTCAAGGAGCTGCTCAAAGAGCTGGACCTGGACGAGAAGCGCTTTCCGCCCAATGCCGTGGGGGCCAGGATCGATGACTGCAAGAACCGCGGCCTCTGGCCCGACGAACTGGAGAGCGGCGATATCTGGAACCAGCGCTTCATCCAGATCTATGCCGCCTACCAGGACCGCCTCAAACGCAGCAACGCCCTTGATTTCGGCGATCTGATCCTGCTGGCCGTGCGCCTGCTCGAACAGCATCCGCAGGTGCTGCAGCGCTGGCAGGAACGGTTTCAGTGGCTGCTGGTGGATGAGTACCAGGACACCAACCCGGTGCAGTATCGTCTGATTCGGCTCCTGGCCGGCGAGCGCCGCAACCTGTGTGTGGTGGGGGACGACGACCAGTCGATCTATTCCTGGCGCGGGGCCGACATCCGCAATATCCTGGAGTTCGAAAAGGATTTTCCCGACGTGACCGTGATCCGGTTGGAGCAGAACTACCGCTCCTCCGGCACGATTCTGAAAGCGGCCGGGGCGGTGGTGGCCAAGAACTTCGGCCGCAAGGGCAAGACGCTCTGGACCGAGAACCCCGACGGTGAGCCGATCCGGGTGGTACGGCTGGAGAGCGATCGTGACGAGGCCCGTTTTGTGGCCAGCGAGCTCAGGAACCTGCAACGTCATGCCCTCCCCCTGACCGACATGGCGGTCTTTTACCGTACCAACGCCCAGTCGCGGCTGGTGGAAGAGGCGCTGGTGGCGGACGGCCTGCCGTACCACATCGTGGGCGGCGTCCGGTTCTATGCCCGCCTGGAGGTCAAGGACATCCTGGCCTACCTGCGGCTGCTGGAGAATCCGGCCGACGAGCTGTCGCTGAAACGGATCATCAACGTGCCGCCCCGCGGCATCGGTGCTGCCACGGTGGACAAGATCGCCGAGCTGGCCAGCCGGCAGGGGGTAAGCCTGCTGACCGCCCTGCAGCAGGCCGGTCAGGGCGGCCTGCTGGCCAGTGGGCCACGGGGCAAGGTGGCGGCCTTCAGTGACCTGCTGCAGCGTTTCAGCAGTATGGTCACCACACGGCCCCTGCCGCAACTGGTGCGGGCGGTGATGGAGGAGAGCGGCTATCTGGATCGTCTGCGGCAGAGCCGCGACGATGACGACAGCGAACGGCTGGAAAACTTGGAACAGCTCCAGGCTGCGGTGGAGGAGTTCAGCGACGCCAATCCGGAGGCGGGCCTGTCCGGCTTCCTGGAACAGGTGGCGCTGGTGGCCGATCTGGAACGGGGGGAGGCCGGTACGCCGTCGGTGACCCTGATGACCCTGCATGCCGCCAAGGGACTCGAGTTCAAGGCGGTCTTCATGATCGGCATGGAGGAGCGCTTGTTCCCCCATGTGCGGGCCCTGGACGACCTGGACGGTATGGAGGAGGAACGCCGCCTCTGCTACGTGGGGATGACCCGCGCCCGGGAACGGCTCTATCTGCTGCATGCCCGGCGGCGGCAGCTGTTCGGCCAGGAACAGGCCAACCTGGCGTCCCGCTTTCTGCGGGATATCCCGCCGGAGCTCCTGGCCGAGGCAGCGGAGCCGTCCTGGGGCCATCGCCGGGAAAACCGGCAGGGCAACCAGGAGCGCCAGCCCGAGGTACACCGCCTGGCAGCCGTCAATGCCGCCCTTGCCGAGGTGGAGCGGATCCCGGAACCGCCGGATGAAGAGGGGGGGATCTATGTGGGGATGCGGGTCCGTCACGCCACCTTCGGCGCCGGCACGGTCAGGAAGGTTGAGGGGCACGGTGAGGGGCAGAAGGTGATCGTCTGGTTCGCCGCCGTGGGCCCCAAGAAGCTGATGGCCCGTTTTGCCGGTCTGGAGAGGGTGTAGCTGGGGGCGCCATGGGGAGCTACGCGGGCAGGCTGTTCAGTCTCCTCGACCGGGTAACCCCGTGGCGGGCCTTCCTCCTCTCCTGCGTCATGGTGGTGGGGATCGCCCTGCTTGACTACCTGACCGGCGAATACTCCCTCGTCCCGCTCTATCTCCTGGCGATCTTCGTGAGCGCGTGGTCAGCCGGCGCTGCCGCCACGCTGGCGATATGGTTTATGAGCGCCTGTGGCAGCATGTTTGCCGACTCCTTTCAGCCGGTGAGCTATCCGGCGGTCCATTACTGGAACAGCGCTACCGAGGTGCTGGTGATGCTGCTGTTTGTCTTTCTGATCCTGGAGGTGCGGAGGCTCTATAACGCGGAACAGCTGCTGGCCCGCTCCGATCCCCTTACCGGGTTGCAGAACCGGCGCAGTTTCTTTGAGCAGCTCCGCCATGAGACGGAGGTCACCCGGCGCTACCGGCGCCCTTTGACGTTGGTCTATTGTGATCTCGACCGTTTCAAGCAGGTAAACGATTCCCTGGGGCATGAGGCCGGGGATCGGCTTTTGCTTGCGGTGGCAGCCACCCTGCGCAAGGGGCTGCGGGCCACGGATTACCAGGCCCGGCTCGGCGGGGACGAGTTTGCCCTCCTGCTGCCGGAGACCGGACCGGAAGCGGCACGCGAGGTGGTGGAGAAGGTGCGTCGCGACCTGATGGAGACTATGCGGCGGCACGGCTGGCCGGTAACCTTCAGCATGGGGGTGGTGACCATCCACGCCGTTGACCGTCCCCCGGAAGGGCTGCTGGGGGTAGCCGATGCGCTGATGTATCGCGTCAAGACCGGCGGTAAGAATGCCGTCATCTATGAGGAGTATCCGTCACCATGCTGACCTACGGCCTGATCCAGGAAGCGGCCGACCGCCTGAAGAAACGGGTCCGCCATACCGAGCTGATCGCCTCGCCCCCGTTCAGTGAACAGCTTGGGCATCCGGTCCTCTTCAAGTGTGAAAACCTCCAGAAGACCGGGGCCTTCAAGCTGCGGGGCGCCATGAACTTCATGACCGCCCATCCCCGCGGCAGCCTGGCCCAGGGGGTGACCGCCGCCTCGGCCGGCAACCACGCCCAGGGGGTCGCCTTCGGCGCCGACCTGCTGGGGATACCGGCCCGTATCTTCATGCCGGAGAGCACCCCTCCCCAGAAGGTGCAGGCCACCCGGGACCTGGGGGCCGAGGTGCTGCTGACCGGGGCCAACTTCGACGAGTCCTTCGCCGCGGCCCAACAGGACAGTGCTCAGCACGGCACGGTCTTCATCCACCCCTTTGATGATCCGCTGGTGATGGCCGGCCAGGGGACCATCGGGCTGGAGATCCTGCGCCAGCTGCCCGAGGTTGATACCGTGATCGTGCCGATCGGCGGTGGAGGCCTGCTTGCCGGTATCGTCACCGCCATCAAGGAGACCCACCCCCAGGTACGGGTGGTGGGGGTGGAATCGGCGGCAGCCCCCTGCATGTACCGGGCGGTGCGGGATAACCGGATCAGTGAGGTCCCCTTGCGCTCGACCATCGCCGACGGCATCGCGGTGAAGAAGGCCGGTCAGGCCACCATGCCGATCATCCGGCGACTGGTGGATGATCTGGTGCTGGTGGAGGAGGAGGAGATCGCCCTGGCCATCGTGGCGTTGCTGGAACGGGGAAAGTTGCTGGTTGAAGGGGCCGGCGCGGTGCCCCTGGCCGCCTTGCTGAATCACCGGATCAAGGGGAATTTGGGGAGGACGGTCTGCCTCCTCTCCGGCGGCAACATCGATGTCCGGACCCTGGCGGTGGTGGTTGAGCGGGGACTTCTGGCGGCCAGCCGTTACCTGAAGCTGCGGATCGAGCTGGCCGATACCCCCGGTGCCCTGGCCTCCCTGGCCGCCGATCTGGCGGCGCTGCGGGCCAATATCCACGACATCACCCACGACCGACGCACCAGGGGGGTGATGCTGGGGAGCACGGCCGTGTTGTTGCTGCTGGAGACCAGGGGACGGGATCATGCGGCGGAGATCGTGGCCGGCCTGCAACGACAGGGCTATCAGCTGGCCCAGGAATAACGGAGCGGATTGCGTGGTGGGTGTACGATGCAGATACTGGTAACCGGCGCGGCCGGCTTCATCGGTTTTCACCTCTGTCAGCGCTTGCTGGACCGGGGTGAGCAGGTGATCGGCCTGGACAACCTGAACGACTACTACCCGGTGGCCCTGAAGGAGGCCCGTCTGGACCGGCTCCTCCAACGGCCGGACTTCCGTTTTGTCCGGGCGGGGCTGGAGGACCGGTCGGCGATGGAGGCCCTGTTCAGCGCCAACCGGTTCCGTTGCGTGATCAACCTGGCGGCCCAGGCCGGGGTCCGCTACTCCCTGCAGAATCCCCACGCCTATCTGGAGAGCAACCTGGCCGGGTTCCTCAATATCCTTGAAGGATGCCGCAGGCAGGAGGTGGGGCACCTGGTCTACGCCTCTTCAAGCTCGGTCTATGGTGCAAACCGGGCCATGCCGTTCTCCACCCGGCATCCAGCCGATCACCCACTCTCGCTCTACGGTGCCACCAAGAAGGCCAATGAGGCCCTGGCTCACAGCTACGCCGCCATGTACGGTCTCCCCGCCACCGGTCTGCGTTTTTTCACTGTCTACGGTCCCTGGGGACGCCCCGACATGGCCTACTTCTCCTTCACCCGGGCGATCCTGGAGGGGCGGCCGATCGACGTCTATAATCAGGGCCGGATGCAGCGGGATTTTACCTATATTGACGACATCGTGGAGGGGATCATACGGGTGGCCGACCGTCCGGCCGCTCCCGATCCGGCCTGGGATCCGGTCGCCCCCGATCCCGGCCGCAGCTGCGTTCCCTGGCGCCTCTACAACATCGGCAATCATCAGCCGGTGGAGCTGTTGCAGTTTATCGGGATACTGGAGGAGTGTCTGGGGAAAAAGGCGGTGAAGAACCTCCTGCCGCTGCAGGTGGGTGATGTCCCCGCCACCTGCGCCGATGTGGCGGATCTGATGGCCGACACCGGCTTCAGACCGGCCACCGGCATCGCCGATGGCCTTGCCCGTTTTGTGGCCTGGTACCGTGGGTATTATCGGGTCTGAGAGGGGTTGCGGCAGTCTCAGGGGGTGGCCAGCTGTTTTTTAACCAGGGCCTCGATAAGCTGGCCGGCATTGTCGGAGAAGCCCATGAACTGTTCCTGGACGATTCCCCGTTTGTCGATCAGGAACAGCACCGGCAGGGCGCGGATACCGTACGCATCCTGAATCCGGTTGCCGGCGCTGACGATCTGGTACGGGATCCGTTTCTCCTGGACAAAGGCCTTGAGGCTCCGCTCGCTCCCCTCATCCACGTTCATCCCGACGATCTGCAGCCCCTGTTTGCCGTACTTGCGGTACAGTCCGGCAAGGAACGGGATCGATTCCCGGCAGGGGGGACACCAGGTGGCCCAGAAGTCCAGTATCACCACCGAACCTTTGAGGCCGGTGATGGAGAGGGGCTGCCCGGTGAGGGAGAAGACCCTGAAGTCGGGGGCCGGCTGTCCCTTGCGGGGGATGGCCATGGCCGTGGCGGTGGTCATGAGAAGGGCTGCCGTGCAGAGTACGGCAGCCCGTTTCAGGCGTACGGCAAGGGACGGCATCGGGTTAGAGCGCCTTGGCGATCAGGGCATCCAGCTGGGACTTGGGCACCGCCCCCACCACCTGGTCCAGGACAGCCCCGCCCTTGAACAGGATCAGGGTAGGGATGCCACGCACCCCGTATTTGCCGGGGGTTGCCGGGTTGTCGTCCACATTAACCTTGCCCACCTTTACCTTGCCGCTGTAATCGTCGGCCACGGCGTCAATAAGGGGAGCAATCGCCTTGCAGGGGGCGCACCAGGTAGCCCAGAAATCCACCAGCACCGGGATATCGGACTGCAGGACCTCACGGTCGAAATTGGCATCGGTAAAGGTCATCACTTTGTCGCTGGCCATGAAACGCCTCCTTCTGACGATGTATTCAAGTTTTGGAATGATACTGCGGTGGATAATTTTTGCAAGTGGAAACTTTTCCTTAAGGAACTCTCATGACCGCATTGAACCTGACTTTACAGGTTGAGCGCCGGCGGGCGGTGCTGGTGGGTGGGGGCGTCGTCGCGGCACGGAAGGGGGCGGTCCTGCGTCGTGCCGGCCTCTGTCTGACGGTGGTGGCGCCGCAGTTGCACCCCTCTCTCGCCGACTGGGTCACCGCAGGAGAGGTTGCGTGGCTCCCCCGTCCCTACCGGACCGATGACCTACAGGGGGCCTTCCTGGTAGTGGCGGCCACCGGTCTGCGGGAGGTGAACCGTCAGGTGGCCCTGGACGCCCATCGTTTGGGCCTGCTGGTCACGGTCGTCGACGCTCCCCGGGAGGGGAACTGCACCTTTCCGGCCATCCTGCAGCGGGGCGATCTGCAGGTGGCGGTCAGTACCGGCGGCCATCTTCCCCCCTTTGCCGCTGCGGTGCGTGATGAACTGGCCCAGGTGCTGGATGAGGTCTACGCCGAGGCCCTCGATCTGTTGACCCCGTACCGTGAAAAGCTGTTGACGCTGGGACAGGGTCACACGTACAATACCCACTTCATTAAAAAATTGCTGGCCGCCGGATTGCTGCAGCTCCTGCGACGTGGCGACCGGGTAGCCGCCGCCGCGCTGATCCGGCAGCACCTGTCCGGCACCGGGGACTCCCCCGATCCACTGCCGGAGGCCCGGCACTGAGGTTCTCCCGATGATGATCCAGATCTCCTTTTACCTGACCATGGCGCTGTACGGTATCACCACCCTGCTGTACCTCGCCTGCCTCCTCCGTGCGGCCCCCTGCTGGGCCGTGGCGGCCCGTCGCCTGCTGATAGCCGGTTTTCTGACCCACTGTCTGGCCACCATCCATCGCTACATCGCCGCGGGGCACCTGCCGATCACCAATATGCATGAGTCCCTCTCCTTCTTCGCCCTCTCGCTGGTGGCGGCCTACCTCTATTTCGAGTTCCGCTTCAAGGTCTCCACCCTGGGCTCCTTTGTCATGCCGGTGGCCCTGCTGATGATCATCGGCTCCAGCACCTTTCCCCAGGCCCTGCGTCCGCTCAACCCGGCCCTGGAGTCGGCCTGGATCTATTCCCACACCATTTTGGCCTTTGGCGCCTACGCCTTCTTTACCATCGCCTGTGGCGTGGCCGCCATGTACCTGATCCAGTCCCATTTTCTGAAGAAGAAACAGTTGGGGCCGCTCTTCAAGAAGCTCCCCTCCCTGGACACCCTGGACGAGATCGGCTACCGCTGTCTCTCCTTCGGCTTCCCGCTGCTAACCCTGGCCATCATCACCGGCGCCATCTGGGCGGCTCAGGCCTGGGGGAGCTACTGGAGCTGGGACCCGAAAGAGACCTGGTCCCTCATCACCTGGTTCGTCTTCGCCGCTCTGTTGCACGGGCGGCTCACCACCGGCTGGCGCGGACGGCGGGCCGCCTGGCTCACCGTGGCCGGTTTTCTGATCATGCTCTTTACCTTCATCGGGGTGAACCTCTGGATCCCCGGTCTGCACAGTTATAACTAAGGGACGGCGCACGATGAACATTATCGTTGTCGGCCTCTCCCATAAAACCGCCTCGGTGGAGATACGAGAAAAGGTGGCCTTCTCCCCCAACAGCATCGAGCAGCCGCTTAAGGCCCTGCTCATGCTGGAAGGGATCGTTGAAGGGGTGATCGTCTCCACCTGCAACCGGGTGGAGATCTACGCCACCACCCGTGACATCGCCGGCGGTATCGGCCGGATCCGGCGGTTTCTGGCCGATTGGCACCACCTCCCCTTCGACCTCATCGAACCACACCTCTACAGCTACCACGGCGAGACGGCCATCCGCCACGTCTTCCGGGTGGCCTCCTCCCTGGACTCGATGGTGGTGGGGGAGCCCCAGATATTGGGGCAGATCAAGACCTCCTACGGCTATGCCGCCGAGTACGGCACCTCCGGCGTCATCCTGAACCGCTTCCTGCACAAGGCGTTCTCCGTGGCCAAGCGGGTCCGTACCGAGACCAGGATCGCCTCCTCGGCGGTCTCCGTCTCCTTTGCCGCGGTGGAGCTGGCCCGCAAGATCTTCGACAGCCTCTCGGACAAGACCGTGCTGCTGATCGGCGCCGGCGAGATGTGCGAGCTGGCGGCGCGCCACTTCCTCACCAACGGTGCCAAGGGGGTGCTGGTTACCAATAGGACCTTCGCCAAGGCCCAGCGTCTGGCCGAGGAGTTCGCCGGTGAGGCGATCCCCTTTGAGGAGCTGTTCGACCACCTCCACAAGGCCGATATCATCCTCACCTCCACCGGCGCCCCCCACTGCATCGTCGCCCCCAAGGACTTAAAGCCGGTGATCCAGCGGCGTCGGATGAAGCCGATGTTCTTCATCGACATTGCGGTGCCGCGGGACATCGATCCGGCGGTGAACGATCTGGACGCGGTCTACCTCTACGATCTGGACGACCTGCAACAGGTGGTGGCGGCCAATCTGGAGGGCCGCCGGCAGGAGGCGGAAAAGGCGGAGGCGATCATCGCCGAGGAGATCATCCAGTTCCACAAATGGGTGGCCACCCTGGAGGTGACCCCCACCATCGTGGCCCTGCGTAGGCAGTTTGACCATCTGCGCCATGCCGAGCTAGCCCGGACCCTGGTGGCCTGGAAGGATGCCCCGCCGGATGCCGAGAAGCGGCTTGAGGCGTTGACGGCGGCCCTGGTGAACAAGATCCTGCATCACCCCACCGTGGCCTTGAAAAAAGGCGGCCAGGGGAACCGCACCGATCTCTATCTTGATGCCCTGCGGGCCCTGTTCGACCTTGAGACGCCGGCTCCGGTGGATGACGATGCGGCCGATACGGAGGAGTAGCCGGATGCCGGACGCCGCTCGTCCGACCGTTTGCCGCCTGCCGGGCAGGGGATAGGGGCTCCGACATGGAACAGCGTCCCACCATCTTGATCATCGACGACACCCCGATCAATATCCGGATACTCTCCGAGCTCCTGATGGACCGTTGTGAGGTCATCTTCGCCGCCAGCGGCCGGGAAGGGCTCGAGCGGGCCATGACCGCCCGTCCCGACCTGATCCTACTGGACATCATGATGCCCGGGATGGACGGTTACGAGGTCTGCCGCCGTCTCAAGGCGGAGCCCGCCACCCAGGATATCCCAGTGATCTTCGTCACCGCCCTGGGTGCGGAGGCGGACGAGGCGCGGGGGCTGCAGGCCGGGGCCATCGACTACATCACCAAACCGATCAGCCCGGCCATCGTCAGGATGCGGGTTCATAACCACCTGGAGCTGAAGCGGCACCGGGACCTGCTGGCGGAGATGGCGACCCTGGATGGGCTGACCGGCATCGCCAACCGGCGACGGTTTGATGAGCTGCTGCAGCTGGAGTGGCATCGAGCCCGGCGCACCGGCCACCCGTTGTCGCTGTTGATGATCGACATCGACCATTTCAAGCGGTACAACGACCGCTACGGTCATCTGCAGGGGGATGACTGTCTGCGGGCCGTGGCGCAGGCCCTCTGCCGGGCGATGCAGCGGGGGGGCGATCTGGTTGCCCGCTATGGCGGCGAGGAGTTCGTCTGCATCCTGGCCGAGACCGATGCCGCAGGGGCACAGGCTGTTGCCGAGCGTCTGCTGGCCCAGGTGGCGGCCCTGCAGATACCCCATGAGGACTCGCCGGTGGCGCCGCAGGTGACCATCAGCATCGGCTACTGCACCGCCACCAGTCTCTCGGGGCATACCTGGCAACAACTGGTCAGCTGCGCCGACCGCAACCTGTACCAGGCCAAACAGGCCGGCCGCAACCGCGTCGCGGTCTGCGATCTGGCCCATTGCAATCTCTTATCCTGTGATGAAACGGAGCAGAACCCATGACCGTACAACGTCTTCGCATCGGTACCCGGGCCAGCCAGCTGGCCCTCTGGCAGGCCAACTGGACCAAGGCGCAACTGGAGCAGCGCTATCCCGGCATAACGGTGGAGCTGGTTAAGATCAAGACCATGGGGGACAAGATACTTGATGTGCCGCTGGCCCAGGTGGGGGGAAAGGGGCTCTTCGTCAAGGAGATCGAGGAGGCGATGCTGCGGGGGGAGATCGACCTGGCGGTGCACAGTATGAAGGACGTCCCCACCGAGTTTCCGGACGGGCTGGGGCTGGTGGTGACCACCGAGCGGGAGGACCCACGGGACGCCTTCATCGCTGACGGGATCACCTTCAGCCAGCTGCGGCAGGGGGCCCGGATCGGCACGAGCGCCTTGCGGCGTCAGGCCCAGCTCTTACAGGCCCGCCCCGACCTGGAGATGGTCATTATCCGCGGTAATGTGGAGACCCGGATCCGCAAACTGAAGGAAGACAATCTGGATGCGGTGATCCTGGCCGCTGCCGGCCTGAAGCGACTGGGATTCACCGATGTCATCAGCGAACTGTTGCCCACCGACTTCTCCATCCCGGCCATCGGCCAGGGGGCGTTGGGGCTTGAGTGTCGTCTGGACGATCAGGCTACCATCGAGGCGCTGGCCTTTCTGAACCATGCTGAGACCGCGGCGGCGGTGGCCGCCGAGCGGGCCCTGCTCAAACGGTGTGAAGGGGGATGCCAGGTGCCGATTGCGGCCCATGGCGCAGTCCACGGCGCTATTCTGACCCTTGTTGGGTTCATCGCCTCGGTGGATGGCCGGCAGACCGTGCGGGATAGCATGACTGGCGCCGTGGGCGACGCCGTCACGCTGGGGCGCGACCTTGCCGACCGGCTGCTGGCCGCCGGCGGACGCAGGATACTTGAGGATGTCTACCAGCGTGAACTGGGCGCCTGATCAGCACAGCGGTATGGTCTACCTGGTGGGGGCGGGCCCGGGGGATCCCGGGCTCGTCACCGTTCGGGGGGTCGCCTGCCTTGAGCGGGCCCAGGTGGTGATCTACGACTACCTGGCAAACCCCACACTGCTGGGGTATGCCCCGGCCGGTGCGGAACTGATCTACGCCGGCAAGATCGGCGGCCGCCACAACCAGGATCAGGGGGAGATCAACCGTCTCTTGATCGACCGGGCCCGCCTCGGCAGGCGAGTGGTGCGGCTTAAGGGGGGTGACCCGTTTGTCTTCGGCCGTGGGGGCGAGGAGTGCCAGGCCCTGGCCGCAGCCGGCATCCCGTTCGAGGTAGTGCCGGGGGTGACGGCTGCCGTGGGGGCGGCGGCAACGGCGGGTATCCCCCTGACCCATCGCGGCTACACCCCTTCCGTGGCCTTTGTCACCGGTCATGAGGAGGAGGGGAAGGCGGAATCTGCCATCGACTGGCCACGGCTTTCCACCGGCGGCGGCACCATCGTCTTTTACATGGGGATGACCCACCTGCGCCACAACATGGCCCAGCTGGTGGCCCACGGCCGGGCGCCCCGGACGCCGGTGGCCCTGATCCGCTGGGGCACCACTCCGCAACAGCAGGTGTTGACCGGCACCCTGGCCGACATCGCCGATCGGGCAGCCGCCGCCGGTTTCAAACCGCCGGCCCTGATTGTCGTGGGTGAGGTGGTGGGACTGCGGGACCAGCTGGCCTGGTTCGACCGTCGCCCCCTGTTCGGCAGGCGGATCATGATCACCCGGGCCGCCGATCAGGTCGGCGAGTTTTCCCGGATGCTGACGGAGCGGGGAGCGGCGGTTGTTGAATGCCCCACCATCACGCTGGTCCCCCCTGATGCGTGGGATGAGATTGATGCCGCCATTGACGAGCTTGCCGCCTATGACTGGCTGATCCTGACCTCGGCCAACGGGGTGCGGTTCTTCTTTAACCGGCTGCGGGAACTGGGCAGAGACAGCCGCAGCCTGGGGCGTTGCAAGGTCTGCGTGGTAGGACCGAAGACGGCGGAGCAGCTGCAGGGGCAGGGTATCGTGCCGGACTTGCTGCCTGAAGAGTTCACCGCCGAGGGGGTTGCGGCGGCCTTCAGCCGGATCGGTATCGCCGGGCAGCGTCTGCTGTTTCCCCGGGCCGACGGGGCCCGGGAGGTGATCATGACGGAGCTGACCCGGCTGGGGGCCACGGTGCACGCGCCGGTGGTCTACGGCAACCGGCTGCCCCAGGCGTTGCCGGAGGGGGTCGTTGAAGCGCTGGAACAGCGGCGGCTGGAGGTGATCACCTTCAGCGCCTCGTCCACGGCGCGTAACCTGGCCACCCTGGTGGGGGGCGCCGGACGCCTGGTCGATCTGCTGGACGGCGTGGTGGTGGCCTCCATCGGGCCGATCACCTCCGCCACCTGCCGGGAGCTGGGGCTCTCCGTGACCGTGGAGCCGGGACGCGCGACCCTCGCCGATCTGGTGACGGCGTTGGAACGGTATTTCACCCGCTAAGCAGTCTCCCCATCCAAACGGGAAGGCCCCGCCGGTATTCCCGACGGGGCCTTCTGCGCATCACGGCGGTCTGCCCGGCCGGGTGTCACTCCTTGAGCAGTTGGAGCATCTTGCCGGCCACATCCTGTCCGCTTATGTTGTAACTCCCCTGGGCCAGCTGGTCCTTTACCTGGTTGACCTTGTCCCAACGGACCTCACCGTTTGAGGGGGCCACATCGGCCACCTTGGCCATCAGGTCGGAGAGCTGGACATGAAAGGCGCTCTGGCTCCCCTGGCTGTCGCTGCTGGAGCGGCTCTTTTCCGTTGTCGCAGGACGCAGTACCGGCTGCACACCAAAGATCATCGCCTGTTGCCCGGTATCAATTCGCATGGCATCTCCCTCCATTACTCCTTCCATCGGACAGGGGGCCGAAAAACTTGAGGCTGATCATGGCAGGGGGAGGGTCCGCACGGCGCCGAAGCTGCTCAAGGGGCGGTCGAAGCGTCGGTCATCCCCCACCACCACCAGTTTGAAGGCGTCCGGGTGCAGGTGGCGTCGTGCCGCCTGCAGCACCTCCTCGCGGGTCACGGCGGCGATCCGCTGCCGGTAGCGGTCCAGGTAGTCGGGGGGATAGCCGTAGAACTCCAGCCGTGCCTCCTGGTTGACGATGCTGGCCGGGGTGGTGAAGGCGAACAGGAAGGAGTTGATGATGGACTCCTTGGCCAGCGTAAGCTCCTCTGCACTGACCGGCGCCGTGCGGATCCCGGCGATGATGGAGGTCATCAGGCTGATGGTCCTGGCCGTGGTGTCGGCCTTGGTCTCGGTCTCGGCGATAAAGGTGCCGGGGAAGCGGCGTCCCACGTCGAACGCGCTGTCAACGTTGTAGGCAAGCCCCTGGTTGGTCCGTATCTCCATCATCAGACGGGAGGTGAAGCTCCCCCCCAGGATAAAATCAAGCAGACGGACGGCGTAGAGATCGGGATCATCCTTGGTGATCCCCAGGTGCCCCAGCCTGATCACCGTCTGGTTGATCCGTTTGCGGGCAAACAGGACCTCCGGGGTAACGGTCTGCGGTACCGGCGGGACGGCCGGTAGCGCCAGCGGGGTGGCGGGACGCCACGATCCGATGAGCCGGTTCAGCCGGTCGACGATCGCGTTGCGGTTGAAGTCGCCGGCCACGGTGATGATCAGATTGTCCGGCCGGACAAAGCGCTGCTGGAAGGCCGTCAGGTCAGTGCGGGTGATGGCGGTGATGGAGGCGGCGGTGGGGATCACCCCCAGGGGATGACCGCGGTAGATCGCCCGGATGAGCTCCCGGTCGGCCAGCTCCTTCGGGTCGTCGTTCTGGCGCCGGATCGCCTCAAGGGCCCGCTGCCGGGCAACCGTGAACCGTTGCTCGTCGAAGCGGGGGTGGTGCAGGATATCGCCGAACAGCTCCAGGCTGCGGGGCAGATTCCTGGTAAGGGTGGTCATGGTGACGGTGCCGCTGTCGGCGCCAAAGGAGCTCTCCACCGACGAGGCCATGTATTCCAGTTCGTCGTCCAGCTGGGCCGCTGTCAGCCTCGTGGTGCCGCCACCACGCAGCTGTGCCCCGGTCAGGGCCGCCAGACCGCTCTTGCCGGGTGGATCGTAGACCGAACCGGTATGAATGAGGGCGCTCACCGTGACGATCGGCAGCTCGTGGTCCTCAAGCAGGTAGACCGGGGTGCCGTTGTCAAGGAGGAGCCGTTCCGCCCGCGGGATGGTGAAATGGAGGGGGGGAAACTGCATGGTGCGGGGATTTTCCCGGTCTGCCCCCCAGGCCGTGCCCAGACAGCAGAGGGTGATCAGCAGTGTGGTGAAGCAGGTTCTCATGGGGTGGTCCCTCCGGTGGCGGTTTTGGTCAGGATGCCGACCGTCCGGTTCGAGCGGGTGAACCAGGCGCGGGCTACCCGCTGGATGTCGGCGGGGGTGACCCGCGCCACCTTGGCGCGGTAGGTCAGCAGGTAGCGCCAGCTGCCGGCCACCGCCTCATACTCGGTCAGGTTGCGGGCCAGACCGCCGTTGGTCCCCATCCGCCTGATCTCCTGGAACTCAAGTTGATTGAGAATCTTCTGCAACTCCCACGGGGTGACCGGTTCCTTTTTCAGGCGATCCAGTTCATCAAGGAGCGCCTGTTCCACCTCTCCGGCGGTATGCGGCGCCCGGGGCGAGGCCGCCAGCACGAACAGGCTGGGGTAGAGGCTGCCGGGAGCGGTAAAGGTGGAGACATCGCTGGCGAGCTGTTTTTTGAGCACCAGCGAACGGTAGAGCCGGGAGGTGCGCCCCTGGCTCAGGAGGGCTGAGATCACGTCGAACACCTCGTCGTCCTTGTCCCCCAGGGCGGTCTTGTGGAAGCCGATCAGCACCTCGGGCTCGGCATCGGCCCGTACTTCAACCCGTCGTTCCCCCCGTTGGGGTTCCTCCTGCACCGTCACCGTCGGCACCGGCGTCCCCGGGGGGATCTCCCCGAAGTAGCGTCCCACCAGTCTGATCACCTGCTGTGGGTTGATATCCCCCACCACGGCGATAACGGCGTTATTGGGGGCGTAATAGCGGTGCAGGAACCGTTCCGCCTTGGTGCGGGAGAGGAACTGGATGTCGGACATCCAGCCGATGGTGGGCTGCCCGTAGGGGTGGGCCTGGTACGAGGCGGCCAGGAAGGTCTCCCAGAGCTTGGCTGAGGGTTCGGCATCGTAGGAACGCCGGCGCTCCTCCATCACCACCGCCCGTTCGGTGTAGAACTCCCGCAGCACCGGATCCCGCATCCGGTCCGATTCAATGGCCGCCCAGAGCTCCAGTTTGTTGGAGGGGAGCGAGATCAGGTAGGTGGTGCCGTCCTTGGCGGTGAAGGCGTTGTAGCCCACCCCGCCGTTGCGGGAATAGAGATCGAAGAACTCATCCTTGACCACGTAGCGCTCCGCCTCTTTCTCAAGGGCGGCCAGTCTGGCCTGCAAGGCGGCAATACGGGCCGGGTCCCCCTTCTTCTCCTTCGCCTGCTCCGCCATCATCAGCTGGGCGGTGGCCTCGATCTTGTCCAGGAGCGGCTTTTCCGCGGCATAGTCGGTGGTGCCCAGGGTCTTGGTCCCCTTGAACAGCATATGCTCCAGCATATGGGCCACTCCCCGCTCATCGCTCCGTTCGTTCACACTTCCCACCTTGAAGCGGATCCAGGCGGAGACGGTGGGGGAGGTGTGGCGTTCCACCATCAGCAGCTTCAGGCCGTTTTGGTAGGTGTGTTCCACCACCCGGCCATCGAGGCCTGCCGCCTGCAGCGGCAGGGGGGCGGTCAGCCAGATAAGCAGCAGACAGCCGGAGATCAGATGTCTCATCATCGCGGGGTATCCCTCCTAAAACAGTGACAACTTCACGTAACGGCCGGGGTGCTGCCTGATGTCCAGCACCAGGGCATCCAGGGATTCCACGGTTTTATTCAGCTTGTCGTACAGCTCCTGTTCGTTGATCAGCTTGCCGGCGGTACCCCGGCCGGTCTTGATCCTCGTGGTGATAGCCTCCAGATCCTGCATCGATCGGTCGGCGGCGGTAACCAGGGCAACGGCCTGGTCGTACAACGCCTTGTCGTTGAGGAGCATCCCGATGGTGGACTCCTTGGAGGTCAGCTTCCGGTTCAGCTCCCGCACGTCGTCTGCCGCCTGGATGCTCTTGTCGGCCAGGGCGGAGAGCTTCACATACAGGGTCTTGTCGTAGATGAGGCGGCTCAAGGTCCCCTGGGAGGTCTGGATATCCTGCAGGGTCTTGTCAGCCCTGGTCAGGATGCTCATCAACCGGTCGTAGGGTTCGCTGTTGCGGGCAAAACGGCCCAGGCTCCCCTGACCCCGGTTGATGGTGGCGGTCAGCTCGTGCAACTCCGCCGTAAGACGGACCGTGTTGGTGTAGAGGGTGGTATCGGTGGCCAGTTTGCCCAGGGTCCCCTTGCCCTGGCGGATGTCGTCCACGATGCTGTTTAGCTTGTCAAAGGTAACCCCGGCCTTCTGGGCCACGTCATCCAGGGTATGTACCGGCTGCCCCCGGAAGCTGGTGGGGGGATGCTCGAAGTACTGCTGAGAGGGCATGATATCCACATACTTCTCCCCCATCAGTCCACGGGTCTTGATGGTGATCGGCGAATCGGGCCCCACCTTCTTCGTGGCCTCCCGGTCCACCTGCAGGGTGATGGTCACCGCATTGCTCCGGCGCGGGTCCTGGAAGCGGATATCCTGCACCACCCCCACATCCACCCCTGCCAGCCAGACCGGCGCCCCGGCCTTGAGCCCCACCACGTTGTCCATGGTGACCGTGAGGGTGCTGGTGGGGGTGAATAGCTTGGTCTTCTGCCCCATCAGCAGGATCGCCCCGGCCAGCAGCAGGAGCGCCGCCAGAATAAAAATGCCGGCCCGTACCTGGGCCCAGCCGATCTGATCGCTTCGTTCCATAAGGGTCACCGTCTCATACAAAGAGTGATGCGTCCGTGGGCTGGAGAAACTCCCGGACATGGGGCAGGGCGCAGGCCTTCAGCCCCTCTTCGGTGCCGTCGAAGGCCAGCCTGCTCGCAACAATGAGGGAAAACCGCTGGGAGGTGGCAAAGGCGGTCGGCAGGTCGTGGGTCACCATCAGGGTGGTCTTGCCCGCCTCCTGCAGACGCCGCATCAGCGACACGATGTTGTAGACCCCGATCGGGTCCAGGCCGGTGGTCGGCTCGTCAAAGAAGATGTAGTCCGGATCCGCCGCCAGGGCGCGGGCGATGGCCACCCGCTTCTTCATCCCCCCCGACAGTTCCGCCGGGTACAGGTCAAGGGCCGGCTCCACCCCGACAAAGCGCAGCTTCTCCCGCACGATCGCCTCGATCTCCGCCTCCGGCAGCCGTCCCTCCTCGAACAGGCGGTACCCCACGTTCTCCCCCACGGTCATGGAATCGAACAAGGCCCCCCCCTGAAAGACGATGGCGATCTTTTTCCGTTGTTCACGGTAGTCGGACTCCGGACGGCCGGTGATCTCCTGCCCGTTGATGAAGATATGGCCGGACTGGGGCTGGATCAGCCCCAACAGCAGCTTCAGGATAGTGGTCTTGCCGGCGCCGCTCACCCCCAGGATGGTCCGGTTCACCCCCCGCTCCAGCAGCAGATCGAAGTCGGTCAGGATGGTCCGGCCGCCCACCCGGTAGCAGACCTGCTCCATCCGTATGCAGGACTCCACTGCAGGCGCCGTCATCTGAACACCACAAAGATCTTGGCCAGGAAGAAATCCACCATCAGCACCGAGACGGAGGAGATCACCACCGCCCGTTTGGCCGCCGCCCCCACCCCCTCGGCGCCACCGCCGGTGTTGAGGCCGGTGTAGCAGGCGATCATGGTGATCAGGCCGCCGAAGGCCAGCGGCTTGACCAGCCCTTCGACGTAGTCCAGCGGAAACAGGAACTGGGTAAAGGAGGAGAGGTACAGGGTGGGGCTGATGCCGTAACCGGCGGCCATGAGGTAACCCCCCAGCAGCGAGACGGCGTCGGTCATGACCGCCAAAAGCGGCATGGCCAGCAGCATCGCCTTCAGGCGTGGCGTCACCAGACGCTGGATGATGTCGGTCCCCTCCACCCGCATGGCGTCCACCTGTTCGGTGACGATCATGGTGCCCAGCTCGGCGGTGATGGCGGAGCCGACCCGGCCGGCCACCATCAGGGACGAGAGGACCGGCCCCAGCTCCTTGATCATGGTCACCGCCACCATGCCGCCCACATAACTGGTGGCGGCAAACGGCTTCAGCTGGATCAGGAACTGCAGCGCCATCACCATGCCGGTGAACAGGCCGGTGAGGAAGCAGATGGTGATGGAGCCGAACCCCAGCTTGTCGAACTGGATGGCGAAGTCGCGGTAGTAGCGGGGACGCTGGAAGATCCGGTGGAACGCCTGCCAGCCCAGGAGGAAGACCCCCTGGAGATCGGCAAAGAACCGTAGGGCGGCCCGGTCGATTCGGGAGAGACGCATCGCCTACAGCACCGCCGCCACGGCCTCGGCGGCCTCGTCGATAAACCGGATCGCAAGCTCCTGCCGCACATTGTCCGGCAGGTCCTCCAGGTCATCCCGGTTGCGCGATGGCGCCAGCACCGTCTTGACCCCTGCCCGGTGGGCCGCCAGCACCTTCTCCTTCAAGCCGCCGATGGCCAGCACCCGGCCGGTGAGGGTGATCTCGCCGGTCATGGCCACGTTGCGCCGGGCCGCCTTGCCGGTGAGGAGCGAGACCAGGGCGGTGACGATGGTCACCCCGGCGGAGGGGCCGTCCTTCGGGATGGCCCCGGAGGGGACATGGATATGGATGGCACGGTTTTCAAAGGCCTCCCCGGCGATGCCGAACTGGTCGGCATGGGCCTGGATGTAGGAGAGGGCGGCCCGGGCCGACTCCTTCATCACCTCTCCCAGGGAACCGGTCAGGATCAGCTCCGGCTTGCCCGGCATGGCCGTGGCCTCCACAAAGAGGATATCGCCGCCGGTCTCGGTCCAGGCTAGGCCGGTCACCACCCCCACCCGGTCCAGTTCGGCCGCCACTTCGTTGTGGAACTTGCGGGGGCCCAGCAGCTCACCCACCACCTCGGGGGTGATCTCCCGGCGCGGCTCCTTCTGCTGGGTGATCTCCTTGGCCACCTTGCGGCAGACCGAGGCTATGGTGCGCTGCATGCTGCGCACTCCGGCCTCACGGGTGTAGTCGCCGATGATCCGGACCAGGGCCCCCTCCGAGAAGGCGGGGGGCGTCGTGGCCAGGCCGTTCTCCTCCAGCTCACGGGGGATGATGAAGCTGCGGGCGATATGCAGCTTCTCCTCGGTGGAGTAGCCGGCCAGCCGGATCACCTCCATCCGGTCCTTTAAGGGGCCGGGGATCGGGTCCAGCTGGTTGGCGGTGGTGATGAACAGTACCCGCGAGAGGTCGAACGGCACGTCCAGGTAGTGGTCCTGGAAGGAGAAGTTCTGCTCCGGGTCCAGCACCTCCAACAGGGCCGACGAGGGGTCGCCGCGGAAGTCGTGGGACAGCTTGTCGATCTCGTCCAGCATGAAGACCGGGTTGTTTGAGCCGCAGCGGAAGATCTCCTTGATGATCCGTCCCGGCAGGGCGCCGATGTAGGTGCGGCGGTGACCGCGGATCTCCGCCTCGTCCCGCACTCCTCCCAGGGAGACCCGGACGAACTTCCGCCCCATGGCCCGGGCGATGGAACGCCCCAGGGAGGTCTTCCCCACCCCCGGGGGGCCGACGAAGCAGAGCACCGGCCCCTTCATCGACTCCTTCAGGGAACGGACCGCCAGGAACTCCAGGATCCGTTCCTTGACCTTCTTCAGGTTGTAGTGGTCCTCGTCCAGCACCTCCTCGGCCTTGACGATGTCCAGCAGGTCCTGGGTGGAGACGTTCCAGGGCATCCCGGCCAGATAGTCCAGGTAGGTGCGGGAAACGGTGTACTCCGGGGAGGAGGCGTTGATCCGTTCCAGCCGTTTCAGCTCCTTGACGGCGATCTTGGCCACCTCATCCGGCAGACCCGCCTCCTCGATCCTGGTCCGCAGTTCGTTGATGTCGGCAGCACGGGGGTCCTCATCCCCCAGCTCCTCCTGGATCTGCTTCATCTGCTCCCGCAGCAGGTACTCCTTCTGGTTCTTCCCCACCCGGCGGTTGACCTCGGTCTTGAGCTCAGAGTTCACCTGCAGCTTCTGCACCTCGTTGGTCAGGTGGATGTAAACCTTCTTCAGCCGCTCCAGCGGGTCGATCGTCTCCAGCAGCTCCTGCAGCCCGGCCAGGGGCAGGTTGACGTAGAGCGCCACCAGGTCCGACAGGCGGGCCGGGTTGTCGATATAGTCGATCATCTTCATCACATCGTCCGGCAGCGGCTTGCCGTAGGAGAGGGATATCTTCAGCAGGCCGATCATGGACTGCACCAGCGCCTCTGAGACCAGCCCCTTTTCGGCGAACTCCCGCTCCACCGCCACCTGCACCAGGGGAAAGGGCGTCCCCTGCTCCAGCTCCCCCAGCCGGATCCGGTTCACCCCCTCCAGGGTGATCTTGTGGCGGCCACCGGTCACCTTCTTCAGCTGGGTCACCTTGCAGACGGTGCCGATATCGTGGCTCCGTCTCCGCAGCTCCGGTTCTCCCTCCAGGTTGTCCCGCTGCAGGGCAACGGCGATGAAGCCGTCGTACTGCTCCTGGGCCTCACGGAACAACAGGGCGCCCCCTTCCTCCAGGTAGACCGGAAAGACCATGTAGGGGAAGGCCACCATGTCTTTCAGCAGGTAGAGCGGCAGGGACTCCGGTATGTTCAGTTCGGCGTGGGGCATCGTCTGGTGGTCGCTCCTGGTCAGTGGATGATCTTTGCGGCCCGGGCCCGGGCCGGGTCGGCCTTCAGGGCCGCGTAGGCCACCCTGTCGCGGGGCACCGGGATCGAGAAGTCGCCGGCAACCTCCCAGACGTCCAGATAGACCCAGGGGGCGAAGCTGGAGAGCTGGGCCCCCGGTTCGAGGACGATCCGCTCGGTGGCCTGGATCCCCTTGATCTTCAGGCCGGTACGGGTCGCCACCACGGTATGCTCCCCCTTGAACGGGTCGGCCCCGGCGTCGCTGTACTCCCAGGTCACCTTCTGGATTTGGCTGCCGCCTGACAGATCGCCGTGGCAGGAGTCGCAGCTGCGGGCCGGCCCCAGCTTGTGGGACAGCTTGTCCAGCTGGATCCAGGTGAGGGCCTTGTTGTTGTCCGGCATCCCGCCGTAAAGGCCGGTATAGGCCCAGGCGTCATCGGTCCGCTCGCTGTCCGGCAGGCTGGCCGGAAAACGCCAGTGGAGCCCCGGCGTAAACGGGGCGCTCTCCTGGTTCATGGCCGCCATCGGGAACGGCTTCACCGGGATCCAACGGCCCCGTTGATCCCGGATCAGGATCGGCTCCGGCATGATGCCGTAGTAAGCCATATGTTTGAAGAACGGCGTTGGCACCCCCGCCAGGCGGCCCGGCCCCCAGTAGGTCCCCTGATAGCCGCCCACCTGCTGGATGTGGCAGGCCTCGCAGGTCAGCCGTTTGTGCAGCGAGGCGTTATGCCCCTCCACCTCCCGGCGGTGGCAGCGGATGCAGGAACCCTCGGCCTGGCGCAGCACGGTGCCGTGGCCCAGCCCGGGGTTGGTCTTGCTGCTCTCGTGGCAGTCCAGACAGCCCACTTTGGCCTGCAGGTGCAGGTCGGGCTGCCCCCCTTCCGGGAACGAGAACGAGCCGCCGAAATAGCCGGCGCCCCGGCGCCGGTCCTCGGGGCCGGCGTGGCAGATGGAGGCCCGTCCGTTGCCATAGCAGGAAAGGGGTGGCGGGGTCTTGGCAAAACTGTGGGGGCCGATGGCCGGATTATTGGGCTGCTTGGGTTGGGGGTTGAAATGGCAGTCCAGGCAGCCCACGTGGCAGGTGTTGCAGGCCCGCTGGTTCACCGCCGCGCTGTCCGGCGGGATCGGCACGCCGGTGGTTGCCTGCAGCCGCTGCAGGTTGCCGGCGAACCAGGGGCCGCAGTTGTGGGGCCCCCGCGGGGAGGTCCAACCGGCGTACTGGCTCTGCTTGGCGTTGGTCCCCATGGCGCTGGTGCGGAACTGGGCCAGCTCCTGGGGATGGCACCGGCCGCAGGTCTGTTCCATCTCAGGGTAGTCCTGGGTCAGCTGATCGTTCTTATCCTGCCACTGGATGGCGGCCACCGCGGCATCCCTGGTCACCTGGCCGTCACGTCGTACGGCGACATAGAGGCGGTTTGTCAGGTTTGTGCCGTAGGCCAGGGGGTAGGGGCGCGGGGTGGTGCGATCGGCGGTCAGCCCCTTCTTGCGCACCAGCTGCAGCCGGGCCAGCCCCTGGTGGGCCGCCGCCGTGGTGGTCGCCCGGGGGTTCCCCAGGTGGCACTCCTCGCAGGAGGCCGGCATCCCGGTCTGGGCCGCCGCCTCCTCTCGCGTCACGGTGAAATGGGCAAAACCCAATTCTTTCATTTTCTGTCGGTTTTCATGGCAGGCAAGGCAGCTGTTGCTCTCCGTTGCTAAGGCGGGCATGGGTGACATGACTACAACGGTGGCAATGAGGATGAAACTGCTCCAGCGCATGGTAATGCCTCCGTATCTGTCGAATGTCGACATAAATCTATATCACAGTGCCATTGTTCCTGCAAACAGCTAGGTCTCGCGGCCGTTGTGCAGAGTGATATTGACGATGCGGACACAGGCGGCGGGGCCTGCCAGGTCCCGGTACAGGCGGACCAGAAAACGTACCGTAACCAGACGGTGCATGGTGGATTGAGTCAGGCGGTACAACCAGCGCCTGAACAGCGATGGTTGTGATGAGCCGAGTAGCAGTGGACAATAATCCGCAAGTCGCAGCGTGATGCGTTGACCGCCGTAGGCTTGCTGCGACAGGAGCAGTAGCAGTTCCCCCCGTTCACATTGGTCACGCTGCACCAGCAGACCTCCGCAGATTCGCAACGCCAGGCCGTCACCTTTTGGTGTGCTGGCTGGCGAGGGGGGGAGGAAACTGAGCAGTGGCCACCTTCCGCAGAGTAAAAAGGATATCCCCTGTGCCGAGATGACCGGTCGGATCAGGCCGATGGTCAGTTGTCGTATGTCCCGCAGGTAGCGCTGTAGCAGGTCATGTGCTGAAAACGGCGGGAGTCCGGCCGGCAGGTCGGTCCATTGCATCGAGAACACGGAGTTGTCTTGCTGGAGTACCTGCTGGCAGGCTATCTGCTGGGCCGGTCGGGAGTTCATGGTTAATAGTGTGCCATAAATTGGCTGGCTTGCCAGCGAGTGATTTTATGGCATACTGCAGGGTATCTATGGCGGCTCGTGTTGAAGGAATAATTTTGGTGACCGGCGCCGGCGGTTTTATCGGGCGTCGGCTGGTGCGCGAGTTGCTGCAGCGCGGGTATCGGGTGCGTTGTATGGATCGCCATCCGATCGATCATCCGGCAGAAGCTGAGCAGGTACGGGCCGATCTGCTGCAGCCGGAGAGCTTGCCGTCAGCCTTTGCAGGGGTTAGCGCAGCCTACTATCTGGTGCACTCCATGGGGCGGGGCAAGGCGGATTTTGCTGAGCAGGACCGGTGCGCCGCCCGCAACTTCGTGGCTGCCGCCGAAGCGACCGGCGTACAGCGGGTAATCTACCTGGGCGGCCTGGGTGAAACCGGCGACAATCTGTCCCATCATCTGGCCAGTCGGCTTGAGGTTGCCCATATCCTGCAGTCAGGTCGCTTCAACACTACCTTTCTGCGGGCCGCCGTGATTATCGGGTACGGTGGCGCCTCTTACGAGATGGTACACAGTCTGGTACGGCGTTTGCCGATCATGATCACGCCCCGTTGGGTCTCCACCCGCAACCAGCCGATTGCGGTTAACGATGTGATCGGGTATCTTACCGGTTGCCTGGAGGAACCGCGGACGGTTGGCCAGACTTTTGACATCGGCGGTCCGGAGGTGCTGACCTACCGTGAGATGATGGAGCGTTTTGCCCGGGTTGAGGGGCGTTTTCTGTGGATACTTCCGGTGCCGGTGCTGACGCCCAAGCTATCGTCCTATTGGGTCGGCCTGGTCACGCCGGTCAGGCCGGCCATCGCAATCGCCCTGATCGAAGGGCTGAAGAACGAGGTAATCTGTCGCGATAACCGGATTCGCGAGCTGGTGCCGATTCCGTTGACCACGTTTGACGATGCGCTCAGAACGGCTTTAACCGAACAACAAGAGGCAGGAGGAAACAAAGCATGAGCAAGAAGATTGGCGTAGTACTTTCGGGATGCGGTGTGCGGGATGGCAGTGAGATCCATGAGGCGGTGCTGACCCTGCTGGCCATTGATCAGGCAGGGGCCGAGGCGGTCTGCATGGCCCCCGATAGCGAGCTTGCCGAGGTGAACCATTGCACCATGGAGTCCACCGGCGCCAGGCGTAAGGTGTTGGTGGAGTCGGCCCGTATCGCACGCGGCACCATCACGGACATCAAGCAGGTCACGGCCGGCGATCTTGACGCGCTGATCTTCCCCGGCGGTTTCGGTGCGGCGCTCAATCTGTGTGACTTCGCCCAGAAAGGTGCGGCGGCAAGCGTGAATTCTGAGGTGGCCCGGTTGGTGCGTGAGGTCCATGCAGCCCAAAAGCCGATCGGCGCCATCTGCATCGCCCCAACCCTGCTCGCCCTTGTCCTGGGGAAGACGGCTGGCCCGACGCTGACCATCGGCAACGATGCCGCCACCGCCGCCGAGATCGAAAAGACTGGCGCTCGGCATCAGAACTGCGGGGTAACGGAGTTCGTGGTGGATACCAAGAACCGGATCGTCACCACCCCGGCCTATATGTTGGGAACCCGGATCAGTGAGGTGGCGGTGGGGATTACCAAATGTGTCAATGAGGTGATCAAGCTGGCCTGATTGGCGAAACGGGCGCCCTGTGCGGGGCGCCCGTTGGTGCTAGGGGAATACCACGCCAGTGGTTATTTCGAGTACAGCACCGCCACAATGCGGGCCTTCTGGTTGCCTACTGACACCAACCCGTGGGGCTGGCCTGAGTCGTAGTAGACGCTGTCGCCGCTCGTGATCCGGTAGATATCGCTATCGTAGTGCAGCTCGATCTCCCCCTCCAGCACATAGAGGAACTCCTCCTCCCCTTCGTGCCGCAAGAACAGCTTGTCATCCCAGTGGGAGTCTTCCACCTCCACCAGGAACGGTTCCATATGCTTGTGGCGCATCCCCGGCGCCAGGGAGTGGTAGGTGTAGGGGCGATGCTCGGCATTGACCGCCTGGCGTTGCAGGTCGGGGCGTAGCTGATCGCCATGGGTCACCACCAGCCGCTGGCGGTTGCCCTCATCCTCGAAGAAGAAGTGGATGTCCACTTTCAGGCCTCGCCCTATCTTGAGCAGGGTAGCCAGCGGCGGAATGACCTGCTCGTTCTCGATCTGGGACAAAAGCGGCTTGGAGAGGCCGGTCAGCTCCGAGAGCTCCTGCAGGGTGAGGCGTCGTTGCTGGCGCTGGTGGCGGATCTTCTCGCCGATCCGGAACTCCTTGATCTGGGCCTTGATGTCGGTCACGGGACCTCCTGCAAAACGGTATGGTAGGGGGCTGAACGGTTGACAGCGTGCGGAAAAGTGATTATCTCTAACCCTGTTTTATCCGCCGATTTTTCCATGTAGCAACTAACGGAACAGGTTGTCAATATGATGCGCCATCTCTCGTCCGTTCTCCGTTTTCTCCTGATGGGCGCCGCCGTTGCGGCGCTGCTGGCCGGTTGTTCCTCCTCGTCCCGGGACGAGCCGCTCTTCTACAATTCGAAGCGCCCTGGCGGTCAGGCGGCGGCGCCGGTGCAGGAGGTGCCGGCCGATATCCTGACCGCGCAGCGGGGCTTCACCGCCGTTTCCCGTGCGGTGACCCCCTGCGTGGTGAACATCTCCACGGTGGGGCGGCGCACCATTGTCCGGCCGCTCCCCGATCTGCCGCCGTTTTTCGAGGAGTTCTTCGGCGGTCCCGAGGTGCGGCAAAACAGGAGTCTCGGCTCCGGGTTCATCATCAGCCGGGACGGCTATATCGTCACCAACGAGCATGTGGTGCGGGATGCCGCGAGCATCCAGGTGAAACTGTCCAACGACAAGGTGTACCAGGCCCGGATTGTGGGCGGGGATGCCAAGACCGACATCGCGGTGATCAAGATCGGGGCCAGGGACCTGCCGGTGGCGGTGCTGGGGGATTCGGACCGTCTTGAGGCGGGGCAGTGGGCCATCGCCATCGGCAACCCCTTCGGCCTTGAAGGCTCCATGACGGTGGGGGTGATCTCCGCCACCGGCCGCTCCAACGTCGGCATCGAGCCGATCGAGAACTTCATCCAGACCGATGCCGCCATCAACCCAGGCAACTCCGGCGGTCCTCTCCTGAATATCCATGGCGAGGTGGTGGGGATCAATACCGCCATCGTGGCCGCCGGTCAGGGGATCGGGTTCGCCATCCCGGTGAACATGGCCAAGCCGATCATCACCCAGCTGGTGGCAACGGGGAAGGTGACCCGGGCCTGGCTGGGGGTGAGTATTCAACCGGTCCCCGCGGATCAGCTGCAACGGCTTGGAGTGAGGAGTACCGACGGGGCCCTGGTCGCCGAGGTGATCCCCGGAGGTCCGGCGGCTCAGGGGGGGATCCGGTCCGGCGATCTGATTGTCTCCTTTGCCGGCAGTCAGGTGCGAGATCCCGCCCATCTGCAACGGCTGGTGGCCGCTGCCAGGATAGGGGCGCCGGTGCCGGTGGGGGTAGTGCGCCACCGGCATCACCTGACGATCACCCTGGTCACCGCCAAGGCGGACGATGCCCGGCCCCTTCGTTCCGGGGGACGGCCACGGTAACGGTCGGGTTACAAGTGGTTTACTTTGTGTCAAGAGTACGGTAAAGTGCCCCCAATTTCGATGGCTTGGCATTTAAACCTCCGAAGGGGTGCCCCATGAACATCATCACCAGCAAGGAGCAGGCAGCGCGTCTGGCCCGGGCGATCATCTCCGATGTGGCGATCTATAACCAGGAGAAGGTGGAGAAGGGGATAAAAAACGATAATATCTTCGAGCTGTTGAGTGAGGAGATCGAGGAGGGGCGGCAACATTTCTATTCCCGGGTGGCCCCTGAGCTGGGGCCGGAGCAGCTGTTCGACCTGACCCTGGTGGATATCCTGATCAAGCGGGCCGGCAAGATCGAGTCGACGATCTGGTAACCGGTCGTTGCCGTGGATCTGATTGACAGGGGCGTGCCCAGGCGGGTGCGTCTCTGCTGTTTGGAGGGCTGTATGATGGACCTGCAGTACGACATACCGGTGCCGGATGACGCTGTTGGCCAGCGTCTCGATGCCTTCTTGGCGGGCAGCCTGCCCGCATTCAGCCGTTCCGCCTTGCAGCGTCTGATTGAGGAAGGGCGGGTGCTGGTGAATGGCCGGCAGCAGCGGCCATCGTATAAGGTGGCCGCCGGGGAGGCGGTAACGGTGACGGTGCCGCCGCCGGTGCCGACAACGCCTCAGGCCGAGGCGATTCCGCTGCAGGTGGTTTACGAGGACCACGACCTGATCGTGATCAATAAGCCGGCGGGCATGACGGTCCATCCGGGGGCGGGGGTGGATTTCGGGACCCTGGTGAATGCCCTGCTGGCCCATTGCACGGATCTCTCCGGGATCGGCGGCGAACTGCGGCCCGGTATCGTGCACCGTCTGGATAAGGGCACCTCCGGCCTGCTGGTGGCGGCCAAGCATGACGTGGCGCATCGCGGGCTGGCGGAACAGTTCAGCGTCCATAGCATCAAACGGCTGTATTGGGCCCTGGTCTACGGTTCGCCGGCCGCAGACAGCGGCAGGATCAGTGGCATCATCGGCCGCCATCCCACCGAGCGCCTGCGTCTCTCGGGCAAGGCCCGCCAGGGAAAGCAGGCCGTCACCAACTGGCGGGTGCTGGAACGGTTTGGCAGCGCCAGCCTGGTGCAGCTGCGGCTGGAGACCGGCCGCACCCATCAGATCCGGGTCCACCTGACCGAGGCCGGCATGCCACTGTTGGGTGATCCGCTGTATCCCGATGGCGGTCGTTTCAATAACCTGAAGGACCTGGTGCTTAAAAAGATGATCGGCGGCCTGGGACGACAGGCGTTGCATGCCCGGGTACTGGGATTTGTCCACCCGGTCAGTGGTCAGTACCTGGAGTTCAGCGCCGATCCGCCCGAGGATGTTATGGCGGTGCTGCGCTATCTGCGGGAAGGTGCCGTTTGAGGGCGAGGGCCAGCTCCAGGCTGATGCCCGGCAGCTGCGCCAATTCATCGGCTGTGGCCTGACCTATTCCCGTAAGCGACCCGAAGCGGGCGAGCAGGAGCCGCTCCCGGCGGGGGCCGACACCGGGGATATCCCGCAGTGCCGAGTGAAGCGCCGCACGGTCGCGCAGGCTGCGGTGATATTCGATCGCAAAGCGGTGGGCCTCGTCGCGGATGGCGGCCAGGAGCTTCAACGGCGCCGAATCCTGCCGCAGCCTCACCGGATTGCGCCGTCCCGGCAGAAAGACCCGCTCCTCGCTCCGCACCACCCGTACATCCTTGCCGTCCCCCTGTACCCGGCTTTTGGCCAGGGAGACCACGGCACACCTGCCGGTCATCCCCAGCTCAGCCAAGGCGGACAGGGCGCTGTTCAGTTGGCCGATGCCGCCGTCCACCACCACCAGATCCGGTACCCCCCATTGCGCTATCCGCTCCGGACTGAAGCGTCTGCTGAAGACCTCCTGCAGCATGGCGAAGTCATCCTGCCCTGCAATCTCCCTGATCCGGTAGCGTCGGTAGCGGGCCTTGTCCGGAACGCCGTCCAGGAAGGCCACCCCGCTGCCGACGGAGTGCCGCCCCTGCAGGGTCGAGATGTCATAACATTCGATACGCCGCGGCAGTGCCGGCAGCAGGAGCCGCTGCTGGAGCTCCTCGAGCGTGGTGGCCGTCGACCGTTCACGGGCGCCCTTTTCCAGGAGCGCCGCCTGGGCGTTGCGTATCGCCAATTCGACCAACGCCGCCTTCTCTCCCCGCTGTGGCCGGTGCAGCCGTACCTTTCTGCCTTTCAGGTCGCCCAGCCACGCCTCGATGATGGCGTGGTCCGCCAGATCCTCGGGTAGTAACAGCTCGTCAGGGATGTCGGCGCCTTGCGCATAGTACTGCTGGATGAAACCGGACAGGGCGTCGGCGTCTTCCAGTGCGCCGAGGCCGTGCAGTACGCTGCTGCCGGACAGGGTGCCACCCCGCACGAACAGCAGCGCCACGGCCAGCCGTTCATCGTCGCGGGCCAGCCCGAGGACGTCGCTGTCACCGCCGCGGCTCACCACCTTCTGGTGTTCCAGGGTGGTAGCAAGCGCCTTCAGCAGATCACGCCAGCGCGCCGCCTCTTCGTACCGTTCCGCCGCCGCCGCTTCCTGCATCCGCAGGCGGAAACGCTCCACCAGCTCCCGGTTTTTCCCTTCGAGAAACAGCACCGCCCCATTCACCAGGGTGGCGTAGGCCTCTGCCGTGATCGTGCCCCGACAGGGGGCGCTGCATTGGCCGATCTGGTGGTACAGACAGGGGCGGGAGCGGTTCATGCAGCTTTTGAGCGGATAATGGCGCAGCGGAAACATCCGCTGCAGCTGGCGCAGCACCTCGCGGGCCGCCGCCGCCGACACGTAGGGGCCAAAGTAGCGGGCACCGTCGCGGGGGACCTTGCGGATTACCGTGAAGCGGGGAAATGATTCCTTCAGATCGATGCGGAGTGAAAAATAGGTCTTGTCATCCTTGAGGCTCAGATTGTAGCGGGGTTTCAGCTGCTTGATCAGGGTGTTTTCCAGCAGCAACGCCTCTTTTTCCGTATCGGTGACGGTGAAGTGGATCTCGGTCACCCGTGCCATCAGGAACCGCACCTGCGGGCGGCTGTCGGTGCCGGCGCCGAAGTAGTTCCTGACCCGCTGGCGCAGGTTGCGGGCCTTGCCGACGTAGAGCACGGTGCCGTCGGCGTCGAGCATCCGGTAGACACCGGGGGTGGTGGGAAAGGTGCGGAGGGAGTCAAGCAGTTCCATCCAGTTATTGTAGCGCCCCTATGCTGCAAAAGAAAGAGGGGAGCTCTGTCTAAAGATGAGGCAACAGAGTCTAAAAAATAGGCAGCATGTCGTGAACGTTTTTTGTGCTGATGCCTTGTTTTTCAACTGGTTAACGTGAAAATGCAGATTGGCCGCGATATTGCTTGTGCTGAACCGCTGCTGCAAAAAAGGCACTGCAGCCAATTTTTTTATCACGGAGGCGACCGCCATGGAGTCGGTGTCCACGCTTACCACCTTGAAGCAGAGTGGAGATGTGCTGTTTTTGATGCTTGGCGCGGTCATGGTCTTTGCCATGCACGCCGGGTTCGCCTTTCTGGAGGTGGGCAGCGTCCGCAAAAAGAGTCAGGTGAACGCCTTTGTCAAGATCCTTACCGACTGGGCGGTCTCCACGGTGGTCTACTTCCTGATCGGCTTTCCTCTGGCCTACGGCATCTCCTTCTTCCGGCCGGCCGATGAACTGATGCAGGGGGCCATGGGGTATAACCTGGTGCACTACTTCTTCCTGCTCTGCTTTGCCGCCTGCATCCCGGCCATCATTTCCGGCGGTATCGCCGAGCGGGCGAAGTTTTGGCCCCAGGTGATCGCCGGCGGGATCTTCGCCGGCCTCTGCTACCCCCTGTTCGAGTCCCTGATCTGGGGTCAGAACGCCTCGCTCCTGCAGGGGCTCTTCAAGTCGATCGGCGGGCTGGAGTTTCACGACTATGCCGGCTCGGTGGTGGTCCACTCCATCGGCGGCTGGATCGCCCTGCCGGCGGTGCTGCTGCTGGGGGCCCGCAAGGGGCGCTACAGTCAGGGAAAATCACACCCGCTGCCGATCAGCAATATCCCCTTTCTGGCCCTCGGTTCCTGGATCCTGGCCGTCGGCTGGTTTGGCTTCAACGTGATGAGCGCCGGCAATCTGGACAAGATATCCGGGCTGGTGGCGGTGAACTCGCTGATGGCCATGGTGGGCGGGATACTGGCGGCCCTGGTGGCTGGCAAGAACGACCCCGGTTTTATCCATAACGGGGCCTTGGCCGGGCTGATCGCCGTCTGCGCCGGCAGTGACCTGATGCACCCCCTGGGGGCGCTGCTGACCGGGGCCATTGCCGCAGTCATCTTTGTCTACGGTTTTCATATCGAGCAGGAGAAACTGAAGATTGACGATGTCCTGGGGGTCTGGCCCCTGCATGGTGTGATCGGTACCTGGGGGGGCATCGCCGCCGGGATCTTCGGTCAGAGATGCCTGGGCGGCATGGGGGGGGTCAGTTTTATCTCCCAACTGGCAGGTTCCCTGGTGGCGGTCTTGTTCGCCCTGCTCTGCAGCTTTCTGGTCTACGGCCTGCTAGCCAAGACCATCGGGATCCGCCTGAACGCCGAAGACGAGTATGCCGGTCCTGACCTGAGCATCCATAAAATTGGCGCCTATCCCGAGGATCATATCCGCTGAAACGGCCTGCCGGTCTGCTTTCCCCGGTTGACAAGGGACGGCGAAGGTGCTATGGAATACAGCATTTTATGCCAGTATTTCTTAGCAGTTATCAACGTCGCCCTGTTGACCGGGGAAAGGGTGTTCCTGTGAAGATGCTTAAGACCTGTCGCCGCTTGGCGACAATCGCCGCCGGACTGGCTTGCATGGTCCTGCTCATCGCACCTTTGGCCGGCGCCCAGGAAACCGGTGATTCCCAGATGTTCCTGGCCGGTTTCAACGCCTATCAGCAAAAGGATTACCCCGCCGCCGTCGCCCGCCTCAATGAGGTTCTGCAGAAACACCCCGATACCCCCCTGCGGGACATGACCCTGTTCTGGCTGGCCCGTTCCTACTACAAGGCCGGCAACCGTGACCAGGCAGCCCGCTATATGGCTCAGTTCAACCATGAATACCCTGACAATCCCCTGAAGAATACTGTTGACGCCGAGCTGCTCTCCCTTGCCGATCAGTACGAGAAGAACGCCGGTGGCACTCCAAAAGGGATGGGGACAGCCTCACAGACTCTTGCATCGCAACCGGCGGCCAACGAGAAGGCCCAGGCGGAAGAACAGGCGAAGCTCAAGGCCGAAGCAGCGCGGAAGGCCAGGGAGGCGGAGGTGCAGCGTCTGGCAGCGGCACAGGCGGCACAGGAAAAGGCCCAAGCGGAGAAGGCCCAAGCGGAGAAGGCCCAAGCGGAGAAGGCTGCGAAGCTCAAGGCTCAGGCGGAAGAACAGGCGAAGCTCAAGGCCGAAGCAGCGCGGAAGGCCAGGGAGGCGGAGGTGCAGCGTCTGGCAGCGGCACAGGCGGCACAGGCGGCACAGGAGAAGGCCCAGGCGGAAAAGGCTGCGAAGCTCAAGGCTCAGGCGGAAAAGGCCCCGAAGTCAAAGGTGACCCAGGCGAAGGTGGCCCCCCGGAAGAAGAACGCCGTCACTGCCCGGCGCCAGGCGCTGCGCACGAAGGCGATCAACGACTATACGCGTATCGTGACCCGGTTTCCCGGGACTCCGGCTGCCCGGCGCGCAGCAGCGCGGCTGAAGGAACTGGGTGTGGCGGAGCCGCATGTCGCCTCACTGCCGAAGCCACATGGGGAACAGGTTGCCGAGAACGCCCAGGTCCTCTCCTTTGAGGTGGCCCAGTACGCCGCCTTCGATTTTACCCTGCAGCCCCCTAAGACAGCGGTGCAGGTGGCCCATACCACCGTCATACCGTTCGAGCTGGTAAACCGTGGCAACGGCAGTGACAGCTTCTACCTGGCCTCCGCTTTTCCCGCCGAGTACAATGCCCGTTTCGTGGCGGTGACCGCACCGGAACAGGCCCTCAACCAGACCCCCCTGCTGGCCCCGGGAGAGGGCTTCAAGGGGCGTCTCCAGCTGACCATACCGGCCTCCGCCATCGACGGGCTGCGGATCACCTATCCGGTCAGGGCCGCCTCCCGCCTCTCCGGCGACAGTTCCCAGAGCCGGGAGATCTCGCTGGTGGCCTCGGCGCCGCTCCTGCGGGCCATGGTCAAGGCGGACAGGACGGAAGCCGCGCCGGGTGAGCTGGTTACCTACCGGGTGACGCTGCTCAATCTGGGCACCCTTGCTGCCGGTGATGTCAGTCTGCGCCTCAACTACCCGCCCCAGTACGAGCCGGTCAATGCCGCCGGTTTCCGTCAGGAGATGCAGGCGGCCCTGGTGCAGGACGGGATAGCGCTCAAGTCGGGGGAGAGCCGCGACTTTGTGGTCCGTTTCAAGGTGAAGGAGGAGGCACTGGCCCGTGAGGAGCTGGTGGTCCGGGCCGATATCCTGGACGAGCCCTTGAAGGAGATGGCCACCTTCCACGCCGCTGCCATCTCCGTCAAGCCGGTAAGTGCCGTCTCGGTGCGGCTGACCACCAAGCGGGTGGTGGTGATCCCGGGCCAGACCGTCGTCCTGCCGGTGACGGTGGTCAATAACGGTAACCAGCGTGAGCGGTTTAGCGTGGTGGCAAGCGCACCGTCCGCACAGAAGGTGACCGTGTATCAGGACCTGAACCGCGATGGCCTGCGGCAACCCGACGAACCTGCAGTGACGACGATCGGCCCCCTGGGACCCAAGGAAGAGGCTGCGCTGCTGCTGGAAGTGGCCACCAACGGTACGGTCCAGGATGGCTCCGAGGTGGGGGTCGATCTGCGTGTTGCACCCGAATCCGACCAGGGTGCGGCAGCCGTCGCCAATGCTCGTTTGGCCTTCTCCCGGCCGGTGCTGCAGCTGGCCCTGAAAGGGCATGGCGGGCTGCTGGTGCCGGGTGAACTGCAGACCGTTGATCTGGTGGTACACAACCTGGGGTCGAATCTGGCCAAAGGGGTGCTGCTGCGGGCATCATGGCCGGCACAGCTTGAACTGGTGGCCTCCGATCCCGCCCCAGGGACGATAGGGGGACGAAACGGCGCGGACTGGCAGCTTCATGAGCTGGGGGCCGGCGAGAAGCGGGTGGTCAAGGCATCGTTCCGGGTCAGGCCCGGCACCGGTGTCGGCACCGGTATTCAGGTAAAGAGTACCCTGTCGTATGAAGATCAGCTGGGGAACAGGTACTGATATGCGTCTTCTGATCGGCCTCCTGGCCATCTCGTTCCTGACCGCTCCCGCCTGGGGGGAAGAGCTCCTCTATCAGCCCCGTCTCCTTGCCCCGGGGGAGCAACCGGCCCCTGACGGCGTTCTCGTCAGGGTGGTCATGGTGAAGAAGGGGGATACCCTGTCGCACCTGGCCAGACGTTATGCCGGTCGGGGTTCCTACTACCCCCAGATACTGCTCTTTAACAGGATCAGAAATCCACGTCTCATCTATCCGGGTGAACGGCTGCGGGTGCCGGTGATGGCCCGTCATCGCCGCCGGACGACTGCTGCGGCCAAACGGCGCCACGGGGGAGCGCGCCCTGCACCGGCGGTGCAGGGCGATGTCACCCCCCCCCGTCAGGCGGACCCCGAACAGGCAGGCTATGCCGCCGCCCTGGCCTCCCTCAAGCGGGGCGACTGCAGCGAGGCGGTGGCGCAGTTCGACCGCTTCATCGAACGGTATCCCCAATCCCCCCTCCTGGCTGAGGCGACCCTCCATCGGGCCGACTGTTATCTGAAACTCTCTGCCCGATAGTCTACTGCGCGCACCGCAGACGCGAAACGGGCGACCCGATGCACAAAGGTCGCCCGTTCGCTTTGCCAAAACTGCCGTCTGGAAGAGACGGTCAGGGCCAGCTGACCACAAACCCCCGCAGACGTCCCCCCTGGGCATCCCGGTACTGTACCAGATCGAGGCCACCCACCATGCCGCGGCGGATTTCGTACCCCTCCTTGATGAGGGAGGAGGTCGCCCGCATGGTGGTGGCACCGGCAAGTTCCTTCAGCACGGCGGCGTAGAAGCTGTCCTGGATGCCGGCGCCGCTGCGGTCGATCACCTGCAGCGCCTGTATGGCGCCGTCTTTCCCCCTGAATACCCGAAATTCGTTGGCTACGCCCTGATAGCGCGCCCAGCCGGGGTTCTCCTTGCCGTATGCCGGGTCGAGGCCCGAGCGGGGGATGAACGACGGAAGGGCCTTGGGGCGTCCGCTGCCGTGGGAGGGGAAGGGTCCCGGACCGGCGGCTGCGGTGGTCGTCGGGGGCTGCCGTACGCCGGCTGGGACCGTTGCCGGGGGCGGCCGTTCGATGGTCACGGGCGGTACGGGGCGTGGACGCTGCTGGATCCAGGTGATGGCAACCACCAGGGCCACCATGGCGAGGGAGAGCCAGAGTGCGGGACGGCGGAGGGAGCGGCCCTGGCCGGATACCGGCGCAGGGAACGGCGGTTCCTGCTGCAGCTCCCGGATGTCCGGTGCTTCCTCCTCCGCCGGCAGGCGGGCGGGCTGCGGTCTGAGCTCCTCCGCGGTATGGTCGAGGTGCCGGCTGAAGGCCGAGATGATGGCCCGGTTCGGGCGGCCTGGGCGTTCGTAGGTGCCCGGTGCGGGGACCGTCTCGTCAGTCGGGCTGTTCAGGCCGGCCAGACCGGGGGGGATGGACGGGGCCACCGTGGCGCGGGGTGGCCCGTCAACGGTCTCGGGCGGCGCCTGGATCTGGGGTGGCGCCCCCTCTGGCAGGGAGGGCTGCTGCAGCGCCGGTATGACGCTGGGCGGCTGGCCGTTGTCGGAAGGCGCCGGTGCAGGGGCGAGGAGGAGGGCGGTCACTGCCTGTTCCAGGTGTTCGTCGGCCAGGGTTGGATCGAGGATGGCCGCAAAACGGGCCGTTAGTTCGGGGTCCAGATGTTCCGCTGGGGAGATCAGGGCGAAGCGGGCCTTGCGTCTGCCCAGGCGCGATCTCAAATGTTTGAGCAGGATGTCGGCGGAAAGTCCGGAGAGGTGGTTCTGGATGATGATCAGCTCAGGTTTCAGCCGTTCCAGCTCCTCGATGCCACGGTGGATCTCGCCCACCACCACCGGCTGGTCCCCGGGGACCGGGAGCCGCTCGAACAGGGCGGCGATGCGAGGAATATCGGTGATGACCAGCGTGATCATGGTGGCTCCGGTGGGTGAAGGCTGGCCTATCTTACGGGAAGGGGGCGTAACAGGCAACAGGGAATCGCGCCCCGTTTCCCTTGCCTTTCCTGCGGTGAATCGGGTAATCTCGGCCAGTACTTAAGGATTGCGAGGAACCGGCTATGCTGTCTCCCCTCATCATCGAACAGCTGCGGGCCATTGTGGGCCCGGAGAATATCGCCACCGACAGGCAGGATCTGATCTGTTACGGCTATGACGCCACCCAGATGGAGTTTCTGCCCGATGCGGTGGTCCATCCGGCCAACCCGCAGGAGGTGGCCGAGGTCTTGAAGCTGGCCAATGCCAAGCGTTTCCCGGTCTTCCCCCGCGGCGCCGGCAGCGGTTTCACCGGCGGCGCTCTGCCCAAGGCCGGCGGCGTGGTGCTGGTCACCACCCGGATGAACCGGATCCTGCGGATCGACACGGAAAATCTGATCGCCGAGGTGGAACCGGGAGTGGTGACCGAGGAGTTTCAGATCGCCGTGGAGAAGCTGGGGCTGTTCTACCCCCCTGATCCGGCCTCGCTCAAGTTTTCCACCCTGGGGGGGAACGTGGCCGAAAACGCCGGCGGTCCGCGCTGCGTGAAGTACGGGGTGACCCGCGACTTCGTGATGGGGCTGGAGGTGGTACTGCCCTCCGGCGCGATCATCCGCACCGGCACTGAGACCTACAAGGCGGTGGTGGGCTACGATCTCACCCGCCTTTTGTGCGGCAGCGAGGGGACCCTGGGGGTGATCACCAAGATCATCTTTAAGCTCCTGCCCTTGCCCGAGGCAAAAAAGACCATGCTGACCATCTTCGATTCCATCGATGGCGCGGCCAAGGCGGTCTCCACCATTATCGGCAACAAGATCATCCCCACCACCCTGGAATTCATGGACTACGCCACCCTGCAGTGCGTGGAAAAGCGTTTCAGTCTGGGAATCCCGCCGGAAGGGCGGGCGGTGCTCTTGATCGAGGTGGATGGCGATCGTGAGCTGATCGAGAAACAGGCCGTCCGCATACAGGAACTGATTGCGCCGTTGGGGCTGGTGCAGTGCACGGTGGCCAGGGACAATGCCGAGTCCGAGGCGCTGTGGCGGGTGCGGCGGCTGGTGTCCCCCTCGCTGCGGGACGTCAATCCGACCAAATTCAACGAGGATATCGTGGTGCCCCGCAGCAAGGTGCCGGAGGTGATCCGGCGCATCGAACGTATCCAGCAGAATTACGCCATCCCGATCGTCAACTTTGGTCATGCCGGAGACGGCAACATCCATGTCAACGTGATGATCGACAAGGAGATTCCCGGCCAGGAGGAGAAGGCCCACGAGGCGATCAAGGAGATCTTTCAGGCCGCCCTCGATCTGTACGGCACCATGTCGGGCGAACATGGGGTGGGGCTGGCCAAGCAGCCGTACATTGAGTTGGAACTGAATCCGGCCCAGATCGCCGCCATGCAGGCGATCAAGCTGGCGCTGGACCCCAACAATATCCTGAACCCCGGCAAAATCTTCCCCTGGAAGGAGCAGACCCATGCAGCATGATGAGGCAAAGGAACGTCAGGAGGCATCGCTGCTGGGACGCCTGTTTTCTCTGGAGGCGGCGCTGCTGCTGATGGGGATCGCCTCCCTGGTCTACGGCCTGGTAACCACCAACTCCATGAATATCTTCTTCGGTCTGGTGATCGTCCCCGGCGTCTTCGTGCTGAATAGGGTGAAGAAGAAGGACTGGAAGGCCCACTGGGCGGCCTTGGAAGAGGCACAGCGTAGGGAACAGGAGCGCAGGCGCGATGGCCGCTGAGCCGTGTATCATCCTGGCTTCCGCCTCTCCCCGCCGAGCCGAACTGCTGGCGCTGGCCGGGATTCCGTTCAGGGTGGCCCCGGCCGATATCCCGGAGGAGCCGCTGCCCGGCGAGGAGGCGATCCCCCATGCCCTGCGTCTGGCCGAGGGAAAGGCCCGGACCGCGGCCGGGCGGGAGCAGGCGGGGCGGTTTTTCATCGGCGCCGATACCATTGTGGCGCTGGATGGCGGGATCATGGGGAAACCGAAGGACGGCGATGACGCCTGCCGGATGCTGGCCTCCCTCTCGGGGCGCAGTCACGAGGTGGTCACCGCCTATTGCGTGCTGGACCGTCTGGAGGATGTCGCCATCTGCCGGGTGGTGCGAACGGTGGTGCAGTTTGCCGTACTCAGGGCGGAGGAGATCGAACGGTACGTGGCCAGCGGCTGCCCGCTGGACAAGGCTGGCGCCTACGCCATTCAGGGAGGGGCGGCCCACTTCGTGCGGGAGATCCGCGGATCCTATACCAATGTGGTGGGGCTGCCCACCTGTGAACTGTACGAAACCTTGCAGCAGCTGGGGGCGCTCACACCATGACGGCCATTGCCGAACATCTGGACGCTGTCCGGCAGCGTATCGGGCAGGCCGCCGAGCTGGCCGGCCGTGACCCGGCCTCCGTCCGGCTGGTGGCGGTCTCCAAGACCAGGCCGGCCCAGGATGTTGAGGCCGCCTTCCAGGCTGGTCAGCAGCTGTTCGGCGAAAATTACGTCCAGGAGTTGGCGGCCAAGTCGGCAGCTGTCAGATCGCCGGTCGAATGGCATTTCATCGGCCATCTGCAGAGCAACAAAGTGAAGTACCTGGCCGGTCTGGTCAGCCTGATCCATTCTGTTGACCGGCTCTCGCTGGCGGCAGAGATCAGCCGGCAGTGGGGAGAGCTTGGCGGTTGCTGCGACCTGCTGGTGCAGGTAAATGTCGCCCAGGAGGCCACCAAATCGGGCACCAGCACTGAGGAGGCGCTGGCCCTGGTCCGGCAGGTGGCGCAGCTTCCCCATCTGCGGGTGCGGGGGTTGATGACCATGCCCCCCTTTTTTGATGATCCGGAAGGGGCGCGTCCTTTTTTTCGCGGATTGCGCCTGCTGGCAGAGCAGATAAGGGCCGCCGCAATTCCGGGGGTGACCATGGACGAGCTTTCCATGGGGATGTCTGGTGATTTCGAGGTGGCCATCGCGGAGGGGGCCACCCTGGTGCGGGTGGGGACGGCGATCTTTGGTGAGCGTTAACGACCTGCGTCGCTGTAGCCGCAGGTCACCAGTTCCAGGCTGCCGTCGTCGGGGCAGAACAGCAGCCCGTGAATCGGCACGTCGTTCGGCAGGAGCGGATTGGTACGCAGGATGCCCACTACCCGTTCCACGTTTTCCCGCGGGTGGGAAAAGGCCCCGACCCATTGGGCCAGGTCCGGTATCAGCCGGTTGATCTCCTGGGCGGCCACGCCCCGTGCCAGCATCTTGGCCCGCAGACTTTCGCCATCAACGCTGGACATGCCGCAGTCCTTGTGGCCGATGACAATCACCTCCTCAACCCCCAGCTCATAGATCGCCACCACCAGACTGCGGATTACCCCCCCCTGATGGGGGTCGACGATGGTATTGCCGGCGTTCTTGATGATCTTGGCGTCGCCCCGGGTGATCCCCATGGCCGGCTCAAGGAAATCCACCAGCCTTGTATCCATGCAGGTGAAGATGGCCAACTGCCGCCGGGGGGACTTGGAGAGGGGCGGAAAGGCGTTGGGGCGGGTAAAGGTGATGTTGTGGCGCAGAATCTCGTCAAGCAGGGTCATGGTCCGGCTCCTCCGGCACAGCTGGGGTGGACCCGTCCACTCGGGGGGACGGGCGCTGCAGGTCCTCAACGATTTTGAGCACGAAACGCTGGGCCGTCTCCATGGCCCGTGGCAGGTCCCAGCGGGCGAGGTCACGGTCTTCCACGAGATTGCTGATGCCACGTATCTCCAGGCAGGGGATGCCGTAGCGCAGGGCCACCAGGGCCACCGCCGCGCCTTCCATGTTTTCGCAGATCGCCTGGTACCGCTGCGCCAGCTCCAGGCCGCGGGACAGGGCGCCGCTGCAGGTCGAGACGGTCAGAAAAGAGCCCCGTGCCAGGCGGACGCCGTGGTTTGCAGCCAGCTGCATCGCCTTCTCAGCCCCATGGCGCGACAGGGGGATGCGGTTGAAATACTGACGTCCCCTCCGGGTGACCAGCGGCAGCCCCATGGCCTTCAGGTCCAGCCAGCCGGACGGCGTGGCCACCCCTTCATCGGCGAACAGTTCGTCGCTGGCCACGGCCAGGTCGCCCACCGCAAGGCCGCTGCCGGGGTAGGCGCCGCCGCAGCCGGTCACGATGACCAGCCCCGGACGGTGTCGCTCCAGCAGGGCGGCGGCGGCAGCAGCGGCATTGGCCTTCCCCACGCCGCCGGCGCAGCAGATCAGCCGGGTCTCCCCCAAAAAACCCTCGATGGTGGGGAATACCCCCTGCCCGCCGGTGCAGCCCCCCTCCAGGGAATGCGACAGTATCTCCAGCTCGCGGGGAACGGCCGCCATGACCAGGGTCGGTTTCACGGCTGCACGGTGCCGGCTGTCTGCCGGTCATCTCGCCGGTCCAGTTCCACTGCGGCGTAGGCCGAGTGGTTATGGATCGACTCGAAGTTCTCCGCCTCCACTGAAAACCAGGTGACCTGTTCCAACGCCGCCAGCCGCAGGTAGGCCTCCCGCACCATATCTTCGACAAAGCGGGGGTTCAGGTAGGCCTGCTCGGTGACCTGCTTCTCATCGGCCCGCTTGAGCAGGGCGTAAAGAGGGCTGCTGCCACACTGTTCCATCAGCTCCACCAGGTCTTCGATCCAGAGAAAATCGCGATACCGCACCTTGACGGTCATGATGCTGCGCTGGTTGTGGGCGCCGAAGCGAGAGAGTTCCTTGCTGCAGGGGCAGAGGGAGGTGACCGGCACCTTCACCTCCAGCACGAAGTCCAGGTGGTCGCCAGCCAGAGAGGCGTCAAAGGCGCAGGGGTACTCCATCAGGCTCCGGGCCTTGGAGACCGGCGCCGCCTTGTCGATGAAGTACGGGAACTCCACCCGCAGATGGGCGGTGGCGGCCCCGAGCCGCTGACGCATCTCCTGCAGGATCTCCTCCAGCCGGTCCAGGGCGATCTGTTCCCGATGCCGGTTCAGGATCTCCACGAAGCGGCTCATGTGGGTCCCCTTGAACTGATGCGGCAGGTCCACGTACATATCCACCCGTGCCACGGTGTGCTGCAGTGTATGCCGCTTATCCTGGACCACGATCGGGTAGGAGATGTTCTTTACCCCCACCTTGCGGATTGGGATCCGGCGGTGGTCGCGGCTCTGCTGTAGATCAGGCATGGTCTGCGGCTGCATGGCGCTCATCCTCCTCAACTGCCCTCCTGACCTCCGCCCAGACCCCGTCACGCCCCTCCCGGGAGAGGGCGGAGAAGTGCAGCAGCAGCGCACGGTCCATCTGCAACCGGCCGGCGATGGCGGCGGTTTGCCGGGCCAGCTCATTTTTGGTGACCTTGTCGCATTTGGTCAGTACGATGATCGGCTGGCGGCCGTAGGTATGCAGCCAGGCCAACATCTGCAGGTCGTCATCCGAGGGTATGCGGCGGATATCCAGTATCAGCACCACGGCCTGCAGGGTATCCCGTCCCGACAGGTAGCGTTCCATCATCGGTCCCCACTGGCGCTTCACCTCCAGCGGCACCCGGGCGTAGCCGTAACCCGGCAGGTCTACCAGATTGAGGGCCATATCGTCGCCAGTGACCTGAAAGAAGTTGATGAGCTGGGTACGGCCGGGGGTTGCGCTGGTCCTGACCAGCCCTTTGCGTTCCACCAGCACGTTGATCAGGGAGGATTTGCCCACATTCGACCGGCCGGCAAAGGCGACCTCTGGCAGCGAGGGCGGAGGGTAATCGGCCGGTTTAACGGCGCTTTTTATGAAGGTTGTACTCTTGATCCGCATGGTTGGCGCATTATAGGCGTCGCCCGGTCCGGTTGCAAGAATGAAACGGAATAGTCAGCTTTCCGTAGCCAAGGTGCGCGTTATGTGGTACATAGAAAACCGTGCAGGATACTCCGGAAGCCGGCAGGTGGTTATGGCGGATCAGGTGGTTGACAGCATACGGTTGGTAGCCGGAGAGGCCCATCCCCTCTGCGGCGGCAGCTTATACGATGGCCCCCCCGGTATCCCGGCAGTATCCCCCGTATCGTGCAGAACCGGCAGCTCCCCAGGTTTTCAGGCCCTGCGTCATTTCCCCGGACAAAGATTACACGCACAGGAGGAGGCAGCAATGGAGAATGTCAATGCCAAGGATCGTAATGGCCACACCCAGCTGATCACCGCATCCAAGGAGGGGCGGGTCGAGTCGGTGCAGGATCTGCTCCGGCGCGGCGCGGATATCACGGCCTCCAGTGATAAAGGCAAGACCGCCCTGCATTATGCCGCTGCCAACGGTCAGACCGAGATAGCCAGGATGCTGCTTGAAAAGGGGGCCGAGGTGGACTCACGGGATCGGGAAGGGCATACCCCGCTGATGCTGGCCGCCATCTATGGCTGCAACAAAACGGTGCAGCTGCTGCTTGAGGCCGGGGCAGACCCCCGCGCCAAGACGAAAACCGGCAACACCGCCTCCCTCTATGCCGAGAACAACAATCATCCTGTGGCCACGACCCTGCTTAGAAAGGCCGAGCGGGTAAAACACGGCAACGCCTGATGCGCGGGCGTCCCGTCGGTTTTCGTCCCGGCGGGGCGCCCGTCACCGTATGAAGGACTGCAGCTCGTTGCAGTCTGCAGGTAAGATACTGCAAGGAGCCTTTTCATGCTGACCACCTCTGATTTCAAGCGCGGACTGGTTATCCAGCTCGACGCCGCCCCCTGTCTGATCCTGGATGTGACCTTCCAGTCCCCTTCCGCCCGTGGGGCAAACACCATGGTCAAGACCCGTTATCGCAACCTGTTGACCAACCAGGTCCTTGATCGGACCTTCCGCTCAGGCGACAAGGTGGATGAGGCCGATTACGAACGGCATAAGGGGCAGTTCCTCTATGCCGATGGCAGCGGCGGGGTCTTTATGGACCTGGAGACCTATGAACAGTTTGAGATGGGTGAGGAGGGTTTCACGCCGTTGGCCCCCTATCTACTGGAGGGTACCGAGGTGACCCTGGGGCTTTTCGAGGGGCGGATGGTGGCGGTAGAGCTGCCGCTCACGGTGGAACTGACCGTGACCGAGACGGCGCCGGTGATCAAGAACGCAACCGCGACGGCCGAGACCAAGGACGCCCTGCTGGAGACCGGCCTCAGGATCAAGGTCCCTCCGTATCTGGAAAGCGGGGTCAGGGTAAAGGTGGATACCCGTGATGCCCGCTTCATAAGCCGTGCCTGATAGGGCAGCGCCGGAATGACTTGACAGTAACGCGCAAGTTCCGGTACCTTTATAATTTCGACGGGCCTATAGCTCAGTTGGCTAGAGCCACCGGCTCATAACCGGTTGGTCCCAGGTTCGAGTCCTGGTGGGCCCACCATATCTTTTCAACGTCAGGGGATCAGACCGGATGCGGTCACCGAGCACGCGACCAGCCTCGCCTACAGCCGTACCAGAGTGCATGCCTACAAGCTGCACTCTTTTTGTTTCTTGTTGATGAAGTTGGCCAGAGTTTCAGACATAGCTGGAATTATTAACAAAAAATATCCCTTCGCCAAAGCCGAGGAGTGGGATAACGTCGGTCTGCAGCTGGGGGATCCGGCTAGTGAGGTGGAGCGTATCCTGGTCGCCCTGGATCCGCTCTCTGCAGTCCTGGACGAGGCGCGGCAACGGGCGTGTCAGCTGCTGATCACCCATCATCCGCTCATCTTCAAACCGCTGCGCCAACTCACCACCGCATCACCCACCGGCCGGTTGCTGCTGCGGGCCGTCAACCATAACCTGGCTGTGCTGGCGATGCACACCAATTACGACATAGCCGCTGACGGCTTAAACGATCTGCTGGCAGCTCGGCTGGGGTTGCAGGACCTCCGTCCCCTCAGGGTGACGGGCCGTTCCACCTTGGTCAAGCTGGTGGTCTTTACCCCCGAGACCCACCTCGAAATGCTCCGCCGGGCCCTTGCCGACTCTCTCTTCGCCGTGGGCGCCTATCGGGATTGCAGTTTTGCCGCACCGGGAGAGGGGACCTTCACCCCACTGCCCGGCGCGCAGCCTGCCATCGGCCGTATCGGCAGGTTGGAGCGGGTTGCGGAACGCCGTCTGGAGGTGTTGATCCACCAGGATCAGCTCACCGGGGCCATCGCGGCTATCAAGGCGGTGCACCCCTACGAGGAGCCTGCCATTGACTGTTACCCGGTGCTCAATGAGGCCTTACCTCAGGGGTTGGGACGGATCGGCCGTCTGCCGGAGCCCTGCCCCCTTGCCATCCTGAGCGATATGGTGCGGGAGCGCCTTCATGCCGGTCTGGTGCGGTTGGTGGGCGATCCAGGGCGGCAGATCCGTACGGTGGCCCTCTGCAGCGGCAGCGGGGCCTCTCTGCTGCCGGATGCGGTGCGGGCAGGCGCGGATCTGCTGCTGACCGGCGATTGCAGCTATCATCAGGCGAGGGAGGCGGAGGCGAACGGCATCGCCCTGCTGGATGCCGGCCATTTTGCCACCGAGCAGCTGATGGTGCCAGGGGTGCAGCGGTTTTTGCAGGAGGCCCTGGCAGCTGCCGGCTACGACGTTGAAGTGTTGGCTGCGGAGGGGGAGCGGGATCCCTTCCAGCTGAGATAGCAGTGTAAACGTAGCGGGAAGTGGGAGAAGGTACAGTAAGGGAGCAGAGGCATCCCGGGAGGAGACGGTTTTGAAGAAGAAACTGCTGTTGCTGGAGGAGTTGCAGGAGATCGATACGGCCATTGACCTGACCAGGGCGGAGCAGGCCGTACATCAGGCGGCCATCACCGGGCTTGAGGCGGGAGTGGCCACGCTCCATGGGGCCCTGGCCGATGAACAGGCCCGTCTGGCGGCTATCGAACAGATGAAGCGGGAACTTGAGATTGCCCTGCAGGCTGAGCAGGATAATATCAGACGTTCCGAGGGCAACATGAAGGAGATCCGCACCAACAAGGAGTTTCAGGCTGTTGGGCGCGAGATTGCTATGGCCCGTAAACAGGCTGCCGAGCTGGAGGAGCAGATCCTCCAGAAGACGGCCCAGCTGGAGGAACTGCAGGGGGGGATCAACGCCCGCACCGGCGAGTTGGAGACGCTGCAGGCCACCACCGACGTCGACCGTCGGGAACGGCAGGAGGCCATGGACGGGTTGCAGGGGACGGTTGATACGGCCCTTGAGAAGCGTGAGAGGATCGTGAAGGAGTTGCCCGCCGGTCTGGTGCGTCGTTATGCAAAGCTCCGGGAACAGCGCCGCGGTCAGGCCCTGGCCGAGGCGCGGGACGGTTCCTGTACCGGCTGCAACATGCAGTTGCCGCCGCAGCTGTACAACACCCTGTTCAGGGGGGATGAACTGCATGCCTGCCCCCATTGCCAGCGGATTCTGGTGTTGAAACAGGAGCAGGGCTAGCAACCGGTGGATAAAAACGAGGATTTTTTTATGCTGGGTACGGCAGATGGGGCATGGCGCGGAGGCGTACCTGCAGGTACACCGCACAAACCAGGCCGCGTATGACGGGGCCAGCGTGAAAAAAGACCGTGTAACGATTGGCTGGAGCAGGACAGACGGTCGCCGCTGCTGACGCAGGGGAGGAAAGTCCGGGCTCCGCAGGGCAAGGCGCTGGATAACGTCCAGCGGGGGCAACCCCAGGGAAAGTGCCACAGAGAGCAGTCCGCCCGCCACGGCGGGTAAGGGTGAAAGGGTGAGGTAAGAGCTCACCGGGTTCGGCGGTGACGTCGGATGCCAGGTAAACCCCGCCTGGAGCAAGGCCTAATAGGGAGGCGTCAAGGGTGGCCCGCCCGTGCCTCCGGGTTGGCCGCTTGAGGCCATCGGTAACGGTGGCCCTAGATGAATGACCGTCACGCACCGTCGGGTAACCGGCGGCGCGCACAGGACCCGGCTTACGGCCTGCTCCAGCCAATGTTTATGCAGTTCATGATGATGAGGGAGAGAGGTGGCGTATATGGCCGTTGAACAGGATCTCTTGCTGGTGCATGTCGATAACAAGCCCGGTTTTTACGCCCGGCTGGAAGAGATCGTGCCCGATGTCAAACCGGGCTGGTGGCAGGTAAAGCTCCTGGTCTTGACCTTTCCCCTGCAGCTCTTTACCTGGATCCTGGACGATCATCAGATTGAAGGGGAACCGTTCACCATGGGAGGGACGCCGCTCCGCCTGGAAAAGCTCATTTCGCCGGTGGAGGAGGGCCAGCAGGCCGCCCGTGACGCTGCCGGCCAGCAAGCGACCATCCCCGGGCAGAAGGCTGCGACCAGTGGCGCCAAGGTGGTCTCACTGGCAGAACGGCGCAAGAAATAAGGCGGTCGCGGTGGTCATCTTCCCCGCTGCCCACGCCCTCATTGGAGGGCTTTTTTGTTTCTTCGCGGGGACGCCGGTCGTCTGGGCCGTGACTGCGGCTGGCTAGCCGGGAACGGACAGGGCGGGCAGACAGGGGGAGGCGAGCCGTTTTGCCGTAAACGACTCTGCCGGTTCCGGTGGGCAGAAATAGAACCCCTGGGCGATGACGCAACCGAGAGTTTTCAGGGCCTGACGCTGTTCCAGGGTTTCCACCCCTTCGGCGACCGTGGTCAGCCCCATCTGCTGGGCGATGGCCAGGATCGTGGCGATGATCGCCCGGTCGCTGCTGCTGGTCATGATGTTATTGACAAAGGTGCGGTCTATCTTGAGGGTATCGATGGGGAACCGTTTCAGGTAGACCAGGGAGGAGTAACCGGTGCCAAAATCGTCTATGGCGATGCTGAAGCCCAAGAGTCGCAGCTCGGTCAGGATGGCGCCGATCCGTTCCGGGTCATCCATCAGGCAGCTCTCGGTCAGCTCCAGCTCGATGTTCACCGGCGATACGCCGGTCTCCTCCAGTATCCGCACCACCCGTTCCACAAAGAACGGGGCCTCGAGCTGCTGGGGGGAGACGTTGACGGCAATCCTGCCGCAGCAGGGGAGCCCCTGCTGTTTCCATATCCTGATATGTCTGCAGGCGGTACTGAGCACCCAGTCGCCGATCTGGGTCATGAGCCCCCGCCCCTCGGCCACCGGTATGAATTCACCGGGGGGTACCCAGCCCAGAAGCGGATCGTGCCAGCGGAGCAGCGCCTCGGCGCCGACGATCATGCCGGCGTACAGCTCCACCTTGGGCTGGTAGTACAGATGCAGATTCCCCTCGTCTGCTGCGCACTCAAGGCGGGTGATCAGCTCCAGTTTCCGGATCAGGGTCTGCGACATCTCGCTCCGGTAGAAGCAGTAACCGCCCCCCCCTTTCTTTGCCTTTGACATGGCGAGATCGGCCCGCGCCAGGAGCTCGGCCGGATGGTCGGCGTCGTCCGGGTAGAGGGCAATGCCGATGCTGCCGCCGATGGAAAATGAACGGCTGTCGATGGTAAACGGCTGTCTGATGGCGGACAGCATCCGCTGGGCGAGCTCGGCGGCCAGCTCCCGATCGCCGTTGGCGCAGATGAGGACAAAATCGTCGCCGCCGAACCGGGTCACGGTGCAGCCTTCAGTGGTCAGCGCCCGCAGTTTTCGGGCAACCTGGGCAAGGATCTGGTCCCCCGTGCTGTGCCCGTAGGTCTCGTTGATCTCGCGGATGTAGTCGAGATCGAGCATGAGGAGGCTCATGGTACGCCCGGTGGCGTGGGCTGCCGTGGTGGCATCGGTCAGGAGGTCGGTCAGGTGGTTTCGGTTGGGAAGGCCGGTAAGGCTGTCAAAAAAGGCCAGACGGTGGATATGGGCGTTTGCCTGCTCGTGGGCCCTGCGAAGGCGGATGGTCTCAATGCCGAACGAGAGATCGGAGGCCAACTCCTCCAGGAGTTTAACCTCGCTCCCCTGGAAGGCGTTGGGTTCCGGCGCGTAGATGGCGATGGCGCCGATAGTCTCGCCTTCAACAATGAGGGGCAGCGCCACGGCGGATTGATAGTTTCGTTGTCTGGCCTCCCCCTGCCAGGGGGTGAGCAGAGGGTCGTGGAGGATATCGTTGCGCAGCTGTATGGCGCCGGTGCGGATGGCGCTCCCCATGGCGCTGTGCCCTCGCTCGGTATCGGCCCAGCTCATGTTGGCGGTGGCGAGGAAACCTTCTTCGTGCCCGTGATAGGCGACGGGGCGCACCGTTTTTTTGCTATCCAGCTCTTTGTAGCCGATCCAGCTCAGGGAGTAGACCCCGATCTCGGTGGCAATGCGGCAGACGTCGTAGAGTAGCGTGCTTTCATCGTCGGCCCTGAGCAGGGTGCGGTTGCTGCTGGAGAGCAATCGCAGGGCGCGGTTGGCGCGCTGGAGTTCGTCCTTGATGGTGTGGGTCTGCGGCATGGCGTCTTATCTGCCCGGCATGGCCGGAGCGGTGGCGATGGTGTGGGATGATCCCGGTCCGGCGCCGTTTCCAAACGGTTCGCGGCTAACGTCTGGCGGCATAATACACTGTTATATACAGGGTATGTCAGCACTTGACAACAACAAACCACCAGAGAACACCGTGGTTTCTCACCATCTTTCTTTCAGCCGTCCCGAAGCTCAAGGTGTATCACCAATCGCTCTGCCGGCCCTCACCACAATGAATTACTTCCTTTGTACTTGACACCCTCTTGACTGCTGGTATAGTTTGCCGCAAAGTGGAAAAAAGTGGTAATAAGTGGAAGCAAGGGGATGGGTTGCCATGTTTCGTGGCGAGAGCCTGACAACTATCGATACCAAGGGGCGGACCAGCATCCCGGTGCGGTTTCGGGAGGCGTTGAGCGACAGCTTCGGTGACCAGCGTTTTATGTTAACCAAGGCCTCCCCGGTGGATTTTGGTGACGGTAGCTTCGGTCGTGGGCTCTCGGTCTATCCTCTTTCTGAATGGCGGGAGTTGGAGAAGAAGATCCAGGCCAATGAAGGGGGGCTGCCGCTGGCACAGCTGAACAGTCTGAAGCGTCTGGTGTTGGGGCCGGCCCAGGAGTGCACGGCCGACAAGCTGGGGCGCGTGTTGATTCCGCCGGCACTGCGGCTACATGCGGCGCTGGAGCGCGATCTGTACTTTGTCGGCATGGGTAGCCGGTTCGATATCTGGGGTAGGGAGACCTACTGTCGGGTCAATGCCCAGGATGAACGCAACTTCCCCCAGGAGTCGGCGGCCCTGGCGGAGCTTGGCATTTAGGTGGAACCGTTCATTCACCAGTCGGTCATGCCGGCCGAGGTGCTGCAGTACCTGGCCCCCCGACCGGGTGGTGTCTATCTGGACGGCACCCTGGGCGGGGGTGGCCATAGCGAGTTGATCCTTGAGGCGAGTGGTCCGGATGGGATGCTGTACGGCATCGACCGTGACCCATCGGCACTGACGGCTGCCGGCGAGCGGCTGAACCGTTTTGCCCGCCGTTTCCGGCCGCTGCAGGGCAGTTTTGGCGATATGGCCGCCCTGCTGGCGGGCCAGGGAGTGACTGCCGTAGATGGCGTGCTGTTGGACCTGGGGGTTTCATCGCCGCAGCTGGACCGCGCCGAGCGGGGTTTCAGCTTCCGTGCCGAGGGACCGTTGGACATGCGGATGGACCCCAGCCAGGGGGAGACCGCTGCCGAGCTGCTCAACAGTCTGCCGGAGCGGGAGTTGGAGCGGATCATCAAGGGGTATGGCGAGGAACGCTGGGCCAGAAAGATCGCCCAGCGGATCGTGGTAAGCCGCCAGGAACGGCCGTTCGAGACCACGCAGCAGCTGGCCGAGTTGGTGGGACGTACGATCCCGAGGAGGTTTCAGGAGGAGCGGATCCATCCCGCAACCCGTACCTTTCAGGCGCTGCGGATACTGGTGAACGGTGAGCTGGAACAGGTGGAGCAGGGGGTTGCGGCTGCAATTAGCCTGCTCAGGCCGGGAGGGAGGCTGGTGATGATCTCATTTCACTCCCTAGAAGATCGGATCGTCAAGCAGCGTCTGCGGGACGCCGCCACCGGCTGCCGCTGCCCGCGGCAGCTGCCGCAATGCGTTTGCGGTCAGGTCCCCCTGGTGCGGATATTGACCGGCCGGCCGGTCGTGGCGGGTGGCAGTGAGTTGGAGGCCAATCCCCGCTCCCGTAGCGCCAAGCTGCGGGCTGCAGAGCGCTTGGCCGGCTGAAAGGAGGGGGCACGATGCAGATGGCTAAGGCGAATTACGGCAAGATGACGCTACCAGCCCAGGTGGGGCTGGACGTGTCGGGGCATCGGCTCGATATCGTCAGGTTTCTGATGATCTGTATGCTCCTGTTGACGGTGGTCTCCATCTTCCACGTCTGGTCCCGCTTTCGGGTGGTCGAGCTGAATCTGCAGCTCAGTGATGCCACCAAGCAGATGAAGGCGCTTGAGCAGGAGCAGCTGCGGCTCAGCCTGGAGGCGGAATCGCTGCGGACCCCGGCGCGGATCGAGACTATCGCCAAACGTGACCTGGGGATGACCGTGCCCCAGGAACAACAGGTGGTTGTGGTAAAATGAGCCGCGCCACCATCGAACCTCGGGGGGCGGCATGAGGGAGCAGCAGGAGCGATGGGGCAGGATACGGATTGTCATCCTGGCCGGTCTGTTCGCCTGCGGTTTTCTGGCCGTCTGTGCGCGGGGTTTTGATCTGCAGGTGCTGCAGCATGATCAACTGGTCAAACTGGCAGATCGACAGCATAACCGTACCGTACCGCTCATACCTGCCCGTGGCGGCATCTTTGACTGCAATGGTGCTCCCATGGCGGTCTCGCTGGATATGGATTCATTATATGGGGACCCGCGCCGAATCAAGGATCCGGCGGCCCTGGCCGCAGCCCTGGCGCCTCTCTTGGGGGAGTCGCGGCAGGAGCTGCAGAAGAAGCTGAGCAGTGAACGGGGGTTTGTCTGGCTGGATCGGCGTTTGAACCCGGCGGTGGTTGCCAGGATCAAACAGCTGCAGCTGGCCGGCATCGGCTTCATCAAGGAGAGCAAGCGATTTTACCCAAACTTCGATCTGGCGGCAAACGTGCTGGGGTTCACCGGGATCGACCCTCAAGGGCTGGAGGGGATTGAACGTCGCTATGACGGCACGATTCTGGGGACTGCCGGCTGTCTGATGACCGAGCGGGATGCCCTGGGGCGTGATGTGGGCGTACGTACCGCCGTGGTCAAGGAGGCTGTGCCGGGGAAGAACGTGGTGCTGACACTGGATAAAAATATCCAGTACCTGGCGGAGAAGGCACTGGCCAAGGCGGTGCAGGGGAGCGGCGCCAAAGAGGGGATGGCGATCGTGGCGGAACCGGGTACCGGCAAGATACTGGCCATGGCCAATTACCCCAGTTTCAACCCCAACGCCTACAATCAGTACCCCGCCGTACAGCTCCGCAACCACTGCGTTGCCGATAGCTTCGAGCCCGGTTCGACCTTCAAGATATTTCTCATGTCTGCCGCGGTAGAGGAGAAGGTGGTACGCCCCCAGGACCAGTTCTTCTGTGAAAACGGTCATTTTTCCTTCGGTGGGAGGATAATCCGCGACGATCACCCGGAGGGGCGGATTTCAGTGGCGGATATCCTCAAGTATTCGAGCAACATCGGCGCGGCCAAGATCGGTTTCAAGATGGGGGACGCACGGTATTACCGCTATTTGCAGGCCTTCGGTTTCGGTGAAAAGACCGGTATCGACCTGCCGGGAGAGACAAGCGGTGATCTGCGGCCGGTATCCCGTTGGTACGGCAGCGATCTGGCCACCATAGCCTTTGGACAAGGGGTTACCGCCTCGGCGGTGCAGCTGGTGGCGGCGGTCTCCACCGTGGCCAACGGAGGGCTGCTGATGAAGCCGTATCTGGTGGAACGGATTACCGACGACAGCGGCCATACGGTGCAGGAGTTTCAACCCCAGGTGGTGCGTCGGGTGATCTCGCCGGCAACGGCCGCCACGGTCACCCGGATGATGGAGGGGGTGGTGGCCAACGGCGGGACCGGCGCCAGGGCGGCCCTGGACGGTATTCAGGTGGCGGGGAAGACCGGTACCGCCCAGAAGGTGGATCCGGTGACCAGGACCTATTCGCCCACCAAACGGACCGCATCCTTTATCGGTTTTGTGCCGGCGGAAAGGCCGCTCCTCACCATCCTGGTGGTGATCGATGAGCCCAAGACCAGCCCCTATGGCGGTGTGGTCGCCGCTCCTGCCTTCCGTGAGATCGCCTTCAACACCCTTTGCTATCTGAAGGCCACCGCCGGGGTAAGTGATGGGCAGAAGATGAAAACCATCCAGACAAAGGCCGCCTCGCCCCCCCCCCGTTCACCGCAGCAGACGGCTGTCGATGCGGAGGAGGGGGGGCGTATCGATGTGGCCGGGACCGGCACCGTCATGCCTGATTTTCGCGGTATGAGCATGCGTCGAGTCCTGCAGGTGATGGAAAAGCGGCAGATCAACATCCAGTTGCGCGGGAGTGGCCACGTGGTGGATCAGTTTCCGCAACCTGGCCAGATTATCCGAGGCGCCGACGAGATATGGGTCCGTCTGGCTCCGACGGCGTGAAGGGGTGGGTATGCAGTTACGACAGCTGCTGGAGAGCATAACGCCGCTGCAGGTCTCTGGTGATGACCGGGTCGCCATCAGTCGTCTTACCTGCGACTCACGGCAGGTGGGACCGGGGGCCCTCTTCTTTGCCCTCCCCGGTGCCAATGCGGACGGGCATCGCTTCATCCAGAGCGCGGTTACGGCAGGGGCGGCTGCCGTGCTGCTGGAGGACCCCGCCTATGCGCCCCTAGAACTGCCGTGGGTGCAGGTTGCCGACGGACGGCAGGCCATGGCGCGGATGGCCGCCTGCTACCACGGCGACCCAACGGCCCGGCGGCCGTTGATCGGTATTACCGGCACCAACGGCAAGACCACGACCACCTATCTGATCGAGGCGATCCTGGCTTCCGCCGGGATGCCGGCCGCCGTGCTGGGCACCATCAGTTACCGTTTTGGCGCCACTACCATCGGTGCGAGTCATACCACACCTGAGTCAACCGAGTTGCAGGACGCCTTCCGGCAGCTGGCGGAGGCCGGAGCCCAGGCCTTTGTCATGGAGGTATCCTCCCATGCCCTGGAGCAAAAGCGGGTAGATGGCTGCCATTTCGATGTAGGGGTCTTTACCAACCTGACCCGGGATCATCTGGATTACCATCGGACTATGGCCGCCTACCAGGAGGCGAAACAACGGCTCTTCAGCGAGCTGTTGCGGCCTGATGTCACCAAACCCCGCAGGCGGGCGGTGATCAACCTTGACGACCCGGCCGGGGGGGATTTTGTCAAGGGATCGGCCTGTCCTGTTATCACCTACGGGATGACGACCGACGCGGCGGTAACGGCCCGCGACCTGCAGTCATCGGTGGACGGCATCCGCGGCGCCCTGGTGACGCCGGCCGGTGAGATCGCCTTCAGTTCGGGCCTGGTGGGACGCTATAACCTCTCGAACATCCTGGCTGCCGCTGCCGTCGGTATCGCCCTGGAGCTGCCGCTTGCATGCATCAGTCAGGGGATCAGTCAGCAGACCAGCGTGCCGGGCAGGCTGGAACGGGTGCCGAACCGGCGTGGTGTGACCTGCCTGGTGGATTACGCCCATACCGGCGATGCGCTGGAGAATGTGCTTAGCACCCTGAAGGAGCTTGCCAGCGGCCGGATAATCACGGTGTTTGGCTGCGGCGGCGACCGCGATCCCGGCAAGCGGCCGGTGATGGGGGCGATAGCCGCCCGGCTGTCTGATGTCGCGGTAGTGACCTCCGACAACCCGCGCACCGAGGATCCGTCCGGGATCGTGAGCCAGGTGCGTGAGGGGATACTGCCGCTTGGGCTGCGGGAATACCGCCCGGCGGAGCTTGAGGGGGGCTTTGACGCCAGGGGTTTCGTGGTCATAGAGAACCGGCGTGAGGCGATCCGGTTGGCGGCCCGTCTGGCGCGGCCGGGCGACATCCTGCTTCTTGCCGGCAAGGGGCATGAAGACTATCAGATTATCGGCGCCACCAAGCACCATTTCGATGACCGGGAAGAGGCCGCCGCCGCCCTGGCGGGGGAGGGGTAGATGTTCACCGTGGCCGAGATAGCCGTTGCAAGTAACGGTCGGGTCATGGGGAGTGACAGCGGTAGGGTCAGCGGCGTGAGTACCGACTCTCGGACCGTTGTGCCGGGGGAGCTGTTCGTGCCGTTACAGGGCGAACGGTTCGACGGCCATACCTACCTGGAGCAGGTGGCTGCCACCGGGGTTGGCGTCTGTCTGGTCGAAGAACGCTGGCTGAAGCAGCATGCGCTGCCGGAAGGGCTCACAGCCGTGGTGGTGCGGGATACCCTGCGTGCCCTGGGGGACCTCGCGTTGGCCTATCGTCAGCGTTTCGAACCACTGCTGATCGGGGTAACCGGCAGCAACGGCAAGACTACCACCAAGGAGATGCTGGCCAGCATCCTGCGACTAACCGGCCCCGGCCTGGCCACTGAGGGTAACCTGAATAACCTGATCGGCCTGCCGCGGATGGTCTTCCGCCTGCAGCCGGAACACCGCTGGGCCGTGCTGGAGATGGGGATGAGCGAGCCGGGGGAGATCGACCGTCTGGCAGAGATTGCGCGTCCCAAGGTGGGAGTGGTCCTGAACGCCTTTCCAGCCCACCTGCAGAGCATGGGGAGTGTGGAGGCGGTGGCCAGGGCCAAGGGTGAGCTGTTATTCCGGATCAGCGACAACGGGCTGGCCGTGGTCAACGGCGACGACCCCCGCATCGTCTCCTTGCCGCAGAACCCTTCAGCGCGCCGGATCAGCTTCGGCATCAGCCGGGGGGAGGTGCGGGCCGAAGGGATACACTCTCACGGGACAGAAGGGCAGCGTTTTACCCTGGTGACCCCGAAGGGTGGGGTGGAGGTCTCTCTGGCAGTCTGCGGCAGGCATCTCATCTATAACGCCCTCGCCGCCGCGGCAGCCCTCCTGGATATGGCGCCGCTGCCGGTCATCGCCGAGGGGCTTGCCCGTTTTACCCCCTATCGCGGCCGCTTCTGTGTTGAACAAGTTGGCGGCTTGACCCTGATAGATGACAGCTATAACGCCAATCCCGCCTCAACCGCGGCAGCGTTGACCACCCTGGAGCAGCTGAAGGGTGACGGCAGGGTCTTTGTCGCCCTGGGGGACATGCTGGAGTTGGGGGGAGACGAGGCGGCGCTGCACCGCCTGGTGGGAGGACAGGCCGCCCAGGTGGCTGATCGCCTCTACCTGATCGGTCCTCTGGGTGCCCATACCGCGGCAGGGGCGCGCGAGGCAGGCTTGGCGGCAGATCGGATCGACACCGGTATGGACCATGAGGGAGTGGCGGCGGATATCATCGCACGGTGCCGGCCGGGTGATCTTGTGCTGCTGAAGGGGTCACGCGGCATGCGGATGGAGAAGGTCGCGGATCTGCTCCGGCAGCGGTACCGCTAGGAGGACGAGTATGCTCTATCATCTGTTTTACCCATTGGCCAGTGACCTGCGAATTCTCAACATCTTCAGGTATCTGACCTTCAGAACTATCTACGCCATGATCACCGCCCTGGCGGTTTCCTTTATCCTCGGCCCCTGGATCATCAGAAAACTGGAAGGGCTACAGGCGCGGCAGGTGATCCGCACCGACGGACCGGAATCACATCTGCAGAAGCAGGGGACTCCCACCATGGGAGGGGTAATGATCCTGACGGCCATCATCCTGCCCACCCTCCTCTGGGCCGATCTCGCCAATACCTATGTCTGGATCACCCTGTTCATCATCATCGGCTACGGCCTGATCGGTTTCGTCGACGACTACAAGAAGGTAGTGGAGAAGAACCCCAAGGGGCTCTCCCCCCGCCAGAAGATGTTCTGGCAGCTGCTGCTGGCAGGCAGTGTGGCGGTGGTGCTCTATCTGCACCAAGGGTTCAACACCATGCTCTATCTGCCGTTTTTCAAAAATATCCACCCGGACCTGGGGTTTTTCTTTATCCCGTTTGTGGCCATCGTCATCGTGGGGGCCAGTAACGCCGTCAACCTCACCGACGGGCTGGACGGTCTTGCCATTGGCCCGGTGGCGATCAATGCCGCCACCTATATGCTGTTCGCCTACGTCGCCGGTCACGCCACCTTGTCGGCCTACCTGCAGATCCCTAGGGTGCCAGGGGCCGGCGAACTGGCCGTGATCTGTGGCTCCATGGTGGGGGCCGGGCTGGGCTTTCTCTGGTACAACTCCTACCCGGCCGAGGTCTTCATGGGGGATGTGGGCTCTCTCGCCCTGGGGGGCGGTCTGGGGACCATCGCCGTGCTGACCAAACAGGAGATCCTGCTGGTGATCGTTGGGGGGATCTTCGTGGTGGAGGCCCTGTCGGTGATCTTTCAGGTGGGCTCCTACAAATACCGTGGCAAGCGGATCTTCCGCATGGCCCCGATCCATCACCACTTCGAACTCAAAGGGGTGGCGGAGCCGAAGATCATCGTCCGGTTCTGGATCATCACCATTATCCTGGCCCTGGTGGCCATATCAACCCTGAAGATGCGCTGAGATGGAACTGAGAGACCGACATATCACCGTCATGGGCCTTGCCAAGACCGGCGTGGCCTGTGCCCGTTTCCTGGCGCAGCGTGGTGCGCTCGTGACCGCCACCGACCTGCGGGACGAGCAGGCCCTGGTCGGCGTGCTGCAGGAACTTTCTGACAGCGGCATCCGCTTCGTGCTGGGACATCACGACGAGGCCGATTTTACTGGGGCCGACCTGGTGGTGGTTTCCCCCGGTGTGCCCCAGGAACACCCGCTGCTGGCGGCGGCACGGGCTGCAGGTATTGCAGTGATCAGCGAGGTGGAACTGGCGGCCCGCTGCATCACGGCCCCGCTGGTGGCGATCACCGGCACCAACGGCAAGACCACCACCACCACCCTGGCCGGCGAGCTGTTCAGGACCAGCGGCTTTGCCACCTACGTGGGGGGCAACATCGGCGATCCGTTGATCGACCTGCCCGCCAGTAACGATACCGTTCAGATCGTGGTGGCTGAGATCAGCTCCTTCCAACTGGAATGGATCGAGCAGTTCCGGCCGAAGGTGGCGGCCCTGCTCAATCTGAGCGAGGATCACCTGGATCGCTACGCCAGCTATCAGGCGTACATCGATGCCAAGCTGCGTATCTTTGAAAACCAGGATGCCTCTGACTACGCCGTGGTGAACCGGGACGACCAGCTGGTCTGGCAGGCGGCGCAAAGGCTGAAGGCCCGTCTGTTCCCGTTTAGCCGCAAGCTTGCGCTGGACGAGGGGATTTTCTGCCTTGGCAGCGAGATCGTCTACCGTCACCAGGGCCAGGAGTTGCACTTTCCGACCGCCGGTTTCAGGCTGCAGGGGGTCCATAACCTAGAGAACATTATGGCGGCCCTGGCCTGCGGACTGCTGCTGGGCTGCCGTCAGGCGGAGAGTCAGGCGCTGCTGGAGCGGTTCGAAGCGTTGCACCACCGGATGGAGTTTGTGCGGGAGGTGCGCGGCGTCCGTTACTACGAGGACAGCAAGGCCACCAACGTGGGGAGTGTGGCGCCGGCCCTGGAGAGCTTTGACAACATCACCCTGATCGCCGGGGGTAAGGACAAGGGCGGCTCCTATGCGCCCCTCACGCCGTTGATCAGGCAGCGGGTCAGGCATCTGCTGCTGATCGGCGAGGCTGCCGAACGGATGGCGCAGGAGTTGGCCGATCTAACCGATACACGGCGGGCTGCCAGTCTGGAAGAGGCGGTGCAGCTGGCGGCGCAACTCACCGTACCGGGAGGTGTGGTGTTGCTCTCGCCGGCCTGCTCAAGTTTTGACATGTTCCGGGATTACGAGGAGCGGGCAAAACGGTTCATAGCAGCAGTCAAGGGACTCTGATGGCCAATGCGCGAGGCCAGTTCCGGCTGGCGGATTACGATCTGGTGCTGCTTCTGATGGTGGTGGCCCTCACCTCTTTCGGGATCGTGATGGTCTATTCGGCCTCTTCGGTAATGGCGGCGAAGAATTTTCATGACGGTGCCTATTTTTTGAAACGTCAGGCAATGTTCGCCCTGGCGGGTTTTTGCATGGCTGGCATTGCCATGCGGGTGGATTATCACCACTGGCGCAAACTGGCGGTGCCGATCCTGCTGGTCAGTCTGCTGCTGCTGGTGCTGGTGTTGATCCCGGGGATCGGCGGCAGGGTCAAGGGGGCCTCCCGCTGGATTCGTCTGCCCGGTTTCAACCTGCAGCCATCGGAGTTTGCCAAGATCGCGCTGATCATGTACATGGCCTATTCCCTGGAGAAGAAGTCGGATAAGATCAAATCACTCTCGTACGGTTTTCTGCCCTATATGGTGGTGCTCTCCATCATGTTGCTGCTGATCCTGAAACAGCCAGACCTGGGGGCAGCCCTGACCCTGGCCGGGGTGACCGTGCTGATGCTGTTCGCCGCCGGCACGCGTCTGGTCTTTCTGCTGGGAACCCTGATGATGATGGCGCCGTTTGTTGCCTACCTCATCTACCATTCTGCCTACCGGTTGCGGCGCATTAAGGCGTTTATCAACCCGGAGCAGGACCCGACCGGCATCGGCTGGCAGATCATCCAGTCCAAGTACGCCTTTGGGGCCGGCGGGCTGTTCGGACAGGGGCTCGGTGAGGGGAAGCAGAAGTTGTTTTATCTGCCTGAGGCCCACACCGATTTCATCCTGTCGGTGGTGGGGGAGGAGCTGGGGTATCTGGGGGTGTTGGTGATCGTAGGGATGTTTTTCATCCTGGTGCAGCGGGCCATGCGGATCGCCATGGCGGCCCGTGACCCGTTCGGCCGCTATCTGGCCCTGGGGATCGCCGTGCTGTTTGCCATCGAGGCGGTGGTCAACATGGGGGTCGTGACCGGTTTGCTCCCCACCAAGGGGTTAGCCCTGCCGTTTGTAAGCTATGGTGGCAGCTCCCTCCTGATCAGCTTGCTGGCGGTGGGTATCCTGCTGAACATCTCGGCCGGGCTGAAGTTGACCCCCCTCACGGAAGGAGCATCATCATGAGGCTGATCATTGCCGGTGGCGGCACCGGGGGCCATCTGTTTCCCGGGATCGCCGTCGCCGAGGAGTTTCTCACGCGCGACCCGGCTAATCAGGTGCTGTTCGTGGGGAGCAGCCAGGGGATCGAGGCGAGGGTCATCCCACGGCTGGGGTATCCACTGGAGCTTATCTCGGCCTCCGGTGTCAAGGGTAAGGGAAGTCTTGCCAAACTGGCCGGAGGTGGGAGGCTGTTGTATGGGTATGCGCAGTCGCGCAGGCTGCTGCGGCAGTATCGGCCCGACCTGGTGATGGGGGTCGGCGGCTACGCCTCGCTGCCGATGGTGCTTGCGGCCCGTGGGATGGGTATTCCTCGTTTCGTGCACGAGCAGAACGCCCTGCCCGGCCTCTCCAATAGGGTGTTGGCAAAAGTGGCCACCCGGGTGTTTATCTCCCTGGAGGAGTCAGCGCGGTTCTTCCCGGCGGGAAAGACCGTGCTGACTGGTAACCCCCTGCGGCGTCAGATTCTGGATGCCCTGGCTGCAGGTCGGGAGAGTGGGGGTCAGGGGGCGGCTCACCTGCCTGAACAGTTCAACCTGTTCATCTTTGGCGGGAGCCAGGGCGCCCATGCCTTGAACGTGGCCTTGCCCCGGGCCGTTGGCCAGCTGGAGGCGTCCGCGAGAGCGCGGTTGCAGATCACCCACCAGACCGGCGAGAAGGATTATGATGAGGTCTGTGGGGCCTATCGCCGGGCGGGGATTGCAGCAGATGTGCAGCCGTTCATAGAGGATATGGCAACCCAGTACCGGCGTGCCGACCTGATCGTCTGCCGGGCTGGGGCCACCACCATCGCCGAGGTGAGCGCCTTGGGCAGGGCCTGCCTGTTTATACCGTTTCCCTATGCCACCGACGATCACCAGCGGAAAAACGCTGAGGCCCTGTTGAAGAAAGGCGCCTGTGAGTTGCTGTTGGAACAGGAGATGCGGGACACGACCCTTTCCGCCGCCATCGGGCGTCTGCAGGCCCATCCCGAGGAGGTACGGCGGATCGCGGAGAACGCCGCAGCATTGGCGCGTCTGGATGCGGCCCGGACCATCGTCGACCAGATGTTGGACGTGCTGCAGGGGAGGTAACTATGTACGGAAATATCGAGAAGATCCATTTCGTCGGTATCGGCGGTATCGGCATGAGCGGCATCGCCGAGGTGCTGCTGAACCTGGGGTACACGGTGTCAGGCTCCGATCTGAGGAACTCCGAGACCACCGAACGGCTGGCCGGACTCGGCGCCGGGATCAGCATCGGCCATCGAGGGGAAAATCTGAACAACGTCGATGTGGTGGTGATCTCCTCGGCGGTGCATGACGACAACCCTGAGGTGCAGGAGGCCCGGCGGCTCCACGTCCCGGTGATCCCGCGAGCCGAGATGCTGGCCGAGCTGATGCGGATGAAGTACGGCATCGCCATCGCCGGAACCCACGGCAAGACAACCACCACCTCCATGGCCGCCTCGATCCTGGGGCATGCCGGTATCGACCCCACCATCGTCATCGGCGGCAAGCTGAACGCCATCGGCACCAACGCCCGGCTGGGGCAGGGCAAGTTCCTGGTGGCCGAGGCGGACGAATCGGACGGCTCATTCCTGGTCCTCTCCCCCACCATCGCGGTGGTCACCAATATCGACGCCGACCACCTCGATCACTATTCCGGCATTGACGAGATCAAGGACACCTTCGTGGAGTTCATCAACAAGGTGCCGTTCTATGGACTGGCGGTCCTCTGTCTGGACGATCCGAATATCCGTTCGATCCTGCCGCGGGTGAAGAAGCGGTATATGACCTACGGCCATTCCTCACAGGCGGATGTCCGTGCCACGCATGTGCGGCATGAGGGGTTCACCACCTCCTTTGTCGCTCACTACAAGGGATACCGGCTGGGTGAGATATCCTTTCCGATGCCCGGTCCCCACAACGTCCTGAACGCCATGGCCTGCATCGCCGTTGCCATGGAGCTGGATATACCCTTTTCGGCCATTCAGGAGGGGTTTGCCCGGTTCGGCGGCGTCGGGCGTCGATTTACCGTCAAGGGGGAACCCCGGGGAATCATGGTGGTGGACGATTACGGCCACCACCCGGCCGAGATCAAGGCGACCCTGGCAGCCGCCCGGCAGGGCTGGCCGGAACGGCGGATCGTGGTGGCCTTTCAGCCCCATCGATACAGCAGGACCCATGAGCTGTTCAACGAATTCGTCACCGCCTTTTACGATGCCGACGTCCTGGTGTTGACAGATGTCTACGCTGCCGGTGAGGAGCCGATCGAGGGGGCCACGGCGGAGCGGCTGGCCGGCGAGATCAGGCGTCATGGCCAGAAGGAGGTTACCTGGATCGCTGATCGGGAACTGATTCCCGAACATCTGGCCGGGATTGTCAAAGAGGGGGATATCGTTATCACTCTGGGGGCAGGGACTATCTGGCAGCAGGGGGAAGCGCTGGTTAAGCTGCTTTCGTAAACGGCCCTTTCCCGCCCTGGCTTCGTCAGCCTGCGGAATGTCTTGTGCGGTGTACGGTTTGTGTACGCCTCCGCGCCATTCCTTGGCCGCCAAACCCAGAACGAAAAATTGCTCGTTTATCTTACGGAACACTATGGAAAAACAGGCACAGCGCATAGGCGAAGGTTTTCGCGGCGAACTGCTGCGCAATGAGCCGATGGGCCGTCACACCTCCCTCAAGGTAGGGGGACCGGCTGATCTGTATGCAGTGCCCCAGGATCTTGACGATCTCCAACAGCTGCTGCGGCAGCTGGAGGGAACGGAAATCCCCTGGCTGGCCATTGGTCGCGGCTATAATCTGCTGGTGAGGGATGGGGGGATCAGGGGGGCGGTGATATCCCTGGAACGGTTTAACCGGATCAATCTCCTCGAGGGGGAAAGGCTGCTGGTCGATGCAGGGGTGGAGAATCTCGCGCTGGTCCGTTTCGGGCAGGAGCGACAGCTTGGGGGGATCGGTTTTCTCGCCGGTATCCCCGGGACTCTGGGGGGGGCAATCAGGATGAACGCCGGGGCCTACGGCGAGGGGATCCTGGAGCGGACCGTCAGCCTCACTCTGCTCCGCAACGGCATGGTGACGGTGTTTCGGATGGATGAGCTTTCACACGGCTACCGGCGGCTTGATCTGCTGCCTGGCGATCTGGTGCTGTCGGCGACCCTGCAGTTGACGCCGCGGGATCCGGCAGCCACCGAAGAGGAGATCCGGCGGGATATTGAACTGCGCCGCAGCAAGCACAACGTCGGTTTTCCCAGCGCTGGGTCGTTCTTCAAGAATCCGCCCGGTCAAGCCGCCTGGCGGCTGATCGATGCCGCCGGCATGCGGGGAGCTCAGGTCGGTGGCGCCCAGGTCTCACCGGTCCACAGCAACTTTCTCGTCAACACCGGGAGGGGCACGGCGGCCGATTTTCTGAAACTGGCGGCCCAGGTCAAGGCTGCGGTACTGGAGGCGAGCGGCATAACCTTGGAGGAAGAGGTCAGGATCGTGGGGGAAGAGGCATGAAGACGAAACGGATCGGCGTCCTAATGGGTGGCCTGTCGGCGGAGCGTGAGGTGTCCTTGAAGAGTGGGGCCGCAGTCCAGGAGGCACTCCGTAGTCGGGGCTACGACAGCGTTGCCATCGATGTGGGGCGCGACCTTGCGGAGGCGCTGCGACGGGAACGGGTGGAGGCAGCCTTCATCGCCCTCCACGGCCGCTACGGTGAAGACGGCTGCGTCCAGGGGCTGTTGGAACTCGTGGGGATACCGTACACCGGCTCCGGCGTGCTGGCCAGCGCCCTGGCGATGCACAAGCTGTACAGCAAACAGGCCTTTGCCGCGGCAGGATTGACCATTACCCCCCATGTCGCCGTGCGCCGCGGCGAGGGGCTGACGGCCGATCAGCTTCCGTTCGAGCTGCCGGTGGTGGTCAAGCCGGTACAGGAAGGCTCTTCGGTGGGGGTGAGCATCGTGAAGGAGCCGGAACGGTTGCAGGCAGCGCTGGATGCGGCCTTTGGCTACGACGATCTTGTCCTGGTGGAAGCCTATGTCAAGGGACAAGAGGTGCAGGTGGGGATATTGGACGATCGGCCGATCGGCGCCATCGAGATTACCCCGAAACGGGAGTTTTACGACTTCGAGGCGAAGTACACCGATGGTATGGCCGAACACCACTTTCCGGCACGGCTCAGCCCCGATCGGTATAAGCGGGTTATGGAACTGGGCCTGAAGGCGCACCAGGCTTTGGGTTGCGCAGGTTACAGCCGCGCCGACTTCCTGGTCACCGGGGAGGGGGACTGCTACCTGCTGGAGGTGAACACCCTGCCGGGGATGACGGCGCTTTCGCTCCTGCCAGAGATCGCCCGGAAGGGGGCAGGGCTCAGTTTTGACGAGCTGGTGGAGCGTATTCTCTCGTCGGCTGCCCTCAAATGCGGTGCGGCTGCGGCATGATGGCGGATCTGCGGCATATCGGCACCGCGCCGAACCGTAAGGCCGCCTCCAATCGGATGAAGGTGTGCAAGGAGCCCTTTGATCTCCGCAAATACCTCTTGCCGGCCATCCGGTACGGGAGCAGGGGGGGGCTCGTGATCCTGATCGGAGCGCTCCTGACGGCCGCGGTCAAGGTGCTGCTGGAGACGACGCCGTTCCCGGTGCGGCAGGTGGAGGTGCGGGGGCTGCAACGGTTGACCCGGGACGAGATCGTGGCGTTGACCGGTCTGACGCCTGGCCAGAACCTTCTCACCCTGCACCTGGGGAAGGTTGGCCGCCAGGTGGCAGCGGACCCGTGGGTGGCATCGGTGCGGGTGCAGCGTTTCTTCCCCGGTACGGTTGCAATCAGCATCACGGAGCGGAAACCGGTGGCGGTGGTTAATCTGGGGTTGCTCTATTATCTTGACGATCAGGGAGAGCCGTTCAAGCCGCTCAGCTTTGGCGATACCCTCGATCTCCCCGTGGTGACCGGTCTCTCGGAAGAACAGCTGGAAGGCGATCCCGAGGGGACCCGCGCAGCCTTGAAAAGTGCCTGCGATCTGCTGGCAGCCCTGCGGCAGCACGGCTCATTTATCCTTGCGGATGTCTCGGAGATTCATTACGATAAGGACCGCGGTTTTACCCTGTTTACAACCTCAAGCGCGCTGCCTATCAGGATCGGCAGCGACGACTTTCCCGGCAAGCTGGATCGTTTTGCCCGGATCTATCAGACCCTGATGTCCCAGCAGCCTGGACCGCAGTACATCGACCTGGATTACAACGACCGGGTCATCGTCAAGAAGAGCTGACGGGCAGCAGTCCGGCCAGTTCCCAAGGGAGGAACGCAATGTCCGCAAAGAGAGATAACCTGATCGTCGGCCTGGATATCGGCACCACCAAGATCTGCGCCATTGTGGGAAACCTGACCGAGGACGGCATCGAGATCGTCGGCATCGGCACCAGCCCCTCCAATGGCCTGCGCAAGGGGGTGGTGATCAACATCGAAAGTACGGTGGCCTCCATCAAGAAGGCGATCGTCGAGGCCGAGCTGATGGCCGGATGCGAGATCAAATCGGTCTACGCGGGCATTGCCGGCGGTCATATCAAGGGGATCAACTCCGATGGTGTCATCGCCATCAAGAACCGTGAGGTTAATCAGGATGACGTCCGCCGGGTGATCGACGCCGCCAAGGCGATCAACATCCCGATGGATCGGGAGGTAATCCACATCCTGCCCCAGGAGTTCATCATTGATGAACAGGACGGCATCAGGGAACCGCTGGGGATGAGTGGTGTGCGCCTGGAGGCCAAGGTGCATATCGTGACCGGTGCGGTCACCAGCGCCCAGAATATCGTCAAATCCTGCAACCGGGCTGGCCTGGACGTGGCCGACATCGTCCTGGAGCAGTTGGCCTCGGCCGAGGCGGTGCTCTCAGCCGACGAAAAGGAGCTGGGGGTCTGTTTGGTGGATATCGGCGGCGGCACCACCGATATCGCCATCTTCGCCGACGGCGCCATCAAGTATACCTCGGTGATCTCCCTGGGGGGCAACCACCTGACCAACGACATCGCCGTGGGGCTGCGCACCCCGATGGCCGAGGCGGAGAAGATCAAGCGGAATCACGGCTGCTGTCTGGCTGCCCTGGTGGGCAAGGACGAGAAGATCGAGGTGCCCAGCGTGGGGGGGCGTAAGCCGCGAGAGCTCTCCCGCAATGTGCTCTGCGAGATTTTGGGACCCCGTGTGGAGGAGCTGTTTACCCTGGTTAATCGCGAGATCGTCAAATCCGGCCTTGAAGATGCCATCGCCTCAGGGGTTGTAATTACCGGTGGATCAAGTATACTTGAGGGGATGCCGGAGTTGGCCGAACAGATCTTTAATCTGCCGGTCCGGCGAGGTCTCCCCCAGAAGATCGGCGGGTTGATCGACGTGGTGAACTCACCAGCCTACTCCACGGGGGTCGGTTTGATTATCTACGGCAGTCGTAATGTCGGACCACGCGAGTTTCCCACCACCAAATCGGAGGACAGCATCTTCAGCACCGCCACACGGCGGATGAAGAACTGGTTCCGGGAGTTTTTCTAGGCGCTCCGGACGGGGTCTTGGTGCGTCTAGGTCGGTTGTCCTGCATTTCAAATACATTAAAGGGGGAGCGGATGTTCGAATTCGACGAAACCATCGAGCAGAGCGCGGTCATCAAGGTGGTAGGTGTGGGTGGTGGCGGCGGCAATGCGGTCAATACCATGGTGGCTAGCGGCATCAACAAGGTGGACTTCATCGTGGCCAATACCGATGCCCAGGCCTTGCGCTCCTCACTTGCGTCGGTCAAGGTGCAGCTGGGCGGGCAGCTGACCAAAGGTCTGGGGGCCGGCGCCAACCCCAACGTGGGGCGTGACGCCGCGTTAGAGGATCGCGAGAAGCTGGCCCAGATGCTCCAAGGGGCGGATATGATCTTCATCGCCGCCGGCATGGGCGGTGGCACCGGTACCGGCGCCGCCCCGGTCATCGCCGAGGTGGCCCGGGAAGTGGGTGCGCTGACCGTCGGCATCGTCACCAAACCGTTCTCCCGTGAGGGCAAGCTGCGGATGCACAAGGCCGACGAAGGGGTGCGTGCCCTCAAGGAACATGTCGATTCGCTGATCATCATCCCCAACGACCGGCTGATCAGCATCGCTCCTCGCTCCCTCGGAATCCTGGACGCCTTCAAGCCCTCGGACGACGTGCTGCGTCAGGCGGTACAGGGAATCTCTGATCTGATCACCACCTCAGGCTTTATCAATGTGGACTTTGCCGACGTCAAGTCGATCATGAGCGAACGAGGCATGGCCATGATGGGGATTGGGATCGCCAACGGCGACAACCGCGCCATTGAGGCCGCGACCAAGGCGATCTCCTCACCACTGCTGGAGGATATCGATGTCTCAGGCGCCCGTGGCGTGCTGGTCAATATCACCGGTTCCTCGGCAATGACCATGGATGATTTCGATGCTGTGAACAAGACCATCCACGAGAAGGTCCATGAAGACGCCAACATCATCGTCGGGGTGGTGATCGACGAGGCCCTGGCCGATACGATCAAGGTAACCGCCATCGTGACCGGCTTCGGCGACCGGTTTGAAAAGGTGGACCGTCCCCGCGGCTTCGGTCACCTCGCCACTGCCGCGATGCCGAAACAGACCCCCAACGTCATCAACATGGAGACCCCCACCTTCATGCGTGATCGCCAGAAGTCGGACGGAGCCCGGCCAACTCGCCACGTCGGTTCGGTCTCCTTTGATGACGAAGACCAGTACGACATCCCCACCTTCCTGCGCAAGTCGGTAGATTAGCGCCATATCCGCATTTCAAGGCGGAATCTCCGGATTCCGCCCCTGCCCGGCCTCCTCCCCCCCTCCTTGGAAGCCGGGCTTTTTTATCTGGATGAGCCGCTTCGCCTCAACCGTTGCAATCGTGGGCGTACATCATCGCCAGCATGGCCCTGTTTTCAAGACATTGCGGGCAAATGGCCCCGGCATCCTGCCAGATCTCTTCGGCCAGCCAGGCGCCGGCCTCGTGAAAGACCGACTCCGGTGGCGTGGTCGCATCATAGAGTTGATGACAGATGCTGCACTGGGTCATAGGGGCAGTCCGATCTGGCGCATGGCGCGCCGGTAGTCATCCTCCAGCTTGTGTCGGTCGCTTGCCTGCAGCACCTCCCATGGCAGCGGGGCATCCAGCGGTAAGGTCGCCGTGACCAGCTGCTCAGGGTTGATCCCACAGACCTTGGCCGCCTTCCTGAGGTTCAGGCCGTCTGCCATCGTCTGAATCAGGCGCGACAGCTCCCGGTTGCCGCGGGAGAGGAGCGCCTGGAGGAGACAACCCTGCAGCTCCTCCACCTTCAGATGTACGTTCGCTATCGGACGCAATCCTTTCTCCAGCAGCGTCACCTTGCGCCGCAGTTCCGGCAGCGGGCAGATCGGCGCCCACTGCAGCGGGGTAAACGGCTTGGGAATGAACGGATTGACCGACAGGATGATCTCGCCCAGTCGTTTGTGGGCGCGGGCCTGTTCGACTACCGTCTTCTGGATAGCAGCGGTCAGGTCGATCAGCTCCTGCAGATCGTCGTCGGTCTCGCCCGGCAGGCCGATGATACAGTAGAGCTTCAGGTTGAGGATCCCAGCCCGGGCCACCATTTCGGCCGCAGCGATGATCTGCTCGGCGGTCAGGTTTTTGCGGACCATATCCCGCATTCGCTGCGAGCCGCCCTCCGGCGCCAGGGAGACGGTCTTGTGGCCGCTCTGCACCAACAGCTCCAGCAGGCCGGGGGTCAGCCGGTCGAGCCGCAGCGACGAGAGCGACGGTGCGCCCCCCTGCTCCACGATAAAGCGGCACAACGGCTCGATGTCACGGTGGTCCGACACCGCCGCCCCCACCAGACCGATGGTTGTGCGGTGTTTGAGCCCCTCCCGGCAGGCGGCCTTGAGTTGGTCCAGGGATTGTTGACGAAACGGCTGCCAGACGAATCCCGCTGCGCAGAAACGACATCCGCGGGGACAACCGCGGCTGGTTTCTACGAGATACATGTTGCCGAACTCGGTCTCCTCGGTGAGGACCACCGAGTGGGCCGGTTGCGCGTCGGATGGTGCACAGACCCGCTCGATCGGCTGTGACGGTAGTAGCGTCGGCACGTAGATGCCCGGCTGTGCGGCGGCGCATTGCAGCAACTCGTGGCGCGTGCCGGGGTAACGGAGCAGCAGGGTGGCAAGGTCGGGGACCAGCGACTCCCCCTCGCCGATGGCGATCAGGTCGAAAAAATCAGCTGCCGGTTCTGGGTTGATGAACAGCGCCGCACCGCCGGCTATCACCAGCGGATAGGAGTCGTCGCGCTCGTTGGCCAGCTCGGGGATGCGGGCCAGCCGCAGGATGCGGGGGACGTTGATGAAGTCCGGCTCAAAGGAGATCGAGAAGGCGATTACGTCAAAATCGGTCAGGGGACGTTCGCTTTCCAGCGAGACAAGGAGCTCGCCGGATTTCAGGTAGGCGGCCAGTTCGTCACGGTCCGGCAGGAAGGCCCGCTCGCAGACGATGTCCGGCTGGTCGTTGAAGAGCCGGTAGACTGCCTGGAATCCCAGACTGCTCATGGCGGTCTCGTAGCGGTTGGGGTAGACCAGGCAGACCGAGAGCGCACCGCCCCGCCCTGGTGGGATGGCCCCGGTTTCAGCAGCACGTCGGCGCCGCAGTATCTGCTGGATCTGCCAGTTCATAGGTTGACTGAAAAAGGCGCCGCACAGTGCGCGGCGCCTTGAAGGTAGCATAGCCTTAACAGGTCTGGCTAGCCTTTGCTGACGGTCACCGTCAGGCTGGCGGCCGGTTTGGTCTGCAGGCTGTTCAAGCCAGCGGTGCGGAAGTGGGTCGGCGCAACCGCCAGACCCGCCGGGATGGTGGGCTGGATCTGCACCGTCAGGTTGGCCTGAGCACCGTTGGCGGTGACCACCACCTTGTCGCCCTCAGCCACGCCCAGCTTGGCGGCATCGGCAGGGGACAGACGCAGGGTGGCAGACGGGGCCACCTGCAGGTTGTTGGCCGACCAGCTGGTGTAACTGCCGTTGTGACGCAGAAACGGAGCGATCAGCAGGGTCATGGAACCGGCTGCATGGGCCTGTGGAGTGACGGCGGCAACGACTGGACGTTCCAGGCGTTTTTTGGCAACCGGCACGATCTCTTGTTGCAGGGCGGAGAGCGACGGGATGGCACCACCGGTCAGGCGGGCGTACAGGTCGCCCAGGATGACGTAGTCAGGACGGGCCTCACCGGCCGGTGAGGCGGCAGCACCGAACCGCTGGGTACGGTTGTCGACGGTGGTGAAGGAACCGGCCTTTTCTGCAGCGGCGGCAGCCGGCAGCACCAGATGGGCCAGTTGCGCGGTGGCGGTGGGGAACAGGTCCAGCACCACCAGACACTCCAATTTTTTGAGCGCAGCCTCAACCCTAGCGCGGTTGGGCAGCAGCTGCAGCAGGTCGCTGCCCATCACGTACAGGGCGCGAATCTCGCCGCTCTCTACGGCGTCGATGATCTGGAACAGGTCCTTGCCGCCATCGGCAGGCATCACACCCATGTCCAGCATACCCTGGGTGTTGTTCTTCTCGTCCAGCGGGTACAGGTCGGCGTTGGTCAGCAGCGCCAGATTGACGGCGCCGGTCACGGCCGCCGCGCTATCGGCGCTACGCATGAATTCGTAACCGTAGATAACGGCTACCGGGCCGCTGATAAAGGAGACGGCATCGTTCAGTTCGGCTTCGGACAGACCGGTTGCGGCCTGAATCTGGTCGAAGCTGGTAGCCGCCAGGGACTGCTTGAAGCCATCAAGGCCTTCGCTGGAGCCAGCGTTGAGTTTGTTCTGGTTGAGGGCCGCCTTGGCCAGGCCCAGGGCGACAAATCCTTCGGAGCCAGCCTTATAGCGCAGCGTGCTGTTGGCAAAGCCGTCCAGCGAGGTGGGACGGGCCGAGGCGATCACCAGCTTGGCATCGCGTTTGGTGGAAGCCTTGATGACGCGGTACCCGAAGCCGGCCGATTCCGCCTTCAGATCGGAACCCAGCACGATGATGCAACCGGCCTGTTCCAAGGCATCCATCGGCTGGGTGGCCCCGGTCATGCCGATCATGCGGGACTGGATGGCCTGGGCCGGGGCATAGCCCAGGCGGGCCTCGGAGTCCAGGTTGGGGGAGCCGATGGCCTGTGTGATCAGCTTGGCGAACAGGAAGTTCTCTTCGTTGGTGGCGCGGGGGGAGCCGATGCCGGCCACCGCCTTGGCGCCGTACTTGGCCACGATCTCCGTGGTGGCCGAGACCGCCGTGGCGAGGGCCGCATCCCAGCTGGCCGGTTTCTGGAGGCCGTCAACCCCTCTGACCAGTGGCGTGGTGAGCCGTTCGGCGGCGTTGAAGGCGCTGTAACCGAAGCGGCCGTTGATGCAGAGGTTGCCGTTGTTGTAGGTGCTGTCATCGCTGGTGACCCGGGCCACCTTGCCGTCTCTCACATGGTACTCGATCTGGCAGCCGGAGGAGCAGAAGCCGCAGATTCCCTGTTTGACCTCGAAGGTCCAGGGACGTCCGCTGAACTTGAACGGCTTGCTGATCAGGGTGCCGGTGGGGCAGGCGGCGATGCAGTTGCCGCAGAAATCGCAGTCCAGCGGCCTGCCGGAGACGGTCTCCACCACGGCGCGGTCGCCGCGGGACTGGGTCTCGATGGCGCCGACGCCGGTGATCTCGCGGCAGACCTTGACGCATTTTTCGCACAGGATGCAGCGGTTGGGGTCGCTCTCCAGCAGTTGCCAATCGTAGCGGATCGGCAACCGCTCCAGGTCGGCGCTGTACTCCTGCTTCGCAACGCTCAAGCCGTAGCAGGTGTCCTGCAGGTCGCACTCGCCGGCCGCGTCGCAGACCGGGCAGTCCAGCGGGTGGTTGACCAGCATCAGTTCCATGGTTTTCCTGCGGATCTGTTCCAGTTCAGGCGACTGGGTGGTGACCTTGATCCCCTCCTTGACCGGGGTGTTGCAGGCGGTCATCGGTCGGGCCACCCCTTCCACATGCACCGCACAGACCCGGCAGGCGCCGGTGGTGGAGATCTTCTCCAGCCAGCATAGGGTGGGGATCGTGATATCCAGCGTGCGGGCCGCTTCCAGGATGGTGGTGCCGGCCGGCACTTGGACATCGCGGCCGTCGATGGTCAGGGTGATGGTTGTATTGGTATCGCAGGATTCGGAGTGTGCCATTGTATATCCCTATTCAGCTCTAAATTTTCGATCTGAGGAAAAGAAGCCGTTCTACAGGGCCACCATCGCCATGCGGTAGCAGCGCAGGCAGCGGTCGGCCTCGGCCTGGGCCGTGGAGTCGGAAAAGCCCAGTTCTACCTCGCTGTAGTTACCCTTGCAGGCCCGCTCTTTGCCGTGGACCTCCTGCTGGTTGGCGCGGTCGGCCGAATCCAGCCAGGCAACCTGTTCGTTCTTGTCGTAAACACCCAGGTAGGTCAGCAGGTCTTCAAAGACCTCCTGCTCGGTAAGATAGGCCGTGCCTTCTTCCAGCCAGCGCTTGATCACGTTGGCGGCGCGGTGTGCGTTGCCGACGCAGGCCACCACCGTTAATGGGCCGATCTCGGCGTCACCGCCGGCGAACACGCCATCGCAGTCGGTCATAAGGGTGCGGGAGAGCGGGTTGCCCATGCTGTCGTTCAGCGCCTTGCCGGCGGCATCCTTCAGCGGCAGCGACTTGGTGACCACGGTGTTCCACTTGGTGATGTCTATCCCCATGTCAGGCGGGATGAAGCTTAAGTCCATATCCTGACCGATGGCCGGGATGACGGTATCACACTCAATTACAAATTCGCTGCCCGGCACCGGCTCTGGACGACGACGGCCGGAGGCGTCCGGTTCGCCCAGGGCCATCCGTACGCACTCAACGCCGGTCACCTGGTGGTTGGCATCGGCAAGAACCTTGGTGGGCAGCACCTGAAACTCGAACTGTACCCCTTCCTCATCGGCGCCGTCCACTTCCCAGACGTCGGCCGGCATCTCCTTGCGGGAGCGGCGGTAGACCAGGTAGGAGGCCTCAGCGCCTTCGCGCAGGGCCACCCGGACGCAGTCGATGGCGGTGTTGCCGCCACCCACCACCACCACCTTCTTGCCCATGCCGGTGGGGCGGTGCATGTAGGCGTCGCGCAGGAAGTCGATGCCGCCCTTAAGGAACCCTTTGTAGCCGGCATCTTCCCCTTCCACGCCCATCGGCTTGGAGCGGTGGGCGCCGGGGGCGAGGAACACGGCATCGTGTTTTGCTTTAAGTTCAGCCAGGGAGAGGTCCTGGCCGACGCGGCAGTTGTAGACGATTTCGACCCCCATGGCCTGGATGATGTCGATGTCGCGTTGCAGCAGGTGGCGCGGCATCCGGTAGGCCGGGATGCCCACGGCAACCATACCGCCGCCGTAGCCTTCCGGCAGGGTCTCATAGATGGTGCTGCGGTAGCCCTGCAGCGCCAGGTAGTAGGCCGCCGCCAGACCAGCAGGACCGGCGCCCACAATACCGACGGTCTTATTCTTCATCGGCACGGTGTTGGCCGGATGCTGCAGCTTGTGCAGCCACTCATAATCAGAGGCGCTGCGCTTCAGCACCATGATGTTGATGGCGTCGTCCACGTTCTTGCGGCGGCAGGCGGTCTCGCAGGGGTGCGGGCAGACCCGGCCGCAGACCGCCGGCAGCGGCATGTTCTCGCGGATGGTGGCCAGCGCGTCGCTGTACTGGTAATTCTTGATCTCTTCGACATATTTGGGGATGTCGATATGGGCCGGACACTTGTCCATACAGGGGGCGGTAATCTTGTGCAGGTATTTCTCCTGCTTGGGAGTACGGCTGCCGGTGCAGTAAGCCTCGAAATCGGCGCGGTAGTGGGTGACCGCATCCAGAATCGGCTGGGTCGAACTGGGGCAGAGCGTACATTTGCAGTTCTGCAGCAGTCCGTTCAGGTCGGCCACCTGGTCCAGGTCCGTTGCTTTGGCTTGGCCGCTTACCACCTTCGTGAGCAGGTCGGCCAGCACCTTGGTCCCCTTCTTGCCGGGGGTGCATTTGCCGCAGCAGTACAGGGTCTGAACCCGTTGCATATACTCGGCCGCCATGGCCGGTACATCGACATCCTTGTCAAAGACGATCAGGCCGTCCCAGCCCATGAAGGCCCTGAGTGGCTGCTGGCCGTCAAAGGCCACCGGGAGACGAAAGCTGGCTGCCACCGGTTCGCCAGCTACGTTTCGGTTGTCAACGACATTCCTGCCCCATGTGGAAAAAACGACCTGTGCCACAGCCACCTCCGCAGCAGAAAATCCAATTATTACGATGGGTTAACTGCTGATAATGACAGACGAAAAGAGTCCGTAAATTGTATACAGTATGCCTGCTTACCATAACCGTTCCACTGAAATCAAGGGAAAAAAATTAGGAATTACCCGATCAGCCGCACCATCAACGGCTTCTTTTTGTGCTATACGAAAGGTGCGTAAAATCGGCCAGAGGAGGGACCGTTATCATGGGGCAGTATCAGCAGGCGTTTGAGGCGTTGTTTGCGACCAATATGGGCTGCCGGCCCGGGGAGCGGATCCTGGTCTTCAGCGATCTGATCCGTGATGATGAGCGGGTCAGCGAGGCAGACCGCGACCGGCGAGACCGGCTACATGCCACAGCGCAGGATTTGGCTGAGTACGCCGCTGCTCGATACGGCGCGGCCGCTTTCTGCGATTTTCCCGCCACCCCAACCTCCGGGGCCGAGCCGCCGTTGGCGTTGTGGCAGGCGGTCTTCGGTAAAGCAATTGTCGAGCAGTTCGAGGTTGCCGGCCTGATGGGACTACTGCTGAACAAATCGATCGACGCTGCCGGATTGGAACGGGCACGGGGGATCGTGACTGCTGGAAAAGCGGCTGTGGCCGACATCATCATCGCCCTTGCCAACAACTCCACCAGCCATACCAACTTCCGCAGGCTGGCCTGCCATGCCGGGGCCCGATTTGCCAGCCTGCCGCACTTCGACCCCGAGATGTTCGGCACCTCGATGACGGTCGATTGGCACGCTCTGGCCCAGCGCACTGACCGGCTGGTCACGGCGGTCAACCGGGCCGAGTGGGTGCAGGTGGAGTGCCCCAACGGCACGGTCATGCATATCTGCAAAAAGGGGCGTCTGGCCGAGGGGGACGACGGCCTGCTGACCGCTGACGGGGCCTTCGGCAACCTGCCGGCCGGCGAGGCTTACCTGGCGCCGCTGGAGGGGGAGAGCCACGGCACCATGGTGATTGAATGGGGGCCGACCGCCAAGTTGCAAAGTCCGCTGACCCTCACTATCGCTGACGGTAAAGTGGTGCGGATCGACGGCGAAGATCCCCTGCGGCAGCGGCTGGAGGCCAAGTTTGCTGAAAACCCCAACTGCCGCAACCTGGCCGAACTGGGGATCGGCACCAACGATAAGGCCAGTCGGCCGGACAACGTGCTGGAGGCCGAGAAGATTCTGGGCACGATCCACCTGGCCCTGGGGGACAACACCGGTTTCGGCGGCACGGTGGCTGCACCGTTTCATGAGGATTACGTCTTCTATCAGCCCACCGTGACCCTGGTGATGGCCGACGGCAGCCAGGAAGTGATTCTGGATAGCGGGAGGCTGCAGCTATAGGACTGCTTGCATTTGTAGTCGTTTGTACGTACTATTGATAAAAAGATTACGTACGAGGGTCTATTGCCATGAACACAAAACTGACCTTAAGCCTTGATCATGATATCATTGAGCAAGCCAAGGAATTTGCCCAATCGCAGCACCAAAGCCTTTCCAAGTTGATCGAAGGTTATCTGCGTCAGGTGACCAAAGGCAGAGAAGTGGGGGCCTCGCTGCCGCCACTGGTGGCCAAGCTCTCCGGCGTGCTTGACGCCCGCACGATTGATAATCACAAGCGTGAGTATGCAGACTACCTTGCGGACAAATACCGTTGAAGCCGCTCCTGTTTGTCGATACCGACGTTGTGCTTGACCTGCTTGCCCGGCGTGAACCGTTCTACCCTGCTGCTGCAGAGCTTTTTTCACAGGCGGAAGCAGGCAGCGTCACCCTCTGCGTCTCATCACTTACCTTCTCCAATCTGTTCTACATCCTGCGAAAACAGCTCGCTGCCGGCAAGGCGCATGAGGTGTTGCGTACCTTCAAGCAGCTGGTTCGCGTGATTGCGGTGGATGATGCTATTGTTGATCAGGCCCTGCAGGCGGGATTTACCGACTTTGAAGATGCAATCCAGCATTTTTCCGCCATCAGCGCCGGTTGTACGGTGCTGATTACCCGCAATGTCCGGCATTACCGCAAGGCAGCCATCAGGGTTGTGACTGCAGAGGTGTATTGCCGCGCCTGCTGTCGGGGCAGATAGACCTCTCGCAACCGGAAACTAACCTTGCAAATTAAAAGTCAAAGTTTTAATATGCTCGCATGATTGACCGAACCCTCTATCAATCCATCACCGGGGCCATCGCCAAAAATCCGGTTGTCGCGCTGAGCGGCCCGCGTCAGGTGGGCAAGACCACCCTGGCCCGGCAGGTCGCCACCCAGGATGGCCGGGCGCTGTATCTCGACCTGGAACTCCCGTCCGACGCCAACAAGCTCCGGGATGCCGAACTCTATCTCGACGGTCAGCGCGACCGGCTGGTTATCATCGACGAGGTGCAGCGGATGCCGGAACTGTTTCCCCTGCTGCGCGCGCTTGTGGATCGGGACCGCCACCCCGGCCGCTTCCTGCTGCTGGGCTCTTCGTCGCCGGAGCTGATGCAGCACACATCCGAAAGTCTGGCCGGCCGGATCCGCTACTTCGAACTTTCCCCCTTAAGCCTGAGCGAAACCGGGCCTGCGCTGCTGCGGCCTCTCTGGCTGCGGGGCGGTTATCCGCCGAGCCTGCTTGCTGCGGACGATGCCGAAAGTATGGACTGGCGCCGGTCGTTCATCTCGACCTATCTGGAGCGGGACATCCCCCAGCTCGGCATTCGGGTGCCGGCCGGCCAGCTCCGCCGGTTCTGGACGATGCTGGCCCACCTGCACGGCCAGCTCTGGAACGCCAGCCGGATCGCCGCCAGCATGGAGCTTTCGGCCCCGACCATCCAGCGCTATCTCGACATCCTTGAGGATACCTTCATCGTCCGGCAACTGCGGCCGTATCTGACAAACGTCGGGAAGCGGATCGTCAAGTCGCCGAAGGTCTATGTGCGTGATTCGGGCCTGGCGCATGCCCTGCTAGGCATTGAGGCCGGTGAGGACCTGGCGGCCCATCCGGCGCTGGGCGCCTCATGGGAGGGGTTTGTCGTTTCCCAGATCCTGTCGGTCATGCCTGACGGCTGGCAGGCCTTTTACTACCGGACCGGGGGCGGCGCGGAGATCGACCTTCTCTTGCTAGACCGCAGGCAGGTGGTCACCGCCGTAGAGATCAAGTATTCATCGGCGCCCCAGCCGCCCAAGGGGTTCCACATCGCCTGTGGCGACCTCGGTTGTCAACGGCGTTTCATCGTCTATCCCGGCACGGAACGTTACCCGTTGCCGGGCGGCAGCACGGCGCTGCCCGTGGGGGCGATTGCAGCGCTGTTCGAGCCATAGGCGCCGATGCGGAGAAAACGATCTGTCATGACACCCCTATACCGCAACTATGCTGGATACCTTGCGTATCCCGCCCTCCAACCGCCTGGAGGCATTGACCGGCACTTGTGAAGGACAGCATAGCATCAGAATCAACAAGCAGTGGCGTATCTGTCTCAGGTGGCAGGGCAGCGATGTTTTTGATGCTAAGATCGTGCTGGGGCGGCGGGCTATCACCGCCGATACCGCCCTGCGTCTGGGGCGTTATTTCAATATGGAGGCCCAGTTTTGGTTGAACCTGCAGTCGCATTATGACATGGAAGTGGCGCAGGAACTGTTGCAGGACCGACTTGACCGAGAGGTGCATCCGTTGCCGCTGGCGGCGTAGCACACATGATGCCACGCGTGTTACTCACTGCCGAGCAGTATTGCGCGCTGTCGGAATAAAATGTTCCGTTTGGGGGGTTGAGCGGTTCACGCGCGTGCGTCCGTGAACCGCTCAATAACAAGTTATGCGAGGACATGAATGAATACCATGGAATACATGAGGTCAGTAATGGCGCTTCTATCAGATATTAATGGAATCCTAAATCAGAATTCGCTTGAACCAATCGCCCTCTCTGATATCACAGTTACACAGAAAACCGTTTCCGACATCGTGAAACCAGACGCTCGCCTATCTTCAGCAATAATTGACCATGTTTGGCCAAGCATAGAGTCTGCAACGGCCTACCATTACACTTCAAAAAGTGCAGCTGAATCTATTTTAAATTCAGGGACTTTCAGGCTGTATTGCATACTGAAAAGATATAAAGAAGATGAAATTTCAGCTTTTTGTAAAATTCACGGTTTAGCCGGATATCTTGAAAAAGACGAATTTGGCGATGAAAAATATAAAACCATGATAATGCCAAACACCTTCTATTCATCATTTACAGACACCTCAATAACGGCTGTTCAAGAAGACTATTTTTGGAGAACTTTTGCATGTGTTGACGGAGTACGTCTTAAAATTCAAATTGACGCTTCAAATCCGAACTTCCGTAAAATGAAGTACGCTGACAATACTGGACAACCTATAAAAATACTTTCTGACCTCACCAACTTGATAAAGACCAAACATGATCGTGATTTCATCTTGAAAGGTATGTCGCGGATTTGCGCATTCTATCTATCAAAAAACTACGATAGAGAAAATGAGTTTAGGATACTTCATAGATATTGGGAGGGACTTGGTCCAAAACCCAAGAATGACGGCGCATACGATTATATAGAAATCCCGCTTGGCAGCATGAGCGAGATTGGATACCAACTTGAAATTACTGAAGTGCAATCAAATGAAACCTTGAGTATACCCAACAAATACTCGGTGACGCTGAGGAACGCATAACCAGCGGCAAACAGCGGTCTCCGCTGACGCTCCGCCGCTGGTGCCTTATCACGTTATTTTCAAATCTTGGAGCCCTTATGAAACACCCTTTGACCCTCGGTTTTTCCCCCTGTCCCAACGATACCTTCATGTTCTACCCCCTGGTGCACGGCCTGGTGGATACCGGTGGCCACCGCTTCAACGAGCGGCTGGAGGATGTGGAGACCCTGAACCGTCTGGCGGTGAAGGGGGTGCTGGATGTGACCAAGGTCTCCTATGCCGCCCTGGGCCATATCCGCGAGGAGTACGCCCTGCTTAGGGCCGGAAGCGCCCTGGGGCGTGGCTGCGGACCGCTGCTGGTGGCGCGGGAGCAGCTTGATCCGGCTTCGCTCCAGGGCAAGACCATCGCCATCCCGGGGCGCTACACCACCGCCCACCTGCTGATGCGGCTCTACAACCCGACCCTGGAGACCTTCCTGGAGATGCCGTTTCACGAGATCATGGATGCGGTGCTGACCGGCCGGGCCGATGCCGGGGTGATCATCCACGAGTCCCGCTTTACCTATCAGGGCTTCGGTCTGCACCAGCTGCTGGACCTGGGGGAGTGGTGGGAGGGGGAGACCGGCCTGCCGATCCCGCTGGGGGGGATCGTGGCCCGCCGCAGCCTGGGTGCGGCGACCATCCACAGCATCGAGGCGGCCCTGGCGGCGGGGGTGGAGTATGCCCGTGCCAATCCGTCCGAGGCGGCCCAGTATATCCGCGAGCATGCCCAGGAGATGAGCGCCGAGGTCTGTGCGGCCCACATCGGTCTGTACGTGAACGATTTTTCGCAGACCCTGGGAGATGAGGGACAGCGGGCCATTGCCGAGCTGCTGCACCGGGCCGAGGCGGCCGGCGTGGTGCCCCGCAGCGCGGTGCCGCTGTTCATCTGAAGGAGGGGGCGTGTCGCTGTTTCATGGCAACAAAACGGTGCTGCACGGCATCCTGCTGGACCATCCGGAGGATGGCGCTGAGCGGTGCGCCGCCTGCGACGCCTCCTGCTGCCGCGGGTTTCCCAGTGTGGAACTGACCGCCGGGGAATACGCCGCGCTGGAGCGGTTGGGGGCGAAACGGCTGGCGTTCACCCTGGACGGCCGGTTTTATCTGCTGATCGAGGACGGCTGCGAGTTTCTGGACGGCAACCGGTGCGGCATCTACCAGCAGCGGCCGGCGATCTGCCGGCGCTTTACCTGCAGTACCACACGGAGTGCGTGATATGGCATGGCTGACCGATCCCCAGGCCTGGCTGGCGCTGGTGACCCTGACCGCCCTGGAGATCGTGCTGGGGATCGACAACATCATCTTTATCAGCATCCTGACCGGCAAACTGCCGGAGCAGCAGCGCGGTAAGGCCCAGAAGCTGGGGCTCCTGCTGGCCATGTGCACCCGGTTGCTGCTCTTGTTTTCCCTTACCTGGATCATGGGGCTCACCCGGCCGTTCTTCTCGCTTCTGGGGCGAGATCTGGCGGGACGGGATCTGATCCTGATCGCGGGCGGCCTGTTCCTACTGGCCAAGAGCACCAGGGAGATCCATGACCGTCTGGAGGGGGAGGAGCATCACGTAGCTGCGGGCAACGGGGCGGTCTCCTTCAACGGTATCCTGATCCAGATCATGTTTCTGGATATCGTCTTTTCCCTGGATTCCGTCATCACGGCGGTGGGGATGGCCCGCCAACTGGCGGTGATGGCGGCGGCGGTGGTAGCCTCGGTGGGGGTCATGCTGTTCTTCGCCGGTGCGGTGGGCCGCTTTGTCGAGCGGCATCCCACGGTCAAGGTGCTGGCCCTGTCGTTCCTGTTGATGATCGGCATCGCCCTGGTGGCCGATGGGCTCTCATTCCATATCCCCAAGGGGTATATCTACTTTGCCATGGCCTTCTCGGTGCTGGTGGAGATGCTGAACATCAGGATGCGTGGGAATGCGGAACGGCCGGTGCAGCTGCGGCGTCAGCTGGTGGGAGAGCGTGACGAACTGGACTAAAAGGAGGGGGAGATGTCGAACCGGGAGACGGCTGAGCAGAAGGAACGGTGGCAGGGGTGGCTGGCCCTCTCAACCGCCATTATAGCGGTGCTGGCGGCGCTTACCACGCTCTACATGGGCAAGTATTCATCCCGGGCCATCATGGCCCAGGGGTTGGAGAGCGACCAGTGGGCCCACTATCAGGCCAAGAGCATCAAGGGACATACCTTCGAGATCAGCAGGCAGGCCCTGGAGCTGCAGTATCGCTCCCAGAAGGGGTTAGCACCCCAGGTGGCGGCCGACTATGCAAAGGTGCTGGCCACGTACGGTGACGAGATCAAACGCTATGCGGCGGAGAAGAAGGAGATCAAGGCCAAGGCCGACGGGATCGCCAAGACCAAACTGAAGGCCCAGGAGATGGGGGGGAACTTTGCCTATTCGCTCATCTTCCTGCAGATCGCCATCATGCTCTCATCGTTGGCAAGCCTGACCAAGCGGCATTACCTCTGGTATATCGGGATGCTGGCCACGATCGGCTGGCTGTTCTTCTTCCTGAACGGCTGGCTCCTCTTTTACTGACGCCGGTAGTCCGCCGTGGGCCAGAACGGGATGCCCCCCCGTGGGGTGAATTCACCCTTTACGGTCAGCCAGACCGGGTCCAGGAGCTGCACCAGGTCGTTGCAGATCCGGTTGACCCCGGCCTCGTGGAATTCGCCGTGCATCCGGAATGACCCCAGGTACAGCTTGAGGCTCTTGCTCTCCACGCAACGCTGGTCCGGCTGATAATCGATGATGATGGTGGCGAAGTCGGGCTGGCCGGTCATCGGGCAGAGGCAGGTGAACTCGGGGCAGACGATATGCAGGGTGCCGGTGCAGCCGCTGGGGTTCGCGGCCCGGTTGGCAAAGGGTGAGGGGAACCACTCCAGAAGCCCTGCCTCCGGTGCGTCGTAACGATAGCTGGTGGCCGCCCCCTCGCCAAGGGCCTTGAGGTGTTCGTGCAGTTGCATGGTGTTAGACTCCTTCCAGGCTGATGACCACCTTGCCGAAATGGGCGCCGGAGGCCAGGTGTTGCAGGGCCTCCCGGGCCTGCTCAAAGGGGAAGGCGCGGTCAATCACCGGGTGGATCCGGTGCAGGGTCAGCACCCGGTTCATGGCCTCGAACATCTCCCGGGAGCCGACGTAGACCCCCTGGATGGTGACCCCCTTCATTACGGCCGGCAGCGGGTTCATCTCCCCCTGTTGCCCGGCGAGGACCCCGATCAGGCTGATCCGCCCGCCGAAGCGGGTCGCTTTGATCGACTGCAGCAGGGTGCCGGCACCGCCGGTCTCCACCACGATATCCACGCCGAGGCCATCGGTCAGCCGCAGCACCTCTTTCTCCCAGGCCGGCTGTTCGCGGTAGTTGATCACCCCATCGGCCCCCAGATCCCGCAGCCGCTGTTCCTTGGCCGCACTGCCGGTGGTGGCCAGCACCCGGCAGCCGGCTGCCTTGGCCAGTTGCAGGGCGAGGCAGGAAACCCCGCCGCTGCCCAGCACCAGGACGGTGTCACCGCAGGTAAGGCCGCCGCCGTAGAGGCAGTGCCAGGCCGTAACCCCGGCGCAGGGGAGACAGGCCGCCTCGGCCAGGGAGAGGTGCTCCGGCACCGGCAGCAGTCCTTCTTCCCGAAACAGGACCTGTTCGGCCAGGACGCCGTCGATGGCGCCCCCCAGGGCGGTCTTGGCATGCTCCGCCCGCAGCCTGCCGGCGAGCCACCCCTGAAAAAAGGTCCCCACCACCCGGTCTCCCACCTGCCATCGGCTGACACCGGGTCCCACGGCCGCCACGACGCCGGCCCCGTCGGAGAGCGGTACCAACGGCAGCGGCAGGTTGCGGGCGTAGGCGCCGGTAACCATCAGGTAGTCCCGATAGTTGAGGGAACAGGCGCCGATCCGCACCAGCACCTGGCCCGGAACGGCCACCGGCGCGGCGCATTCGGTGAGGTGCAGCTGATCGATGCCAAATGCCGTTTCAATGGTATACTTGCGCATGGCCCCTCCCGGTTTATCTATACACTGCCAGCGATTTTTCTATACCATGACGGCGGTGCGGGGGACAATCTCGTTTGTACGGTACCAAGGAGTGTGACGGATGGGAGTTCTGGAGCGGTATCAGGCCCTGCGGGGCACGGAGATCGAGGTTGGTGAGTGGCTGCTCATGGATCAGCCCCGGATTGACGCCTTTGCCGAGGCCACCGGCGACCAGCAGTGGATCCATATCGATCCGCAGCGGGCTGCACTGGAATCCCCCTACAAGAGCACCATTGCCCACGGCTTCCTGACCCTGTCGCTCCTGCCGCTTCTGACCCAGGCCAATGCGCCGGGGCAGTTTGAAAAGAACTACCCCGGCATGCGGCTGCGGGTCAACTACGGCCTGAACCGGGTCCGCTTTCCGGCGCCGGTCCGGCCGGGGGACCGGATTCGCGCCCGTACGTCGGTGCTGGAGGCACAACCGGCGGGAGACGGCGTGGAGATCATCTATCGGTTGACCGTCGAGATTGCGGGAGCGGACAAGCCGGCCTGCGTGGCCGAGCAGGTGGTACGGGTCTATCCGTGAGCGGCAACGTGTCCCGATCATCACGTCTGGTAGGGGGGGCGGTATGCGTTTTGCCATGAATGACCATATACAGGCGGTGCACGAGCCGCCGATCGGCGAGGTGAAGCGGTGGGCCGCAGCCCGTTCCGTCGAGGGGCCTCCGTTGATCGATCTCTGCCAGGCGGTGCCGGACTACGGCCCGCCGCCGGAGTTGCTGGCCCATCTCCATGCCGCCGTTGACGACCCGCTGACCTGCCGCTACACGCCGGATGAGGGGCTGCCGGAGGTGCGCCAGGCGGTCTGTGACCGTTACCGGCGCCGGTACGACGCCAAGGTCCAGCCCGATCAGTTCTGTCTCACCGTGGGGGCCAGCGCCGCCTTCTGGCTGGCCATGCTGGTGTTGTGTCAGGCCGGCGACGAGGTGATCCTGCAGCTCCCCTGTTATTTCGATCACCCGATGGCCCTGCAGAGCCTGGCGATCCGACCGGTCTACGCCCCTTTCGGGGAGGGGCAGCGCGGCCTGCCGGACCCGGCCGCCATCGCCAGGCTGATCACCCCCCGCACCCGGGCGATCCTGCTGGTCTCCCCCAGTAACCCGACCGGTGCGGTGATCCCGCCCGACCTGCTGCGGGAACTCTATTTTCTGGCGCGGCAGCATCGGGTCGCCCTGGTGCTGGACGAGACCTACAGTGACTTTATCGAGGGGATGCCCCACGACCTGTTTACCCTTGCGGGATGGCACGACACCCTGGTGCAGGTGATCTCCTTCGGCAAGAGCTACGCCCTGACCGGCTACCGGGCCGGACTTCTGGCGGCGGCGCCGGCGTTCATCGGCCAGGCGCTGAAGCTACAGGACACCATGACCGTCTGTCAGCCCCGGATCACCCAGCTCGGCCTGCAGTACGGCCTGGAACGGCTGGATGACTGGGTGACGGCCAACCGGCTGATGATGGCGCTCCGCCACGACCGGTTTGTCACCGAGTTCGCCCGTCCGGGCAACCGGTTCCGGCTGGTGGCCAGCGGCAGTTTCTTCGCCTGGGTCCGGCACCCCTTTGCCGGCCGTACCGGTCGCGAGGTGGCGCAGAAACTGGCCCTGGATGCCGGGCTGCTGACCCTGCCGGGGGAGGTGTTCGGCCCCGGCATGGAAGATTACCTGCGGCTGGCCTTCGGGAATATCCGTGATCAGGCGATTCCGGAGGCGGTGGGGCGTTTTCGGTCAGCTGGCTGATGGTGCCCCGGCCGGGCGCCGCCATGCCGGGATGCTCCCTGCACTACCGTTGCAGCCAGCGGGCCACATCCTTGGCATGGTAGGTGATGATCAGGTCCGCCCCGGCCCGCCTGAAGCCGAGCATGGTCTCCATCACCACCCGTTCTTCGTCGATCCAGTCGTTGGCCGCTGCGGCCTTGATCATACTGTACTCGCCGGAGACGTTGTAGACCGCCAGCGGCAGGGCGAATTCGTTGCGCAGGTCCCGCAGGATGTCCAGGTACGGCAGTCCCGGCTTGACCATGATGATGTCGGCCCCCTCGTCAATGTCGGCCTGGGCCTCTCGCAGCGCCTCAAGTCGGTTGGCCGGATCCATCTGGTAGGAGCGGCGGTCGCCGAACTGGGGGGTGGACTCGGCCGCCTCGCGGAACGGGCCGTAGTAGCCGGAGGCGTACTTGACGGCGTAGCTCATGATCGGGATATGGGCAAAACCGTTGGTGTCCAGGATGTTGCGGATCGCCCCCACCCGGCCGTCCATCATGTCGGACGGTGCCACCATGTCGGCCCCGGCCTGGGCATGGGAGAGGGCCTCGCGGGCCAAAAGCTCCACCGTGGCGTCGTTGTCCACGTCGCCGTCTCTGATGATGCCGCAGTGGCCGTGATCGGTATACTCGCACAGGCAGACATCGGTGATTACCGCCAGCCCCGGCACCTCCCGTTTGATGGCCCGGATTGTCTCCTGGATGATGCCGTGTTCGGCATAGGCGTCACTGCCCACCGCATCCTTGGTCGCGGGGATGCCGAACAGGATCACGGCCGGGATGCCGAGGCGTTGCACTTCCCTAGCCTCGGCCACGATATGCTCGATGGACTGCTGGTAGATCCCCGGCATGGAGGTCACTTCCTTTTTGATGCCGGCGCCGAAGGCGGAAAACATCGGGTAGATCAGATTACTGACTGACAGGTTCGTCTCCCGTACCATTCGGCGGAAGATCTCTTTGCCGCGTATCCGGCGGCCACGATGGGCAAGAAGGGACATGGGACGCAACTCCTTGGAAAGGTAATGTGTGCGACTGATCCTAGCCTGACCGGTGCCGGTATTGCAAGCACTCCCCAACCTTGACAGGATAAAAAAACGTGCTACAGGTAACGGAAGCAGGGAAAGCAGGACGAAACTGGTCGCAATGGCAGGAAGCGGGAGACCGCGCGACCCCGCAGGGTCGTATCTGAAAGGAGGAACCACACGATGATGAAGAAATTCGCAACATGCGCCGCCTGTGCCTTGGTGCTGCAGGCCGGCGTGTCACTGGCCGCGAATACGGCCGAAACCGTCACCTTTGCCCCCTATGTGGGGGGCGCCACATTCCTGGGGAATCAGCATCTCGAAACCGGCCCTGACTTCGGTATCCGGCTTGGGTACAACCTGACCGATAACTGGGCGCTGGAGGGGGTGGTCGACTACGCGAGCACCAAACCTACCGATTACAGCGCCAAGATCGGGATGCTTCGCTATGGCGGTGACCTGCTCTACAACTTCCTGCCCAAGAACAGTCTGGTCCCCTATCTGGCCGCAGGGGTCGGCGGGATGAACTTCAACGGTGGCGGGATGCCCACCGGTACCAAGGCGGTCTACAACTACGGCGGCGGCCTCAAGTGGTTCCTGACGGATGGTTTTGCTCTGCGGGCCGACGTGCGGGGGCTGAACTACAGCTACCACAAGCTGTACAGCACGGTGGAGTACACCCTGGGCCTGCATATCGCCGTAGGTGCGCCGAAACCGGCCCCGAAGCCGGTTGAACCGGTGCAGGAGGTGGTGGCGCCAAAGGCAACTCCGGTGGTGGTTGTCTCCCCCGCCCCGACGGCAACCCTGAGCGCTAATCCGGCCAACATTGAAAAGGGGAAGACCGTAACCCTGACCTGGAGCTCCCAGAACGCAGCCGGTTGCCTCATCGAGCCCGGAATCGGCCCGGTGCCCCCCCAGGGGAGCAAGGAGCTGACACCGTCTGCAGATACCTCCTACACCCTCACCTGTAAAGGGGAGGGGGGCTCCGTCACCAGCGGGGCAAGCGTAGCGGTTACCCAACCGGTGGAGGAAGGCGGCAGTAAAAAGGCCGTGGCAGCCGGTACCCGCCTGACCCTTGATGTGCAGTTCGACACCGGCAAGTCGCTTATCAAGCCGCAGTATTACAATGAACTCAAGGTGGTCGGTGACGGCCTGAATGAACACAAAGAGCTCAAAGGCACGATTGAAGGCTATACCGACAATGTTGGGGGGGCAAAATACAATCAGCGGCTTTCTCAGCGTCGGGCCCTGGCGGTTCGCACCTACATCGTGAAGCATTTCAAGGTGGATGCCAAGCGTCTGGTGGCCAGGGGCTATGGTGAATCCCATCCGATTGCCGATAACGCAACGGCAGAAGGACGTGCCCAGAACCGTCGTGTAGAGGCGGTGTTCGAAAATATCCCCAACGTCAAGGCCGAACACAAGGCGCCTGCCAAGAAGGCGGTCCATAAGAAGGTCTTCAAAAAGAAACTGGCCAAGAAAAAGGTGATGAAGAAGAAGTAAGCCCTGTTGGGCAGAGCTGTTCGACAAAACGCCCCGGTTTCTTGCGGAACCGGGGCGTTTGCGCATCCGAGCGGTGGCTGACGAGACGGGGTTAGATCCAGGCGTCGCCGCCGTCATACTGGAGGTCTTCCCCCTTGACCCGTGGGGTCATTTTGAAGCGGGCCTCCTTGGCATACTGCTTCAGGCGGCCGGTGGCCCCTTCCTGCATATCAACCAGCTTGCGTCTGGTCTCGTTGCCGGGCGCCGGGGCCAGCAGCAGGGCTGCAACGGCGCCCAGCAGTGCACCCGAGGCAAAGGCCAGGATGGCGGTGGTAGGATTCTCGGTGGCGCGTGACATGGTGGACCTCCTTTGTGCCGGCAGTTTCTATTCCCTGTCTAGCATAGAAGCAGGCGGCTGTAAAAGCAAAAACAGCGGATCAGACGGGAGCAAGCCGCTGGAGATGGCGTCGCACCATCGCCTCGAAGTCGGCATCGCGGTTGCCGCTGTATACCAGAGAGGCGGCGATCTCCGCCGCCAGGATGGCTGCCTGGTACTTACGGGGGAGCCGGTTGATGCGACGCCGGAATCTGGGCTCTTCACGCAACAGCGCAGGCAGATGGCGCAGCAGCGCCCCGCGAAAGGGGGGGCGCAGGCAGAGCTGGGGACGTTCGCTGAAAAACTGGAACAGTCGTCCGTAGTAACTGTTGATGTTTTGGCTGATCTGGCTGGAGAGCTCGGTGTATGGCTGGCTGCCGTCGTATTCACGCCAGCGCTGCAGGATCAGACGGGCCTCGTCGCGGGCTCGTTGTGCAAGAATGGTCAGGACGTCGGCCACGTAACGTTCCTTGACCGTCTGGAACTCCGGTTCGGTGAGCAGCAGGTTGGCGATGATCTCGTAGGAGGATGAGATGACGCCGCATTTGTTGGCCGAGGCGTCCCGCATGATGATGCAGCCTGCCTTCTGCAGCTCGAGCCGTGCCGCAGGGGTGATGAAGGAGTTGGCCCCTTCCACGATCACCGGCGCTGATGGGCGGTTGTCCGGTAGGAGATAATCACGCCAGTTCTGGCCATCGATGGTCTCGGGGCGTCCTCCTGCCGGGATGAAGAGGTCGGCGGCTACCTGAAAGATCAAGGCGCCGTATTCCCGGTGGAAATCGTCCAGCGCTACCCACTGTTCCTGCAACGCGCCATCCGCCTGTCGTGCCACCCGCCGGTGCAGCTCCCGCAGCCCTTCCATCCGCCGTCCGGTGCGGAACAGCATCAAGCCGCCCGGTGAAAGGGTGTCGGGATTGAAGGCATCGAGGTCATGACGCAGGGTGATCCGCCCCAGTTCGTCACGATCCAGGCCGGCAGGGTCAAAGGCCGCTGCCGTACCGTCAAGCACCAGTACCACCTGGGCCTCCGGACAGCGTTCCAGCAGGAGGCGCAGGCAGTTGCCGGCCACATCCCCGCCAGGTCCCCCCGTGAGTTTTACCCGGAAGCGGTCGCGGCGCATCTCGATCCCGCGGGAGGCCATTACCACCTCGGCAAAGGTCATCACCCCGGTGGAGGTGACGCCGTACTGCTTGTGGTTGATGCCAAACCGTTTGCTGGAGATGATTCCCGCCCCCAGCAGATAGCCGCGCCGTCGCGAGAGATCGGCCAGGGCCTCGATCATGCTGTCGTGCAGATTCTCATCCGGTCCCAGCTCGATCGGCTCATCGTCGCCGTAGTAGTCCAGTACCCGCGGGTCTCGGGCCCGGCCGTCGCGGGTGATGAAGATGTCCAGAAAGGCGTTGGCAATGCTGTACTGCACCTTGTAGAGGCGGCAGGTCTCGGCCTCCTGTCCGGCGTTCTCCAGATCGGTGGCATCCAGCGCCACGACCAGCTTTGAACCCCCTTCGTAGATATCCTTGTTTTTGAGGTGCTGGGTATGCGCCAGGACGTAGGCCTCACGGAGCAGGCCGTTGCCGGTGGTGATCAGGTCATCCTGGGTGCGGGCGATCACGGTTCGCCAGCCACCCCGGGCGATATCGGAAAAACCGATGTGGTAGCCATGGCCGTAGCGGCTGAAGAAGAAGGTGATCCGGAACGGGAGGGGTTCCGGCAGGTCGTCGGTGAATGGGCGACCCAGGGCGCGCAGGTAGGCGGGATCAAGGCGGAACGCCAGGGCCTGCTTTTCAACCACGAAGAAGTTGGTCTTGAGGGTGTGGCGGATACCGAGCAGGCAGCAGTGGTAGATGGCGCGTCGACTCTCGTCAAGCCGACGATGGCCGGTGTTGTACTCCTCCACCAGCCGTGTTGTCTCTTCCAGGGTCTGTTCGTACAGCTGGCGGTCAGGCAACTCCGGGTCGAAGCGGAGACGGAACAGACGAACCAGCTGAAGCGCCATTTCCGGGTGGTGGTGAAAGGCGTTCCGTATCTCGTCGATGCCGTATCGGTCCGGGCTGTTATGGGCCAGGTTGGTGTGGCAGAAGGCGATGAAGGCGTTCACCAGGGCGGCGTCATCCCCCGGCATGAGGCCGCTGGTGACCCATTGGCGGTAGCTGTAGCCTTCACTGGCCAGTATCTGCGTATTGCAAAGCTCCCGCTCCATCCGGCGCGCCAGAGGCGCGTCTGCGGTCAGGGGCGCGCCGCCACGGTGACGCAGATAGAAGGTGCCCAGGAAATAGGGATGCAGGCCGTTGGCTATGGTCTGGCAGTAGGCGCGGCGAATGCCGATGCCGAGGCGGTTGAGGACTTCGATCACCTGCAGCAGAAAGTCCTCCTGGGGCGGGTTGCCCACGGCGAATAAAAGACGGGTCTCCGGCTCCCCTTCCAGATCCCGTTCCCGCAGATCCAGATAGAGGCCGCCGCAGGCGTTGCTCTTGTTGAACAGCCAGATGAGCCAGGCGGTACGGGCCGGTGGCGCCATCGCCACGCAGGTCTCGTTGTTCAGCCAGAGCAGCTTCAGCAGCCGTAGCGCCTGGTTAGGGTCGAGGTCTGGATCAATGAGGCGCAGTTCCCGCAGGATGGATCGCTGCAACCGGGGTTCCAGGGCAAGTTCCCGTTGCAGATCGATGGCGTCGTTGGGGCGCCGGTCAAACTCGAAACGCTGCACCTCCAGCTCCTGCTCCATGGCGGGTATCGGGGCGTTGGAGTGGGAGAACATGGCGTAGGAGACCTCGCCGACGCGGATCCGCTTGAGGGTCTCATACAGTGAGCCCGGCTCGTCCGGGCAGGCCATGACCAGGGTCCGTTCCTGATCGGCCAGGACCAGGTGTCTGCTGCGGCGCAGCGTGTGCAGTTCACGGGCCAGAGTCGTCACGGCATCGGGCTGATCGGCCATGGCCTGGAAGAAGTACGGGGACATGTGGCGTTCCAGCCAGAGGGCGTTTTCTACGGTAGCGGCGGCGGTGAGGTGGCGGTTATGGCGGACTGCTCTGGCGAGCTGCATTGGATGCCTCCGGATCGGCTGCGATTATCCGTCAGTATACCTGCTCGCGCTCGGCAGGCAAGGGGGAAAGAGTGCCCTTGACCCTATCGCGTGCCGGTGTGTATACTCACCATCCGCTGAAACTGCAGAGGAGTTGCCATTATGTCTGAACGATATTGCAGATTGGAACTTGATGGGCCTATTGCACGGCTGCGCCTGCCGGGGGGAGCACAACTTTCCCGTCAGGCGCTCCTGGAAGCGCTGCGCCGGCACTTTGACCACCTTGCCGAGAAGGAAGAGGTGCGGGGGCTGCTGCTCTGCGGTCAGGACGGTCAGTTTTGCCGTACCGCCTCTGATCAGCTCATGACGCCGTTTGAGGCATCACGGCTGGCCGGTTTCGGGCAGCAGGTGCTGTTTGCCCTGGAGGGGTGCGGCAAGCCGGTCCTGGCGGCTCTGTCCGGCGAGGTTACCGGCCTTGGTCTGGAACTCGCCCTGGCCTGTTCCTTCATGGTGGCGGACCGTACCGCACAATTCGGCTTTCCCGAGATCGTCCATGGCCGTCTTCCCGCCTTCGGCGGCACCCAGCGTTTGACCCGGCTGGTTGGACGCGCCCTGGCCAAACAGCTCCTGTTCAGCGGTGAGTTGATCCTTGCTGACGAGGCGCTGCGGGTACGACTGGTAAATCGTCTCTATGAACCGGCAGAGCTGGAACAGGAGGCCCTCTCCCTGTTGCGACGGATCTGCAGTCGTTCCCCTTTTGCACTGCGGGTGGGGGGTGAGGTGGTAGATGCCGGTTACGATATCGATCTGAAGACCGCCTGTCTCCTGGAGCGGGATGCCTTTGCCCTTTGTTTCGCTTCCCACGACCAGGCGGAGGGGATGGCCTCCTTTCTGGAAAAGCGGGAGCCGCAGTTTACCGGGAGTTGACCGGTGCCGCTCAGCAGGGGGTGTGTCCAGGTCTATACCGGCAACGGCAAGGGGAAGACTACCGCGGCCCTGGGCCTGTCGCTGCGTGCTGTGGGACGGGGGCTTAAGGTTTGCTTCTTTCAGTTTATCAAAGGGGGCGGGCCCTATGGCGAACAGCTGGTCGCCGAGCGGCTGGCCCCACTCTTCACCATCATACAGACCGGCCGGCACGGCTGGGTTGACCAGCGGGATATCACGATCGATCGCGAATTGGCGCAGACTGCCCTGGCCCGGGCCCGCGAGATCGTCACCGGCGGCGCCTACGACCTGGTGGTGCTTGATGAACTAAACGGCGCCCTGGGTTTCGGTCTGGTTGACCTGGAGCAGGTGCTGGAACTGATCGCCGACAAACCACCAGCACTTGAGCTGGTGATTACCGGACGCAACGCGCCGGAGCCGTTGCTGGCCGTTGCCGATTTGGTAACCGAGATGCGTGACGTGAAACATTATTATGGGGCCGGGGTCCCGGCCCGGACCGGTATCGAGATGTGAACCTGGTCTTTTTGTCTATGGAGAGGCGTGGCTGATGCCTTACAAAAAACTGCATATCGAGGTCCGCAATCGCGTGGGTTATCTGCGTCTGGATGGCGGCAGCCGGTTCAATAAACTGTCGGTAACCACTATCCGCGAACTCAAGCGAGCCTTTACCCAGCTTGAGGAGGATGATGGCGTGGGCTGTATCCTTCTCTCCGGTTGGCCGGGGGAATCCTTCGCCGTAGGGGCCGACATCGGTCAGATGCGTCCCTTCACCCCGCTGGATGCCTTCCACTTTGCCGGATTGGGGCAGTCCCTGTTTGTCCAGATGGAGCGTTGCCCCACGCCGATTATCGGGGCGTTGAACGGTATTACCATGGGGGGCGGTTGCGACCTGGCCCTGGCCTGCGATATCAGGATAGCCAGCGACAAGGCGCTGATTGCCCATCCCGGCGCTCGTCTGGGGATTATCACCGGCTTCTGCGGTACCCAGAAACTGCCCCGGCAGGTGGGTAAAAATCGGGCACGGGAGGTCTTTTTGACCTGCGACCGTTATGATGCGAGAGATGCCCTCCAGATGGGGCTGGTGGACCGTGTGGTGGCTGCCGATCGTTTCTGGGCCGAGGTAACGCACCTGGCGGAGCGGATTGCCGCCATGCCGCCATCTGCCCTGGCCTGGGCCAAACGGTTGGTCAATATGGCCGAAGATACCGATCTCCAGAGCGGCTGCCTGGCTGAACAGGGGGCTGCCGCTCAATCTTTCTGCTGTACACCGGCGGGCTTGCAGATATCGTGAGATAAGTTATACTTTGCACGTACCTCTCATGACGTGCGACGGAAAGGAGCGTTTCCATGACCCTCGGCGCAGTTGCAGCACTGATTGCCGCCCTTGCCCTGGTGGTGCTGGTCCTGTTTCTGATCCCCACCATTACGGCTGTCAGACGGACTGCCGGATCGGTGGCCTCGCTGGCCGACCTGCTGACCAACGAGCTGAAACCCACCATAAAGGAATTAAACGAACTGCTATTGGAGCTGAAGACCGTCGGGGGGGGGGTTGCCCAGCATACTGACGACGTCAAGAGATTCATGTCCGCCCTGGGGGAGACCGGCGCCCAGATCTCCACCATCAACCGTTCCGTGGGGGCTGTCACCAGCATCCTCGGCCAGGCAAATACCTGGGCAACCGGCGCCAAGGTCACGGCAAAGTTTCTGTTGGACCGTTATCTACATCGCAAACTGAAAGGAGCATAGCGTATGGCACACGATGACAATGGAGTATCCACCGGTACCGTAGTGGTCTCGTTTCTGGCCGGAGCAGCCCTTGGGGCAGGGCTGGCCCTTTTGTACGCACCGAAGAGTGGCCGTGAGACCAGGGAACAGATAGCCGATCTTGCCGATGACGCCGTAGACAAGATCAAGGAGTACGCCAAAGAAGCCCAGTCAAAGATCGTCTCCACCTTTGAAGAGGGGCAGGAGGCGCTGCGTGAGAAGAAATCGATCCTGGCCTCAGCAATTGAGGCTGGTCGGGAAGCCATGCAGAAGGAAAAGGGGAAGCTCGCCTCCTGAAATCATCCTCTCGGTGAGGAGCAGGTTTGGGCCTGTCGTGTAACGGCAGGCCTTTTTTGTTGTGATATCGGATGATTATGAAGTTTGACATTCGACGGGCAACTGTCTATAATGCGCCATCCCGTGCCATGTAATCCTGAGAGGTGCCCTGCATCGTGACATCCGTGAAACAGACCGTGCTCGTTATCTCGACCATGCTGCTGGTCGGGATGCCCCCTGCCTTGGCCGCTGCAGAGCCGGCCCAGGCATTGCTGAACGAGCTGATCCAGCCACACACCGCCTCAGCCAGGACGGGCGCCGTCACGTCCGACCCGAGTGGCCTCCAATCCGGCCTGGAAGAACTTGCGGGTGACAAGACCTCCAGCAGTTTGCCATCACTTTTCACCCTCGACGACCTGAAGGCGGCCCATGCCGACCTGTCTGAGTTGCAACTGCCCGCCGATCTACCAACCTCGGACCTTCCCCTGACCCTGAACACCCAGGTGGAATATTTTATCAACCAGTTCGAGGGGCCTGATCACGCATCCTTTTCCCGTTGGCTTACCCGTTCCACCCGCTACCTGCCGATGATGAAGGCGGTGCTGCGCAAGGAAGGGCTGCCGGAGGATCTGGTCTATCTGGCCATGATTGAAAGCGGTTTTACCATCCATGCACGTTCAGTGGCCAATGCCGTGGGACCCTGGCAGTTTATCTCCGCCACCGGGCGGCGGTATTCGTTGCGGATAGACCAGTGGATCGATGAGCGGAAGGACCCGGTCAAGGCCACCATGGCTGCTGCCTTGTACCTGAAGGATCTCTCCGGCATGTTCAACGGTGACTGGTATCTGGCCGCCGCCGGCTATAACGCAGGGGAGAACAAGATCTTCCGGGCTATCGACAAGTATAACACCAGTGACTTCTGGGAGCTTACCAAGGGTTCCTACCTGAAGCGCGAGACCAAGGAGTATGTGCCCAAGCTTCTGGCCGCAGCCATTATCGCCAAGGACCCGGCCCGCTACGGTTTTACCGAAGTGGATACAGTGCCCCAGATCGGTTACGATACCGTAACCATCCCGAGCAGGACCGACCTGCAGCTGGTGGCCCGCCTCACCGGCACCAGCTATCAGACTATCAGGGACTTGAACCCGGCGCTGCGTCTCTGGTGCACCCCCCCCAACTATCCCGATTTTGAGCTGCGTATACCACAGGGGACCAAGGAACGTTTCGAAACCGGCTATGCCAAGATCCCGGAAGAGGGTCGTTATACGGAGCGTCCCCTCTACGGCCGTTACACCGCCGGCCGTAGGGATACGCAGGCAAGCGTTGCGCGTCGTTTCAACATCACCATTGCTGAGCTGGCCGAACTGAACCGTCTCGCCCACCGCCAGCGTGTGGCCGGCAGGACCCTGATCGTCCCGGTCCGCAAATCGGTTGATTTTGCCCAAGAGGGGCAAGAGCCGCAACCTCAGCTGAACATCCGTTACTACACGGTGCGCAAGGGGGATACCCTCACCACCCTGGCCCGTCGTTTCAGTGTCTCGACACACCTCTTGGCCATCTGGAACAACCTGAAGGCCAGGGCTGCCCTGGCTGTTGGCAAGCGCCTTGTGGTCGCTAAGAACGCCGCATCGTCACGGACCAAGGCGTAATCGTCCCACACTACCTCCGAGAGGATCCCCTGCGATGTATTCCATTCTGCTGTCTGCTGTTGTCGGCGTCGTGCTCTTTCTGTTGTTGCTGGTCGTTGCCAAGCTCAGCTGGTGGTTGGCCTTTCTGCTGGGGTTGGTGATCTTTACGGTGGTCTTTGTCATCCTCTCCCGGATCGTTATGAAAAAGGTGATGGCAGCCCTTGAAGTTGCGGGGAAGGATCTCCAGGGGCAGCGGTTTGAAAAGGCGATCCGCGGCATGAAGGAGGCGCTGCGGTATGGCCCCTGGCAGTTGTATGTCAGTCAGCAGATTAACTCACAAATCGGCATGGCCTACTATGTAAAGCGTGACTTCTCCAACGCCTTTCCCTATCTTGAACGGGCCTTTTTCAAGAACTGGATCGCCATGGGGATGCTTGCCATTAGTTACATGAAGCGTCAGAAGCGTGACAAGATGGAAAAGACCTTTGACAAGGCGGTGCAGTGGAACAGCAAGGAATCGCTTCTCTGGAACCTCTACGCCTACTGCCTGGCCGAGGAGTGCGGAGACATGGCCAAGGCCAAGGCCGTATTGGAACAGGGGCTGAAGAAACTCCCCTCCGACCCACATCTCCGCGAGAATCTCGATAACCTGAGCAATGGCCGCAAGATGAAGATGCGCAGTTTTGGTGATCCCTGGTATCAGTTTCACCTGGAAAGCCTGGGCCAGCTCCAGAAGCACCAGATGGCGGCCATGGGAGGCCGTATGCAAAAACGGATGACCGTACGCCGATGACGGTGTCGGACCGCATCAAAGAACGTCCTGAACTCTGGATACTGGGTGTCGCCCCCGGTGATGGCAGGGAGGCCGTCCTCTGCAGCTATCTGGAGGCTGCAGGCTATCAGCCGCGGCTTGGCGATCTTGCCGCTCTGGGTGAGGCCCGCCCCCTTGGGGTGGTGCTGGATATATCCCCCCACGGGGCCGATGGTTGGGGCATTCTGCTGCAGATCAAGTCTGATCCGGCCACGCGCAACATACCGGTCCTGCCGGTTTTTCTGAGTGAAAAAGGGAAGATTGGCGGCGTCTTTCCTGTGACGGGCTTTTTTGTCCTGCCCCTCGATGTGCAGCATCTGCTGGACCGTCTTGCCGTGTACGGCCTGACGGAGGAGGCGGAGACCTGGGATCTGCAGGCCCTGGTGATCTCCCGTTCCGGCGAGGAACCGCTCTCCCGGGCGGTTGAGGGGATCGGTTTCGAGGTTGTCAAGGCGTACACCGGCAAAGAGGCGTTGGCGCTTACCTCGTTGCACCCCAAGTATTTGGCCTTCTGCAGTCTGATGTTGCCCGACATATCGGCCTTTGAGCTCTTGGACAAGTTCAGGCTCTTTCCCTATAGCCAGACCATGCCGTTCTTTGTCCTGCTCAAACAGGAGCTCAAGGAGGGTGAAAAATTGGCTATGAGCCGTGAAATCGCCTGCCTGGTGAGCAAGAAACAGCTCAGTCAGGCCGACTTCCTTAAATACCTGCGGAGTCGTGCCTGATAGAACTCACCTGGCGCGAAAGATACGCGGCAGTAGATATGAAAAGCCCCTGGAAGTGTTTCCAGGGGCTTTTCATATGAGTTAAAGGTGTCCCCACCCGATGTCAGATCAGCCCAGCCCCGTCCTTGATCTCGATGCTGGCCTTGGCACGCAGGTCCTTCATCCATTGGGTGAAGCGTTCATCCTGTTTGACGCGGTAGAGGTGATCCTCAATCTCGGCCTTCACCGTTTGGAACGGCTTTACCTGCCCAGGAATCTCGGCCTCCAGCTTGATGATATGCAGACCAGACGGTGTAGAGACCAGATCCCCCACCTCTCCCGGTTTCAGGGGGAGTAGGGCCTTCTCCAGCTCCGGGAGCATCTCGCCCCGTTTAAAGGTACCCAGATCGCCGCCATCCTTTTGGGCTGCAGGGTCGTCGGAATAAGTACGGGCCAAGTCGGCAAAATTCTTGCCACTTCGGGCCTTGTAGAGGAGGTCCAGGGCCTTGGCCATAGCCTTCTGTATCTGGGCTGCCGGCGCTTTCTCATCGATTTTTATGAAGATATGACGGGCTCGGAACTGCTCGTCCCCCGTGTACTGGCTCTTGTGAGCCGCATAATAGTCTTCGACCTCTTTTGGGCTGACATAGACCTTCGAACGAACCTCGAGGGTCACCAGCCGTAACCGCTCCAACTGCTGCCGGATCTGCTCCTCATACTGTGCCAGGGTGTATCCCTGTTTCTTGAGCGCTTCCTGTAACTGTTCATCCGTCATGTTGTGGTTCTGACGTTTGACGTCTTCAATGGCCTGCCGGATCTCCTCCGCGCTGATCTTAATCCCGAGTTCCTTCACCTTCTGCTCGGTGAGGCGTTTTTCGATTAGGCTATTCAGCACCATCTTACGGAGATCACTGCGGGCCTTGTCATCAAGCAGCCCTTGCTTCTCCTTTGCCGCGATGAGTGGTTCGGCCTCGCGGCGCACCTCATGAAAGGTGATGATGCTGTCGTTTACAATGGCCGCTATTCCGTTGACATGTACGGCCCCTGTTGGCAGCGGCGGTAAGGGAGATTGGGGAAGAGTGGTGGTCTGCGGCTTGAGGGGCTCGACCACCGGCACGGGTGTGGAGGCACACCCGGCCAGCAGAAGGGTTGCAAGCAGGAGCGCAGGAAGCGTTTGCATCAGAAAGGGCTTATTCATATAAGGGGTCTCTGGTTACCGCTACTTCTGTGCAGGGGCAGGTGTTGCAACAGGCTGTGCCGTGTTGCTATTGGGCGCCGGGACGCTGTCCATGATTTCGATCTTGGCACCCTTTTTCAGATCATCCTTCAGTTTGGCGAAGACCTGTTGCTGGATCTGCGGCATCAGTGCGGCCTTGATCTGGTCCTTCACCTCATCAAAGGGGCGAATGCCGGCAGGGCGCTTGCCGGTCAGCTTGATGATGTGGTAGCCGAACTCGGTCTTGACAATCGGCGAGATCTCCCCTTCCTTGAGGCCGAAAGCGGCCTTTTCAAAGGCGGGTACCATGCTCCCCTTACCGAACCAGCCCAGGTCCCCCCCCTTGGCAGCGGAGGTGTCCACCGACTTGGCCTTGGCCAGATCCTCAAATTTGGCCCCGGCCTTCAGCTTGGCCAGGATATCCTTGGCCTCCTGTTCGCTCTTCACCAGGATGTGGCTGGCCCTGATCTGTTCACCGGTCTTGAATTTATCGAGATTCTGGTCATAGAACTTCTTCAGCTCTGCGTCACTGATCTTGGCGTCGGCTTCCACCTTGTTCTTCAGGTAGGTATCGACGATGATCCGTTTCTTCAGGTCAGCCAGTTTCGCCTCAACCTCCGGACTCTTGTCCAGGCCGTCTTTGGCAGCCTGTTGCAGGATCAGTTCCCGCATGATCAGGCTATCCAGCATCTCTTTTTTCCCCTGCGGAGTGTCGGCCATAGGGCGGATCGTCTCAGGCAGTGTCTGGACTTCGTGAGCAAAATCGTCACTGGTGATGGCGGTGCCGTTCACGGTGGCCAGCACCTGGGCACTCTTGCCGGCGCCGCTGCCGGTGGTGGGAGTGTGATTCTGGCAGGCCGTCAGGGCGGCCAGGCCGAGGGAGATGCAGATCAGTTTTAAAAAGGTACGAGTGTTCACGGCTGCTCCTTTGAGATACGGATAAATGGGTGAATGGCGAAACTTGTAAAAAATAGCATAGCAGGACAATGGCATGCAAGGGACATAATCGTCAGAGAACAGAGGGAGGTGGCTCCTGTAGCGCCGCCAAGGCTGTGGCGGCCGTTGCCAGCTGTTCGGCAGTCCCGGCATTGGGAGGGAGTGTGGCCAGCAGCCTGTGGTCGGGGGTAAACTGGTAGGTTGCCGGCGCCTGCCGGATCAGCGAGATCAGGCGCTCTGGATGTACCGGCGTAGCCGGGTGGAAAGTGAAGATCAAACGTTTGCCGTCGCTTTCCAGTTTTTGGATCCTGCGCTCCTTCAGGCGGATTCTGAGACCCATGACGTCCCCCAGGGTGGTGGCAGTCTGGGGTAGACGGCCATAGCGGTCGGACATCTCCGCCATGGTCTCGGTAATGTCATTGTCGGTCTCGGCCTGAACCAGCCGTTTGTACAGCATCAGCCGCTGGTTAGTGTCCGGCACGTAGCTCTCGGGGATGTAGGCGGCAACGGCCAGATTGATCTCCGGTTCGCAGCGTTCCTCCAGCGCCTCGCCCTTCAGTTGGGCGATCGCCTCCTCCAACAGTTGGTTGTAGTATTCGAAGCCGATGTCGGCCACGGCGCCGGACTGGCGGGGCCCCAGCAGGTCGCCGGCGCCGCGCAGCTCCAGGTCGTGGGTGGCGATCCGGAACCCGGCCCCCAGTTCAGTGATCTCCTGGATGATCTTGAGCCGTTCGCGGGCGTCCTGGGTGATGGTCCCTGCGCCGGGTATCAGCAGGTAGGCCTCGCCCCGCACGCTGGAGCGGCCGATGCGCCCCCGCAGCTGGTAGAGCTGCGACAGGCCATAGGTGTCGGCCCGGTCGACAATCATGGTATTGGCGCGAGGGATATCCAGGCCAGATTCGATGATGGTGGTGCAGAGCAGCAGGTTGGTCTGGCCGTGCATGAAGCCGAGCATCACCTTTTCCAGCTCCTTTTCTTCCATCTGGCCATGGGCCACGGCGATGCGTGCCTCCGGCACCAACCGGCGCAGCCGTTCGGCCACCAGGCCGATGCTCTGCACCCGGTTGTGGACGAAGAACACCTGGCCATCTCGTTGCAGTTCCCGCCGAACGGCCTCCTGGACCAGCTCATCGCTATCCCGCGCCACCACGGTGCGGATCGCCTGGCGATCCACCGGGGGGGTGTCGATGATGGAGAGGTCGCGGATTCCCATCATCGACATATGCAGGGTGCGGGGGATCGGGGTGGCGGTGAGGGTCATGATGTCCACGCTGGCCCGGTACCTCTTGAGTCTGTCCTTGTCCTTCACCCCAAACCGCTGTTCCTCGTCCACGATCAACAGACCCAGATCCTTGAAGGCCACATCCTTCTGCAGCAGGCGGTGGGTGCCGATGATGATGTCGATCTCCCCTTTTTTCACCCGCTCCAGGATCGCCTTCTGCTCCGTCGTTGTGCGAAACCGGGAGAGCATCTCCACCGTGACGGGGTGTTCGTTGAGGCGACCGGTGAAGGTCTCGAAATGC
>JAJYCS010000024.1 GCA_021778115.1 Deltaproteobacteria bacterium
GATTTTAACGCGGGAGGCGGCTGATGGCAAAGGAAGAGCAGGCAGGGGCCGAAGAGAGCGGCGGTGGCAACAAGAAACTGTTTATCATCGTCGGAGCCGCCGTGGCGGTGCTGGTGGTGGCAGTGGGGCTGTTCATGATCCTGGGCAAGGGGGGGAAGAAGAGCCAGAAGGCAGAGGGGGAAGGGGCCAAGACCGAGGCCAGCGCACCTGCCGGAGAAGGGGGACAAGGCGGCGCTGCGGGGGTTTCCACCGCATATTCCCTGGAGCCGTTCATTGTCAACATCTATGACGGCCAGGACCTGCGCTATCTGAAGATCAAGATCGACCTGGAAATGGCCGCTCCTGCCGTCAAGGCCGATCTGGACGCCCATCTCCCGGCCATCCGCGACGCCATTATCGTGGTGCTGACCAGCAAGACCCTGCAGGATATCCAGGACGCCCAGGGGAAGAATCAGCTGCGTGACGATATCCTTACCGCCGTCAGCAAGATCGTCGCCCAGGGGAAGGTCACCAAGGTCTACTTTACCGATTTCGTTGTCCAGTAGCCCTGTCCATGGAGAAGATCCTCACCAAAGCTGAGATCGAGGCCCTGCTCAATGCGGTCTTCGATGGCCGGATCGAACCGGAAAAGGAACTCTCCAAGAATGAGGGGACCGCGGTCAGTTATGACCTCTTTAACACCGAGGCCTACCGCGGTTTTGTCCCCAACCTGGATATCGTCTACGACACGTATCTCCGCTACAACCGGATCACCCTCTCCAACCGCCTGCGCAAGGCGGTGGAGATCAAGAAGCAGGGGGCAAAGTCCTACAAGTTTGATGACTTCCTCCAGACCCTCCCCTCGCCGGTCTGCATGGCCATCTTCAAGCTGGAACCCCTTAAAGGGGCCGCCCTGCTGGCCATGGACAGCGCCCTCTCGTATGCCCTGGTGGACAGTGTGCTGGGGGGCACCAGCCGTAACGCCATAAACCTGAACCGTCTCTTCACCATCCTCGAGCTGCGCTTGATCGAAAAGGTCTGTACCGATATCATGGCCGATCTGGAAAAGGCCTGGGCCCCCCTCTACCCGGCCAAGCTGAACCTGCTCCGGATGGAGATGAACCCGCGGCTGGTGACGATCGTCCCCCCTGAATACCAGGTGGTGACCATGAGCCTCAAGGTGCAGATCGAGGAGACCGTCGGCACCATGCTCTTCTGCGTGCCGATCATGACCATCGAGCCGCTCAGGGACAAGCTGCGGGAAGGGATGCAGTTTGACCTGATGGCGATCGACCCCCAGTGGTCCTACCGTCTCTCCTCGGAGATCTTGGAGGCGCCGTTGGAGCTGGCGGTGGAGCTGGGCAATGCAAGCATCTCGCTCCGTGACCTGCTGGACCTCGCCGTTGGCGACACCATCATGCTGGACAAACCCTGCACCAGCGAGCTGACGGTTAAGGTGGAGGGGGTGCCCAAATACTGCGGCGTACCGGGTATCCGGCATGGCAACAAGGCGATCCAGCTGAGCAGTATCCAAGACCAGAAAGGGAACCACGGTGAGTGACAAACCTGAATCGTCGGAAAATGGCCTGGAACGGCAAAACCTGGAATTCATCCTGGATATCCCCCTGCAGGTGACGGTGGAACTGGGACGTACCAAGCTTTTGGTCAAGGATGTCCTGCAGCTGAACCAGGGGGCGGTGGTGGAGCTGACCAAGCTGGCCGGCGAGCCCCTGGATATCTTTGTCAACTCAAAGCTGGTGGCCCGTGGTGAGGCGGTGGTGGTCAACGAGAAGTTCGGCGTCCGCCTGGTGGACATCATAAGCCCCAATGAACGGGTAGAGAAGATTCTGTGACCCTGGGCAGCGCCTTGTTCGCGGCGTTTCTGGCCATCCTGCCGGTCCAGGCCGCTGCCGGTGAACTGGCTCCGACAGGCGGCTTCTCACTCATGGGCAGTTTCCTGCAGATGGCCCTGGCCCTGCTGGTGGTGGTGGGGCTGATACTTCTGGTGTACTATGGGGCCAGTCGTCTGGTGAAGGTGGTCCCCCCCCTCGGGCAGTCCGGGCGGCATATCAGGGTGCTGGAGGTCCGACCGCTGGGCCCCCGCAAGTCGCTCTTGCTGGTTGAGGTGGAGGGGCATTACCTGCTGCTGGCTGCCACTGATAACCAGGTGACCTTTCTGCAGCGGATCGATATGCTGGAAGAGGCGGAGCTGCTTGACGATCCGCCACCCCGCTTCTCCTTCCCTTCCTTTCTCCATCGGGCCAAGACAGGCAGGGGATCGCTGCCGGATATACCGGAAAAGAGCTCATGACCATCATCCGTACCCTTACACGGCATGCACGCTGGCTGGTTCCGGCCCTCCTCCTGCCGCTTCTGCTCACCGGCAGCGCCTGGAGCGCCCCGTTGCCGTTGCCGTCGGTGAATATCGGCGTCGGCACCGCCACCAGCCCAGGCCAGGTGGCCACCACGGTGCAGATATTCCTGCTCCTGACGGTGCTTTCACTGGCCCCCAGTCTGCTGATCATGACCACCTCCTTCACCCGGATCGTGGTGGTGCTCTCCTTTCTGCGGACCGCCATGGGGACCCAGCAGGCCCCCTCGAACCAGATCATCCTGGCCCTGTCCCTCTTTTTGACCTTTTTCGTCATGACTCCGGTCTGGCAACAGATCAACCACGACGCCTACCAGCCGTTCAGGGCGGGCACCATCACCCAGGAACAGGCCTTCGACAAGGCCGTGCTGCCGGTGAGGAAGTTCATGCTCACCCAGACACGGGAGAAGGATCTGGCCCTGTTTGTGAGCCTCTCCAAGCAGGAGCGGCCGAAGAATGCCGATGAGATACCGACCCTCACCATCATTCCGGCCTTTATGATCTCCGAACTCCGCACCGCCTTCCAGATCGGCTTTCTGATCTACATACCGTTCATCGTGATCGATATGGTGGTGGCCTCGGTGCTGATGTCCATGGGTATGATGATGCTGCCGCCGGTGATGATCTCGATGCCGTTCAAGATCCTCCTCTTTGTCCTGGTGGACGGGTGGGGGCTGGTGATCGGTTCGCTGGTGAAGAGTTTTGGGTAAGGAGGGGAGCTGCCAATGACCCCGGAACTGGTAGTGCAACTGGCCCGGCGCAGTTTTGAGGCAACCTTGCTGCTGGCGGCGCCGCTTTTGATCTTCAGTCTGGTGGTGGGTCTGGTGATCAGCGTCTTTCAGGCGGTCACCTCCATCAATGAGGCAACCCTGGCATTTGCCCCCAAGATCATCGCCGTGATGGTGGCGATGGTCATCTTCTTCCCCTGGATGATGAGCTACATGAGCGACTTTACCCGCGAGATCTACTCCCTAATCGTCCTGATGCGGCGTTAGGCCCATGTTCCCCTTCAGTACCCCACTGCCCGGCCCGGCGGACCTCTATCTCTTCACCCTGGTGCTCTGCCGGATCGCCGGACTCTTTGCCGCTCTGCCGGTGTTCGGCGGTCAGCGCCTGCCGGTCGTCATCAAGATCGTGACGGTGTTGGCCATCACCGTGCTCTGCCTCCCGATCCTCAGGCTGACGCCGCCGCCGCTCCCTTCCGATCCCTTTTCCGTCGGTCTGATGGTGTTGCGCGAGATGCTGATCGGGCTGACCCTCGCCTTTGTCACCCAGGTGATCTTCGCCGCGGTTGAGTTTAGTGGACAGATCATCGGGATGCAGATGGGTTTTTCCATCGCCTCCCTGATCGACCCCGCCATGGGGACTCAGGCACAGCCCATGTCGGTGATGCAAACCCTCCTGGCTACCCTCTTGTTCCTTTCGCTCAACATACACCACCTCTTTATCCGCGCCATCATCGACAGCTTCCGGATCATCCCCCTGGGGGGATGGCGGATGAGCGAGGCGCTGATCCGGTTCATGGTCGAGGTGACCGGCGACGTCTTCACCCTCGGCATCCGGCTGGCGGCGCCAGTGATGGTGACCCTGCTGCTTACCAGCGTGGTGCTGGGGATTATGGCCCGGGCCTTTCCCCAGATGAACGTCTTCATGGTCAGTTTTCCCCTCAATATCGGCCTCGGCTTTCTGGTGCTGGGGGCGACGCTCCTCCTCTTCTTTCATGTGCTGGAGCTGGCCTTCGGCACCCTTCACAACCAGGTGGAACTGCTCTTCCGGGTGATGGCAAAGGGGGGATGAGACCTGGCCGACGACGCGGATAAACACTCCAAGACTGAACAGCCAACAGGCCAACGCCTGGAGAAGGCACGGGAACAGGGGGCGCCGCCCACCTCCCAGATGCTGACCCTCGGTTTTACCCTGTTGGCCGGCATCGTGGCCCTCAACCTGATGGGGGGCTATCTGGTGAACGGTCTCAAACAGCTCATCGTGCACACCTACGGACAGATCGGCAGCTTCGAGCTTACCCCGGACACCGTCTACACCCTGATGCTGCGACTCTTTATCAGCGTCCTGCTGCTGGTGGGACCGATCGTGCTGACGATCATGGTCACCGGCATCGTAAGCCATATTGTGCAGGATAATGGGCGGCTGGACTTCCAATGGGGACGGATTACCTTTGATCTGAACAAGCTCAATTTCATCAACGGGTTCGGTAGGCTGTTCAATAAAGATGCCCTGGTGGAGATGGTCAAGTCACTCCTCAAGATCCTGGTTATCGGCTGGATCGCCTATCGGGTCATGCAGGACGAGCTCTCCAACATCACCCTTCTGGCCGAGTCGGATATCGGCGGGATCCTCAGCTATACCGGCCATGTCGCCTTCAAGATCGTCACCCACACCTGCGGTATCATGTTGCTGCTTGCCGTGGTGGATCTGGCCTACGTCAAGTGGCGTTACCTCGACAACCTCAAGATGACCAAGCAGGAGGTGAAGGACGAGCAGAAGGATATGGAGGGGAACCCGGAGATTAAGAGCAAGATCAAGAAGCTGCAGTTTCAGGCGGCCCGGCGCAGGCTGGTCAAGATCATTCCTACGGCGGACGTGGTGATTACCAACCCGACCCACTACGCGGTGGCGATCAAGTATGAACGGAACCGCATGATGGCGCCGCTGGTGATCGCCAAGGGGGTGGATGAGATGGCGTTGGCCATCCGGGAACTGGCCAAGGAGCACAAGGTGACCATGGTTGAGAACCGCCCCCTGGCCCGGGAGCTATTCGAGTTGGTGCCGGAGAACCACGAGATACCGGAAAATCTCTATGCGGCGGTGGCTGAGGTGCTGGCCTACGTCTATCGCCTGAAGGGGGTCATGTAAGCGATCGGGTCATTTTATTGGCTTTGTCAAATTTATGACCACCATGACGCTCCCCTCAGGTGGAACCGGCCCCCCTGCAATGGCCCGCTGGCCGCGGGGCGTGGGCTGCGGAGCAGGTGTGGGGCGGCATGAAACGTGCATGAAACCTGTATTGTTTTTTGACACCTGCCCTGCAGGGCCCGACACGACAAAGGCACGAAACCATGGCCAACGGCACCTCAGTCCAGGCGCTGGAACTGAAAAATTTCCGTAAGAACTCCGACATCTACGTCGCCGTGGCCCTTATCGGTGTCCTGGCGCTGATGATCATCCCGCTGCCCTCGGTGGTGCTGGACCTCTTTCTCGCCACCAATATCACCATCGCCCTGGCCATTCTGCTGGTCTGCCTCTATACCCGTCACCCCCTCGATTTTTCCGTCTTCCCCTCAGTGCTGCTGGTCACCACCCTCTACCGGCTCTCCCTGAACGTTGCCTCCACCCGCTTGATCCTGCTCCACGGCCGCGAGGGGGTTGATGCGGCCGGTGCCGTGATCAGGGCCTTCGGTTCCTTTGTGGTGGGGGGGAACTACGTGGTGGGGGCCGTCATGTTTTTGATCCTGGTGATCATCAACTTTGTGGTCATCACCAAGGGGGCCGGCCGGGTGGCCGAGGTGTCGGCCCGTTTTACCCTGGACGCCATGCCGGGCAAGCAGATGGCCATAGACGCCGACCTCTCTGCCGGGTTCATCACCGATAAGGAGGCCCGCAACCGGCGCGAAAAGATACGCCGCGAGGCCGATTTCTATGGTGCCATGGACGGCGCCAGCAAGTTCGTCCGCGGTGATGCCGTGGCCGGCATCCTGATCATGCTGGTCAATATCTTCGGCGGCCTGATCATCGGTGTCTGGCAGCAGGGGCTTTCCCTTGATGTGGCCCTTGCCAACTACACCCTGCTGACCATCGGTGAAGGGCTGGTGGCCCAGATACCGGCCCTGATCATCTCTACTGCAGCGGGTATTATCGTGACCCGCACTGCCGACGAGAACAACTTCGGCCAGGAAGTGACCGGGCAGTTTCTCAATTATCCCAAGGCGTTCTATGTCGTCTCCGGGGTGATGTTCCTGTTTGCCATGATCCCCGGTCTTCCCCATTTTGCCTTTCTGCTGCTCTCCGGTGTGGCATGGTTGGTGGGGAGGATGTCCCGGGAGATGGCCCAGGTGGTTGAGGAGGAGGCGGCCGCTGCCGAGGCGGCGGTCTCGGAGGAGGCCCAGGATCAGGCCTCCGCGATCCGGCCCCTGGATACCCTTGAGCTGGAGGTGGGGTACGGCCTGGTGCCGATGGTGGACGCGGCCCAGGATGGTGAGCTTCTGGAGCGGATCCGCTCCATCCGCCGCCAGTTCGCCCAGAAGATGGGTTTTGTGGTGCCGCCGATCCATATCCACGACAACCTGCAGCTCAAACCCTATGAGTACAACCTGTTGATCCGCGGCGCCAGGGTTGGGGGGAGCGAGCTCACCGGCCAGTACCTGGCCATGGATGCGGGCGCGGTCACGGCCCAGCTCCCCGGCAGCACCACCAAGGAACCGGTCTTTGGCCTTCCTGCCCTCTGGATCCGCAACGAGGAGCGGGATTTGGCACAGGTAAACGGTTACACCGTGGTGGACAGCACCACGGTCATCGCCACCCATATTAGCGAGACCATCCGCCGTTACGCCCACGAATTGGTTGGACGTCAGGAGATGCAGCAGCTTCTGGACAACGTGGCGGTCAGCGCGCCAAAGGTGGTGGACGAGCTGATACCTGGTCAGCTGGGGCTGGGGGTGGTGTTGCGGGTGGTGAAAAACCTGCTCAAGGAAGGGGTCTCCATTCGGGATATGCGTACCATCCTGGAGTCCCTGGCCGACTATGCCGCCCTCACCAAGGATCCGGATGTCCTGACTGAGTTCGTCAGGCAATCGCTGGGGCGGTTCATCGTCGATCAGTTCAAGCTGGAGGAGGATACGCTGTATCTGGTTACCGTTGACCGGGAGGTGGAGGACCTGGTGGCCGAGGGGATCCAGCCATCCGATCAGGGGAGCTTTCTGGCCATCGAACCGGCTGCGGCACAGCAGATCATCGCCTCTATCCGCGCCATGGCGGACCGGTTCGGGATGTACGGCGCCCAGCCGGTGGTCCTGGCATCCCCCTCCATACGGCGCCATGTCAAAAAATTGATAGAACGTTTTGTGCCGCACGTGGCGGTGCTCTCCCATAACGAGATCCCCCAGAATGTCAAAATACAGTCACTAGGAGTGGTGAGCGTCCATGCTGGTTAAGACCTTTCAGGCAGCCACCATGGCTGAGGCCCTGCGGCAGGTGAAAGCGGAGCTCGGCCCCGATGCCATGATCCTCTCAACCAAGAAGGAGCGACAGGGCGGATTGCTCGGTTTTTTCAGCAGACAGGTGGTCAAGGTCACGGCGGCCATTGATCATCAGCGTCCCACCCAGCCGGCGCCACCGCCTATGCCGGTACCGGTGCGGGAACGGCCGGAGCGGGAACGCACCGCAAAGGAAGAGTTCGAAAATTCCATGCTGGCCCCCTTGGCCAGGGAGCTGCGGGAGCTCAGGGAACGGGTTGAACTGCTCACCAAACGGGATGAAGAGCTGCGGCAGCGCCAGAGCGAGGCGGCTCCAGCCGACGGGGAGGCGCCCAAGCCGGTGGAGGTGGCGGGGATTAATCTGAACAACATCCCCCGTCAGGACCTGGAGGAGATCAAAAAGCTGCTGCTCAACACCCTGACACGGCACCAGGAGGGGGCGGCGCAGTCGGTGCAATGGCCCGCCGCCGATCAGTCAGCGCCTGCGGCTGCCGTTGCCCCCCTGCCTACCCCCCTTGCCCGGGAACTGGAGCGCCAGGGAATTGATCGTGAGGTGATGGACAAGATCATCGCCACCTTGAATACCCTCCCCTCTGAGCAGGAGGAGAACACGACAGGCCGGCTGGGGGCGGCCTTCAGCCGCCTTATCAGGTTTGCCGGGACCCTGCGTCTGAAGAAGAACGCCCCCCGCACCATCGCCCTGGTGGGCCCTACCGGGGTGGGAAAGACCACCACCACCGCCAAGCTGGCAGCCATGTACGCCTTGAACCGCGGTAACAAGGTGGCACTCATCACCATGGATATCTTCCGGGTCGGGGCGGTGGAACAGCTGAAGACCTATACCAAGATCATGGGGATCCCCCTTGAGGTGGCCTCGACCCCGAAGGAGCTTGAGCGGGCCGTGGAGCGGCACGGCGACTGCGACCTGATACTGGTGGATACCGCCGGCAGGAGTCACAAGGATACGGAAAAGCTGGAGGAGATGAAAGGCTTTCTGGCCGGTGTGCATGCGGACATCTACCTCTGTCTCTCGGCCACCACCAAGGACCGGGAGCTGGAAGAGGTGCTGAAGCGGTTCAGCGCGTTTGCCATCAGCAAGGTGGTCTTTACCAAGCTGGATGAGTGCGAGAGCTTCGGTTGCATCGTCAACCTGCTGCTGAAGGCGAACCTTCAGATCGCCTATTTTACCACCGGTCAGCGGGTGCCTGAGGATATCGAGGTGGCCACCTCGGAAAAACTGGCAGAGCTGATTCTTAAGGGGGCGGAGGCATGACCAGCGTGCGCGGTACCGGCGATCAGGCAGACACCCTGCGGCAGATGGCCCGCAGCGCCAAGCGGGCAACAGCTGAGACGGCTGCTGCAGACGCCGCAACCGTGCCGGCGGACGGGATCCGGGTCATCTCGGTGACCAGCGGCAAGGGGGGGGTGGGAAAGAGCAACGTGGTGGCAAACCTGGCCATGGCCCTGGCAGAACAGGACAAGAAGGTCCTGATCGTGGACGCCGACCTGGGGGTGGGGAATCTGGATGTCCTGCTGGGACTGTCGCCGCAGTACAACCTGAATCATGTCCTCTCCGGGGAATGCGGCCTGCCGGAGATCATCGTGCCGGTGACGCCGAACATCAAGCTGATCCCCGCCGGTTCAGGGGTGCAGGAATATACCAGCCTGGGACAGCATGAAAAGCTGAAGCTGCTTGATGAACTGGATATGCTCGAGGAGAGCTTTGATGTCATGATCATCGATACCGAGGCGGGGATCTCGGACAACGTGACGTACTTCACCGTGGCGGCCCAGGAGATCGTCGTCGTGGTTTCTCCCGAGCCGACCTCCATTACCGACGCCTATGCCCTGATCAAGCTGTTGGCCACCCGTTACTCGGAGCATCACTTCAAGGTCCTGGTCAATATGGCCCGCGACAGCGAGGACGCCCTGGAGGTATTCCGCAAGCTCGCCAACGTGGCCGGCCGGTTCCTGGATATCTCCCTGGACTACCTGGGCTGTGTGGTGAAGGACGAACGGCTGGTGGAGGCGGTGAAGAAGCAGAAGGCGGTCTTCGAGCTGTTCCCCGATGCCGAGGCATCGGGCTGCTTCAGCACCCTGGCGCGGAGAATCCTGGAAAACAGCCGTCAGACCCGTCTGAAGGGAAACATCCAGTTCTTCTTCAGACGCTATCTCGACGGCGGCTCACCGGGGGATCAGGCGTGAGCCGGCTGCGCGCCTATGAGGAACAGAGCGGCGAGCGGGTGCAGCAGACCCGTGAGGCGATCATCGTCCAGCATCTGCCCCTGGTGCGCTATCTGGTGGCCCGTTTTGTGGCCCAGGTGCCGCCTCATCTCGATCCCCAGGACCTGACCAGCGCCGCCGTCGTCGGCCTGATCCATGCCGCCGACCGTTTCGACCCGGGCCGCGGGGTACAGTTCAAGACCTTTGCCGAACAGCATATACGCGGCGCCATCATCGATGAGCTGCGGGTCCGCGACACCTTAAGCCGAACGGTGCGGGAAAAATGCAAGCTGGTGGAACGGGAAATGCATAAACTTGAGCATATCCTGGGCCGGAATCCCAGCAGCGAGGAGATGGCGGAGGCGCTCCGGATGAGTATGGACGACTACCTGCAACTCCTGGGCGACGTGCATGAGTTTTCCTTCATCAGTATCGACGACAGCTGGGACGATGAGGAGGGACACCCGCTCAGCCTGGCCGACGTGTTGGGTGACGATGAGCGCAAGGGGCCTCAGCAGCGGATCATGGCCACCCAGCTGAGCGAATCCCTGGGGGTCGCCATCGAGGGGTTGCCGGAGAAGGAACGGCTTGCAGTAACGCTCTACTACTACGAGGAGCTGAACCTGAAGGAGATCGGGGCGATCATGGGACTCACCGAGTCCCGCATCTGTCAGATCCTGAGCCAGGCCATGACCAGGCTCAAGGTCAAGATGAAGCCGTTTCGCCCCTGAAAGGAGCAGGAGATGAACAGTGGCATGTACTCCGCCCTTGCCGGCAACCTGGCGGCCATGGAGCGGATGGATGTGATCGCCTCGAACCTGGCCAACGTCACCACCGCAGGCTTTAAGAAGGATCGTCTGACCTTCGAAAGCGTCCTGGCGGGGAACCAGAATCCGCCGGCGGTACCGCCGGGACAGACGGCAGACCCGGTGCTGCTGCAGGCGAAGATGACCACCGACTTTTCACCGGGGGCGCTGGTGCAGACCGGCAATCCCCTCGATCTGGCGCTGCAGGGTGACGGCTTCTTCGTCGTCAGCACCCCCAACGGCGTGGCGTACACCAGACAGGGGAACTTCAGGCTGGCAAACGACGGCACGGTGATCACCAATGACGGCTATCCGGTCCTCTCCCGCGACAGCCAGCAGCCGATCAAGATTGATCTCACCGGTCAGACCGGAGGGGGTAAACCGGTGGTGGACAACCAGGGGAACATCACCCTCAACGGGGAGGCGGTGGGGAGCCTGGCCATCGTCGATTTCCCCAAACCGTACCAGTTGACCAAACAGGCCGGGGCGCTCTTCATGGCGGCGGCAGGGGCCGTGGCCACGCCGGCCGCCGGAACCACCACCGTGGCGCAGGGCGCCCTGGAACAGTCCAACGTGGATGCCGTATCCGAGATGGTCCAGATGGTGGATGCCAACCGCTATTTTGAAAGCTGCCAGCGGGTGGTGCGCAGCTTCGATGCCATGGCCACCAAGGCGGCCAGTGATCTGGGCCGCGTGTAACCGTGTCGTCAACCGCACAAGTCGAAAAGGAGTAGCACGCCATGATGAGATCATTATGGACCGCTGCGTCGGGCATGACCTCCCAGACGCAGAATATCAACGTCATCGCCAACAACCTGGCCAACGTCAACACCACCGGTTTCAAGAAGAGCCGTCCCGATTTTCAGGACCTGATGTACCAGACGGTGCAGAACCCAGGTTCCCCCTCTACCAATGCGGCCCAGATACCGGTGGGGATCCAGTTCGGCATGGGTTCGCGGCTGGCAGCGGTCTCCAAGCAGTTCACACCCGGTGACTTCCAGAACACCGGCGGACAGCTGGATATGGCCATCGAAGGGGACGGTTTCTTTCAGATCCAGCTGCCGGACGGCAGCACCGCCTACACCAGGGCAGGGGCCTTCAAGATGGACAGCAACGGCCGGATTGTCACCTCTGACGGTTACCCCCTGATACCGGAGATCGTCATCCCCAACAACTCGACCAAGATCACCATCGGCACCGACGGTACCGTCTCGGCGGTGCAGGCCGGCCAGACCAGCGCATCGACGGTGGGCAACATCCAGCTGGCCAGCTTCACCAACCCGGCCGGCCTCTCCTCCATGGGGAGAAACCTGTACCAGCAGACCGACGCCTCGGGCAACCCTACCACCGGCACCCCTGGCCAGACCGGCCTGGGGACCATCAGTCAGGGTTTCCTGGAGATGAGTAACGTCAACGTGGCCGAGGAGATGGTCAACATGATTATCGGCCAGCGGGCTTATGAGGCCAACTCCAAGGCGATCACTACCTCCGATCAGATGCTGCAGACCGCCAACAACCTGGTGCGGTAGCATGGGACGCGCCGGGTGGTGGATAGCCGCGTTGTTCGTTCTGATCGCTCTGGCAACGGCGGCCCAAGGCGCCACCTCGACGGCCGCAGGCGCCGTTCTTACCGAGCGTGAGGTGCGGGGGGCAGTGGAGCGGTTTCTGGCGGAAAAGGTGCAAGGACGGGGCTGGGAGACCACCATCACCCAGCTCGCGGTGCCCCAGGGGATTCAGCTCCCCAAGGGACAGCGTGACCTGGAGTTGATCGCCCCGTCATCGTGGGATGGATGGGGGCCGGTCACTATCGCCCTGGTGGTGCGGGTGGACGGTGAAGTGGTCAGGAACATCTCCCTGCGCCTGCTGGTGGATGCCCGCACCGCTATGGTGGTGGCCAGACGGCAGCTCCTGGCCGGCACCGTCGTCAGCGCCGCCGATCTCGCTGTGGAGAAACGGGACCTTGCCCAGGCGGGTGGCTTTGATGTGAAGCGGATAGCCGATGTGGTGGGGAAACGGCTCAAGAGCACGGTACGGACCGGTGCGCCGGTCCGCAGCGACCAGCTGCTTGCGGTACCGGTGGTCCGCAGCGGACAGCTGGTAACCATCATCGCGGATAACGCCGGTTTCAGGATCACGGTCACCGGCCGTGCCAAGAGTTCCGGCGGCGTCGGCGATCTGATCAGAGTGGAAAACCTGAACTCCCATCGCGAGATTCCGGCCCGGGTGCTGGACAGCGATACGGTGGAGGTGGGGCTGTGAGGCGGGAAGGCAGGGCCATGCGACGATATCCGATTCTGGCGGCGATGGTGCTGGCGCTGGCCGGCTGTGCCGTGCAGCAGACCGCGGTGGAGACCCCCGCCTTCGATCAGCAGCTCAAAAATCCGCCTCTGAACTACAGTAGCGGTTCCATCTGGCAGGCATCATCCGGTGGGCTCCTTGAGGACGGCAAGGCGCGTCATGTGGGGGATGTGGTCACCATCATCATCACCGAGACCGCCAGCGCCAGCAAGCAGGCCGCCACAGCCACCGGACGCACCAGCTCCATGAGCGCCGGTATACCGGCCTTCATGGGGCTTCAAGGAGCTGGTATCCTGGCCAACAACTTGGGCGGCGACCTCTCCAACCTGATCAGCGCCAGCGCCAGTTCCAAGTTTGACGGCAGCGGATCCACCTCACGGAAGGAATCCCTCAACGCCACGATCAGCGCCAAGGTGACGGACGTCCTCCCCAACGGCAACCTGCGGATAGAAGGGCATCGCCATGTGAAGGTGAACAGCGAGGACCAGATCGTCACGGTGCGGGGAACGATCCGGCCGCGGGATATCTCGGTGGATAATACCATCAACTCAAGTTACATCGCCGATGCACAGATCAGCTACAGCGGTTCGGGGGTCATCTCCGACCGTCAGCATCCGGGCTGGTTGATGAACATCGTTGACAAGCTGTGGCCGTTCTAGGGCGGGGGAGAGGAGGAGCGATGAGAACGATACTTGCGGCCCTGGCCCTGTTGATCTGCTGTGCCGCTCCGGCCGGGGCGACCCGGATCAAGGATATCGCCGCATTCAACGGCGTGCGTGACAACCAGCTGGTGGGGTACGGCCTTGTGGTGGGGTTAAACGGCACCGGCGACAGCGACCAGACCAAGTTCCCGGTGCAGTCGCTGGTGAACATGCTGGAACGGATGGGGGTGACCATCAACCGGCTCGACGTCAAGGTAAAGAACGTGGCGGCGGTGATGGTGACCGCCAGTCTCCCCCCCTTTGCCAAGCAGGGGAACAAGCTGGACGTGACCGTCTCATCCCTGGGGGATGCCAAGTCCATCGCCGGCGGCACCCTCTTCATGACCCCCCTGAAAGGGGCGGATAATCAGGTCTATGCCGTGGCCCAGGGCTCGGTGCTGACCAACTCCTTCGCCTTTGGCGGTCAAGGGGCCTCGGTCACCAAGAACTTTCCCACCGCCGGTCGTATCCCCGGCGGGGCGTTGGTGGAGCGGGAGCTGCCCAACGTCCTGAGCGGTCACTCCACGTTGCGTCTGAACCTGGCGCAGGAGGACTTCACCACCGCATCCCGGGTGGCGGCGGCCATCAACAAGCGGTTTAACGGCATGGCCGCAACGAACGACGCCGCCTCGGTGACGGTGCAGATACCGCCTGAATACGCAAACCGGCCGGTGGATTATATCGCCCAGCTGGAAAACCTCGAGGTGGTCCAGGACGTGCCGGCCCGGGTGGTGGTTAACGAGCGGACCGGCACCATTGTCATGGGTGAGGGGGTCCAGATAGCGCCGGTGGCGGTATCCCACGGTAACCTGGCCCTGACCATCAAGGAGACCCCCAAGGTGTCGCAGCCGGCTCCCCTCTCCACGGGGACCACCACCGTTGTCCCCCGCACCACACTGAAGGTGCAGGAGGAGCAGAAGCGTCTCTCCCTGTTGCCCCCCGGCAATACGATCGGCGAGGTGGTGCGGGGGTTGAATCAGCTGGGGGTCACCCCCCGGGACCTGATCTCGATCCTGCAGGCGATCAAGGCGGCAGGGGCGCTCCAGGCCGAGCTGGTGATCATCTGACGGAATACCGTTTCAGGCGGCGTGCAGAACAACCGATAGGATAACCACCATGAACAGTAATGAGCTGACCGTAGCGCCAACCACACTGGTTCAGGACCAACAGGCCCAGCAGCTGGCGACACGCGCCAGGGGGGGGGACAACGGGGTGCTGACGCCGGCCAAGCGCAAGGAGCTTGAGAAGGTATCCCAGGATTTCGAGTCACTCTTTATCGGCATGATGATGAAATCGATGCGTGATACGGTGCCGAAGGACAAGCTGTTTGGCGAGGGGAATGCGGAGGAGACCTACCGCTATCTGCTGGATCAGCAGTACTCCACCCTGGCAGCCCAGCGGGGGGGGATCGGCATCGCCGCCATGGTGGAGAAACAGCTGTTGCAGCGGTATCAGACGCCGGCGCCAAGCGCCGGATCCGGTGACAAGCAGTGAGGGCGGCGGTCGTTGCACTGCAGGCGGCCCTGGAGGAACAACTGGCGGTCTTCACCGAGCTGGGAACGCTGCTGCAGGAGGAACAGCAGGCCATCGCCGCTCTGGACACGAACCGGATGGAGCAGTTAAACCGTCAGAAAGAGCCGGTGGTGGCGCGCCAGTTCAGGGCGGTGGACGCCCTGCGCAGCGCCATGGCGGTCCTCTCCCGGCAGACGGGAGGGGGGGCGGCGCCAACCTTGAGCGATCTTATGGCGCGGCTTCCCAAGGATGCGCAGATGGGGCTTGCAGGGCTGCAGAAGGCGGTGCAGGAGGCCGGCGCCCGGGTGCACGGCCTGGCCCAGGAGAATCGGGGGATGCTGGAGCGATTTCTGGGGACGGTCAACGACGCCTTGGGCTATCTGCTCCGGGTGCTCAACACCTCGAACCAGTACGGCTCCTCGGGCACCTATCTGCAACGGCGCCAGGTGGGGTCGGTCATGGTGAACCGGGAGGCATGAGATGAGTCTCGCAGCGGCGATGGAAATAGGCAAGCAGGGGATGCAGGTCTACCAGGTGGCCACCGAGGTGGTGAGCGAGAACATCGCCAACGTCAACACCCCCGGTTACTCGCAGCAGCGGGTTCTGCTGGAATCGGCGCCACCCACCACGGCCAACGGCTTTCCTCTGGGCACCGGCGTCAAGATAGCCTCGGTCGAGCGGGTCTACGACAGTCTCCTGCAGCAGCAGCTGGTCAATGCTGGTACCACCTCCAGCTACGACAGTACCCGATCCCAGGTGCTGCAGCAGGTGGAACCGGTCTTTAACGAGATAGCCCAGAGCGGCCTGGGGGCGGCCATTGACGGCTTCTTCGGCGCCTGGCAGGACCTGTCCGTAAACCCCACCGGGGCGGCTGAGCAACAAGGGGTGATCAGCAAGGCGAAGATCATGACGGACCAGTTTAACTACGCCGCCAATACCCTCACCAATACCCAGACGATGCAGGATCAGGGGGTGGCGCCCCTCACCAGCCAGATAAACCAGCAGCTGCAGAACATCGCCAGCCTGAACAGCCAGATCAAGACCACCCAGCAGGTGAGCGGTAACGCCAACGAGATGAAAGACCAGCGGGATTACCTGATCAGCCAGCTGGCACAGAACATGGGGGTGAAGTACACCGAGAACAGTGACGGGACCACCGATGTCTACGTCACCGACAATAGCGCCTCACCCTCCAAGGATTACTACCTGGTCAAGGGGGGACAAAGCGGTACCGTGAACAGCTCCGGCACCCCTGCCGTGGTCACCGTGACCGACTACCTGGGGGCCACCTCCAACGCCCTGGACCCCACAAAAGCGACCCCCTTCTACAGCACCAGCACCTCTGGGGGCAAGCTCTGGTCGATCCTCACCATGCGGGATGTAACCATACCGGGTTATCTCAACCAGGTAAACAGTCTTGCAAACACCATGGTCTCCGCGGTGAACAATCTGCACAGCAATCCGCCGAACAGCAACGCCTATACGACGGCCGGCGTTCCGGGCGGCAACTTCTTCGACCCCACCAAGACCACGGCGGCGACCATCTCCGTGGCCCTGACATCGGCATCCCAGATCGCCTCGTCCGGCAGCGCCACCACGCCGGGCGACAACACCAACGCCCTGGCCCTGGCGGATCTGCAGAACGCCAACACCATGTCCGGCAACACCACGACCTTCAGTCTCTATTACAGTTCACTGGTGTCACAGGTGGGGCTGGACGTGCAGACGGCGAAGAGCGTGGTGAGCCAGGACGGGGCGTTTACCAAGCAGCTGCAGACCTTGCGGGATTCCACCTCGGGAGTCTCGCTGGATCAGGAACTGACGAATCTGATGCAGTACCAGCGTTCCTACCAGGCCTCGGCAAAACTGATCACCACCACCACCGATATGATGGACACGGCGATCAACATGATCAAATAAGCGGAGACGGCCATGCGTATCACCGAGAACATGACGGCACAGAACTCCCTGTACAATATCGAAAACGCCCGTTCCCAGATGAACACCCTGCAGGAGCAGTTGTCCTCGGGCCAGAACGTCAACCGGCCCAGCGACGACCCGGTGACGGCACGGCTGCTGATGAATATCAACGATCAGCTCTCCACGGCAAACCAGTACAGCAGCAATATCTCCAAGGTGGATATGTGGTTCCAGATGGCGGACAACGCCTTCACCACCATGACGCAGACCCTGTCGGATATCCGCTCGAAGGTCTCCACCGTGGCCAACGGCATGGCGACGCAGAGTGATCTGAACAATATGGTGAGCTATATAAATCTCATCAAAAAGACCATCGTCGATACCGGCAACACCGACGTCAACGGTGTCTATATCTTTGCCGGCACCAAAAACCAGTCTGCCCCCTACGTCGCCTCCACCGGCGATATTACCAGCGGTTCCACCACCATCGCCAATGTGGGGAGCGTTGCCAACATCAAGGCGGGGATGGTGATCAGCGGCCCCGGCATCGCTTCTGGCGCCAAGGTGACGGCAGTGAACGCCGGCCCTCCGGCCTCCCTCACCCTGGATACCGCCGCAACTACCAGCAACGCGGGCGCGGGCTTCACCGTCTATGGCGGTGACGGCAACAACATCAACGTCGAGATGACCAAAGGTTCATCGGAGTCGATCAACATCCCCGGCAACCAGTTCATCACCTCATCGTCGTCAAGCCCCTACGGTTCGGTGGATATCCTGCAGACCCTGGACCAGCTGGCGGTGGATCTGAAGGCGAACAACACCACGGGGATCAACAATGACCTCACCACCCTGGACAACGGCTCGGTGCAACTCATCAGCGCCCAGACCCAGATGCAGTCGAGGATGGTGCGGTTCGACACCGCCAAGACCATGCAACAGAGCACCATCAATACCCTGAACACGGTGCTCGATAAGACCCAGACGGCTGATTACGCCAAGCTGGGTATTGAACTCCAGAACCAGCAGACCGCCTTCCAGGCCACCCTCTCCGCCACGGCCAAGATCTCCCAGATGTCGCTCCTTAACTATATCTAGCCGTTTCGGCTGTCTACTGGCTCTTCGCCAGGTTTTCGAACCGGGTGTGCTCACCCATGAAGGTCAGTTCCACCGTGCCGATCGGGCCGTTCCGCTGCTTGCCGATGATGATCTCGGCGCTGCGCTCGTGATCGGCGGTGCAGGAACCGTCCTTCTTGCGGCAGTGCTCGCAGTAGACCGACTCCCGGTAGACGAACATGATCACGTCGGCGTCCTGTTCGATGGCCCCCGATTCCCGGAGGTCGCTCATCATCGGGCGCTTGTCGCTGCGGTTTTCCAGGCTGCGGTTTAACTGCGACAGGGCCACCACCGGCACGTTCAGCTCCTTGGCCAGGGCCTTGAGCGACCGTGAGATCTCCGAGATCTCCTGCTGGCGTGACTCCGGGTTGGCGCTGCCCCGCATCAGCTGCAGGTAGTCAATGATGATCAGCCCCAGGTTGTGCTCGCTTTTGAGCCGTCTGGCCTTGGCCCGCAGTTCCAGGATGCTGATGGCCGGGGTGTCATCGATGAAGATGTTGGCCTTGAACAGGGTGTCGGCGGCCCGTTGCAACCGGGGCCAGTCGGTGTCGTGAAAGTGACCGGTCCGCATCCGTCCGGCATCGACCCGCGCCAGGGAGGAGAGGAGGCGCATGACCAGTTGTTCCTTCCCCATCTCAAGGGAAAAGATCACCGACGCGACCCGGTTTTTCGCCTCGGCGCTGGCATGGCTGGCGATGTTCAGGGCCAGGGTGGTCTTGCCCATGGAGGGTCGCGCCGCGATGATGATCAGGTCGCCGGGCTGGAACCCGGCGGTCATCTGGTCCAGGTCCAGGTAGCCGGTGGGGGTGCCGGTGATCTGCTCCTTCTTCTCGTAGAGGGTCTGGAGCAGTTTGAAGGTATCCTTGATGATCGCCTTGACCGGAAAGTACTGGGGGCGCAGCTTGTTCTCCGCCAGCTCGAACAGCGCCTTCTGGGCCCCGTCCAGCATCTCGTTCACATCGGCCTGTTCGTCGTAGCCCTGGGTCACGATCTCGGTGGCCACGGTGATCAGACGCCGGTTCAGCGCCTTCTCCTTCACGATCTTGCAGTAGTAGGCGATATTGGCGGCGGTGGGGACGTAGTCCACCAGGGTGGCCAGGTAGGCTGCCCCGCCGGAGGCGTCCAGTTCGCCGCGGCGTTTCAGGGCGTCGGTCAGGGTGATCAGGTCGCACGGCTCCCGGCGCTCCGAGAGCTCCAGCATGGCGCCGAAGATCTTGCGGTGGGCCTCACGGTAGAAGTCGCCAGGCTCAAGGATCTCCAGGACACGGTTGATGGCGTCGTTGTCGATCAGGATGCCGCCCAGGATCGACATCTCCCCTTCGAGGCTCTGGGGGGGTAGTTTGTGGATATCCGGCAATCCCACGAGCTACCTCCGGAAGGCGGTGATGATGTCACTCACCGCCGCCACCACGTCGGCGGCATCGGCACGGGTCATGGTGGGGAAGAGGGGAAGCGACAGGATCCGGTCGGAGGCGTAATCGGCAACCGGGAGGAAGCCCGTCGGCAGCTTAAAGTAGTCACGGTACCAAGGATGGTGATGGACCGCTTTGAAATGCAGACCGCTGCCGATGTTGCGGGATTTCAGCTCGGCCATGAACCGGTCCCGGTCGATGGTGAGCTGTTCCACCTTGATGAGGGGTGTGTACAGGTGCCAGGCGTGGCGGTGGGGATAGATGACCGCACCGGGGGTGATGACGGCATCCAGCCCGGCCAGTTCCCGGTTGTAGAAAGCGGCCAGGTCGGTCCGTTTCGTGATGAAGTCATCCAGTTTGCGTAACTGGTGGATGCCCAGGGCCGCCTGCAGGTCCATCATGTTGTACTTGAAGCCGGGGAGGACGATGTCGTAGTTGGGGGTGCCGCTGGCCTCGTACCGTTTCCAGGCCTCGCGGTTCATACCGTGGAATTTCATCAGGGACAGCTCCTCGGCGAACTCCTCGTCGTCGGTGCAGACCATCCCCCCCTCGCCGGTGGTGATGTTTTTGATCGGATGGAAGGAGAAGACCGAGACCGTGGGGAAGGAGCCGATCCGACGGCCCCGGTATTCGGTCCCCACGGCGTGGGCGGCGTCCTCGATCACCCGGAGCCCGTGCTGCTGTGCCAGGGAGATGATCGGGTCCAGGTCGCAGGGCTGGCCGGCAAAATGGACCGGCACGATGGCGCGGGTGCGGGGGGTGATCCGTTTTTCCACCTCGGCCACACTCAGGTTCAGGCTGCCGGGCTCGATATCGGCCAGTACCGGACAGCCGCCGGCCTGGACGATCATCGCCACTGTGGCGGCAAAGGTCATCGGGGTGGTGATCACCTCATCCCCCGGCTGCAGTTTCAGTCCCAGGAAGGAGAGGTGCAGCCCGGCGGTGGCCGAACTGAGGGGAACCGCGAAGCGGGCGTCGACATAGGCCTTGAACGCCTCCTCAAACCGTTTGACCTTGGGGCCGGTGGTGATCCAGCCGGAGCGGAGGGAATCGGTGACCTCGGCGATCTCCTCCTCCCCCAGGCAGGGGATTGAGAAGGGGAGAAAGGCGCTGCGCATGGGATACTCCTTGGTTAGTGGTTGGCAATCAGGAACAAGAGGCCGTTGTCGGCCAGGATACGGGGCTGCAGCCCGGGGGCTCCGGCGGTGAACCTCGCCGCCTCCCGGTGGGGGACGACGATCATGACCTGCCGTCCCGCGTGCCAGAGGCGGTCGAAGGCGTCGGGGGTCATGAACCACCCCTGTTGATCCCCCAGCCGGCTGCCGAAGGTCAGTTCATCGGCGTCGCCAACGGTGATCAGGCGGCGGCCGGTATAGAAGTTCATCCCCTGATGGAGCCCCCATTGGGCCAGCAGGGTCTGGGGGGTGGCCGAGGCGTTGACCGCCCGGGCCAGCAGTCGCGACGACAGCCGCTCGGCGGCAAAGCGTTGATAGACCAGCGGCAGGAGGAGATCCAGCAGGAGGCCGCAGAGACAGAGCAGGGTGGTCACCAGGGCAACGGAACGGGTCCGCAGCGCCAGGAGGAGGAGGCACCCCGGGATGGCCAGGGCTGCGCCGATCAGGGCGACGATCCGCTGGGTCAGGACCGGCGTGGGACCGTACAAAAGTCCGGCCAACTGGCTGCCGCTCTGGCCGCTCTGCTGCAGGAGCGGCCCCAGGGCCGGGAGAAACGGCAGCAGGGCGATGGCGACCCCGGCCGCAAGCAGCAGGAATCCCAGACTCCCCAGGGCGGCGCCAAACCGCGGCTGGCGCTGATTCCAGACAACGGCCAGCCGGTGGGCGATCAACAGGGCCAGGGGGGGGAAGATCGGCAGGATATAGGGGATCAGTTTTGAGTCGGAAAGGGAGAAGAAGAACAGAATCACCAGCGGCCAGAGCAGGAGGTAGAGGGAGACCCCCCGGCTGCGGGCCCGCTCCTGCCATGCCGCCATCAGACTGCCGGGTAACAGGAACGACCAGGGGAGCATCGTCAGGGCCAGGATCGGGAGAAAGAACCAGAACGGCTGCTGGCGGTGGTGGATTGTGCTGGTAAACCGCTCAAAATGCTCATGGATAAAGAAGAAACGGGGAAACTCCGGGTTGCGCAGGGTAACCAGGATGAACCAGGGGGCCGTGACGGCAAGGAGCAGGATCAGGCCGGTCAGCCAGGGGATTTCCCGCGCAAGACGCCACTGTTTCCCGATAAGCAGCCACCAGAACAGGATACCGGCCGGCAGGACGATGCCGATCAGCCCCTTGGCCAGCACCGCCAGGCCGCAGCCGAGGAAGAAGAGGTGGTAGAAGAGCCTGCGCTGATGGACGTTGCTGCTGCGAACGGCAAGCAGAAAGGCGAAGAGTCCCCCCGAGAGACAGAGGGTCAGGAGCATATCGGTCAGGATGAGGCGCGACTGCATCAGAAATCCGGCGCAGCTGCCGAGGATCAGGGCGCCCAGGAGGCCGATGCGGCGGTCGTAGAGCCGGCGTCCTGCCCCATAGGTCAAGAGTACCGTCAGGAGGCCTGCCAGGGCGGAGGGGAGACGGACCGCCGTCTCGTCTCTGCCCAGCGCGGTCAGGGCTGCGGCGTTCAGCCAGTAGAGGAGCGGCGGTTTTTCAAAATACTTTACGTAGTTGAGGGTTGGCGTCACCAGATCGCCCCGCTCCAGCATCTCCCGGGGGATCTCGGCATAGCGCCCCTCGTCGGGGTCCATAAGCGGCGTCGTCCCCAGCCCTTGGAAGAAGAGGACGGCGAAGAGGATGGTCAGCAGGATCAGATCCCGCAGCCAGTGTCCCTCGGACCGGTTCAGATGTTCAGACAGGTGTGCCATGGCGTCTGTTCAGTATCCTCAATCAGTGGGTGGCGGCCGACGGAGCAGGTCGCCGGGTTCGGCCGCTGCAGGGAGCGGCATGATGAGGCGTTGGTTGGGATGGGCCACCTCCGTCGGCGCAGCGCCCCCTTCCGCATCGAGGCGCAGCATGCCGGCAGCCTGGAGGGTGGCCTGTTTCATCCGGGGGCCGATCAGCTCCAGTCGGTCCCCTGCCGCAAACCGGTTCCTGACCGCCACCAGGGAGGCGCCGTCCTGGCGGTATTCCTCTACCACGCCCACCAGCTGGTGGCTGCGCCGATAGCCGGCGTGGTACTCCTGTCCCACATCACGGGGGTCCCCCAGGAGAAAACCGGTACTGTAGCCCCGGTGGCTCAGCGTGGTCAGCTCCTCCAGCCAGGCCGGGTCGGCCCGGTAGCCTGCCGGATCTTTGCCGTAGGTATCCAGGGCCGTTCGATAGACCCGCAGCACCCCGGCCAGATAGTGAATCCCCTTCATCCGTCCCTCTATCTTCAGCGCCCCCACTCCAGCTTCAAGCAACGGTGGCAGCTGCTCCAGCAGGCAGAGATCCTTGGAGTTGAAGATGAAGGTCCCGGTTGCATCCTCCTCAATCGGCAGATGGAGCCCCGGCCGGGTCTCTTCCTCCAGCCGGTACCGCCAGCGGCAGGGCTGGGTGCAGGCCCCCTGGTTGGCGCTGCGGCCAGTGAGGGCGCTGGAGAGGAGGCAGCGGCCGGAGTAGGCGATGCAGAGGGCCCCATGGATGAATACCTCGCAGGGGACCGTCACCGCCTGGACCGTGGCGCGGATATCGTCCAGGGTCATCTCCCGGGCCAGGTTGATCCGGCCGACCCCCTGCTCCTGCCAGAACAGGGCCGCCTCGCGGTTGATGGTGTTGGCCTGGGTGGAGAGGTGCAGTGCCCGTTCCGGCGAGATCCGCCTGACCAGCCGGAGTACACCGGGGTCGGCAACGATGTAGGCGTCGAACGGCAGCCCGGCCACCTGGCGCAGATACCGCTCGAGATCCCTCAGCTGGCGGTCCGGCGGGTAACTGTTGACGGTGAGATAGACCCGTACCCCATGGGCGTGGCAATAGGCTACGGCAGCCGCCAGGGCCTCATGGGAAAAATTGCCCGCCATGGCCCGCAGACCGAACTGCTCCCCCCCAAGATAGACCGCATCGGCGCCATACCGGACGGCAATCGTGAGTTTTTCCATGGTGCCGGCCGGCGCCAGCAGTTCGGGCAGTTGCACGGATAGACCTGTTCCAGCAGGGATGGGTGGGAAGGTCTGTATGCTACCATAGCGCGGTCCTGTCATGCAAATGCAATCGGGGAACGGCCTGACTTTCGCTTGACAAACGGGGATTTCTCGCTTTAATTACAGAAAAATCGAGGAAAACGGGGTAATTATGCACTGCTTGCAGCGGATGGGGGTCGTGGTGGCGGCGGTGGGGTTGCTTGGCGGCTGCGCCGCCAACGATCTGATGGTCAAACGCCAGACCGAGACCGAGACGCGGGTGGAGCACCTTGTCCAGGTGACGGGCGATATGGAGGGGAGGCTCAACGAGCTCTCCTCACGGCTCACCACCCTCGAACGGCAGGATGCCCAGCGCGCTGCCCTCTTTCGTGACCTGGCTGACAGCGTGCGCGCATTGAAAGAGGTGAACCGGGCACTGCAGGCCAAGGTGCGGGATGCCGCTGTGACGGGCACCCCCACCGTGGAGGTGGTGAATCCTGCCACCCCGGGGCGGTCGAAGGATAACGGGCCACCCGCCGCCTATCTCAAGGCCTTCGGGCTCTACAGCGCCAACAACTTTGCCGCTGCGGTAACCGCCTTCGAGACGTTTCTCAAGGAGTCTCCCGCCGGTGAATATACCCCTAACGCCTATTACTGGATCGGTGAGTGCCATTACAGCAGCGGTGATCTCCCCAGGGCGCTGAAAGCCTTTCAGCGGGTGGTGGATGGCTGGCCCCGTCACCCCAAGGCCCCTGACGCCCTCCTGAAGATCGGCTACAGTTATGCGGCGCTGAAGCAGCCGGTACCGGCCCGTACCGCCTTCGAGCGCCTGATCCGCAGCTATCCCGGCAGTCAGGCTACCGTCAAGGCCCGTGAGCGTCTCGTCGCTCTCGACAACCCGGTGCATTGAACCGCATCAGCGAGGTATCCATGAAAACTCTGCGTGCTGGCCTGTTTTTGGTGCTGTTCTGCCTGGTGCTCCCGCTCCTGGCCGTTGGGGCCGAGCCCCCCCCGACGGTCTACGTGATCAGGAAGGGTGACACCCTTTGGGGACTCTCGCACCGTTTTCTGAACGATCCCGCCTACTGGCCCCGTCTCTGGTCGAAGAACCCGCAGATTACCGACCCTCATCTGATTTACCCGGGGCAGACGGTCCGGTTCATTGACGGCCACCTTGAGATCGTCTCGCCCACTGCGGCCGTCAGCCAGAAGGCCGCCGCACCGGAGACCGCCCCGGCGCCGGCGCCTGAGATGGCGGAGGAACCGACCTTCACCGTCAGGGGGAATGAAGGGCGTCTGGTGGAGAACGATATGCTCCCCACCGGCCAGATCATCGCCGGTCAGCACAGCCGCCTGGTGTTGGGGGAGGACGACATCGTCTTCACCGATATCGGCAGTAACATGGGGGCGACGGATGGCCAGCGCTTCACCATCATGCGCAAGGCCGGTGTCATCAGCCATCCCCTTACCAATGAGATCCTCGGCACCAAGTTCTACCCGCTGGGGACCCTGCAGCTGACCCAGGTGACACCTGACGGCTCCCGGGCCATCATCACCAAATCCTTCAAGGAGATCGAGCCGGGGGACTGGCTGACCCCGTATCAGGAGATCAGGCGGCGGGAGATTCCCCTCAAAATGGCCGTCCGGCCGATCAAGGGGATGATCGTCGAGACCTACACCGGCAACGATGTGGTGGCTGCTGGGGATGTGGTCTACCTGGATCTGGGCACGAACCAGGGGGTCGAGGTGGGCAATCTGTTCTATGTGGTGCGGCAGGTGACAGTGGAAAAGATGCTGGTCAACACGGTGGTCAGGCATCTCCCCTACGAAGTGGTGGGGGCCCTTGTGGTGGTGGATACCGGTAAACGGACCTCCACTGCCCTGATCGTCAAGAGTATTGACGCCATCTACAAACGGGACATGGTGGTCACCGCCCCCCGTTAGCCGGCGGGCGGCTTACGCTGCAAGGCCGGCCCCAGGCCGGCCTTTGCTTTTGGAGGCGCTGATGGATGAGCTGTGCGACTGGCTGGCCCTGACAGCGGTGGAGGGGGTGGGGCCTGCCCTGTTCCGGCGCCTTCTGGAGCGGTTTGAGACCCCTGGCCGGGCCCTGGCAGCCTCACGGTCCGAGCTCCTCGGTATCCGGGGGATGACAGCGCCGGTGATCGCCTCCATGGGGGGGGCGCCCTGCCGGCGTTTTGCCGAGGAGGAGCTCCGGAGGATGGAGCGGCTTCCCGACCTCCGGCTGATGACCTTTCTGGATGCCGACTATCCGCGACGATTATTTCAGATCGGCAATCCCCCCCCGTTGCTCTACCTCCGTGGTGTTTTGCCGATCTGGGATCCGGCCGTTGCCCTGGTCGGTTCGCGCCGTGCCACCAGGGAGGGGCTGAAGGCTGCACAACAGCTGGCAGCGGGCCTCGCAGCCTGCGGGGTGCTGGTGGTCTCCGGTCTCGCGCGGGGGATTGATACCGCTGCCCATACGGGGGCGCTTACCGGTGGCGGCAGTACCGTGGCGGTGCTCGGTTGCGGTGTTGATCTGGCCTATCCACCTGAAAACAGCGAGCTTCGGGACCGTATTGCGGCAAGCGGCTGCATCATCTCGGAGTTTCCCCTTGGCACCCAGCCGTTGGCCGAACATTTCCCCCGGCGTAACCGGATCATCAGCGGCCTGACGCGGGGGGTGCTGGTGGTTGAGGCAGCCGAAAAGAGCGGCTCCCTCATCACCGCCCGCTACGCCCTGGATCAGGGGCGTGAGGTCCTTGCCGTGCCCGGCCCGATCAGTGTTGCCTCCTGCCGCGGCAGCAACCGTTTGATCAAGGAGGGGGCCCAACTGGTTGACTCGGTGGAGGATATCCTGGTCGCAACCGGGATTGCGCCGATGACCGGTGGAGCCGCGGCAACCGGCGTCCCACCGTCCCCCGTGCGGGCAGACCTGGCCCCCCGCGAGGCGGCGGTCTATGAGCTGTTGGCCCAGGGACCGCGGCATCTGGACGAGCTCATCCAGGCTCTGGAATTGACGGCCGGTGAGGTTTCGGCTATGGTGCTGGGCCTTGAACTCAAGGGGCTGCTGGTGCAGCTTCCCGGCTCCCATTACTCTATCACCTGAAGGATACCCGTATGGCGCAGCATCTCGTGATTGTCGAGTCTCCGGCCAAGGCCAAGACCATCGAAAAGTTTCTAGGCCCCGGCTACCGGGTGATGGCCTCCTTCGGCCATGTGCGGGCCTTGCCCAGCAAGCAGGGGTCGGTGGATACGGCCAATGATTTTGAGCCCAAGTACCAGATCCTGCCGGAGAGTAAAAAGCATATCGACGCCATCAAGAAGGAGCTGAAAGGGGTGGACCGGCTGCTCCTGGCAACCGACCCCGACCGCGAGGGGGAGGCGATCTCCTGGCATCTGCTGGCGGCCCTGGGGCTGGACAAGAAACCCACGATGGAGATCCGCCGGGTGGTCTTCCATGAGATCACCAAGGATGCCATCATCAACGCCGTCAAACATCCCCGTGATATCTCGACGGAGCTGGTAGATGCCCAGCAGGCCCGTTCTATCCTGGATTATCTGGTCGGCTTCAACCTCTCCCCCTTCCTCTGGAAGAAGATCCGGTACGGCCTCTCCGCAGGCCGGGTCCAGTCGGTGGCCCTGCGGCTGGTCTGCGAGCGGGAGAAGGAGATCAGCGCCTTCACCGAGCAGGAGTACTGGACCATCGCCGCCAAACTGCAAAAACAGGGAGGCGCCCAGCTCAAGGCCGGCCTGGTGGCGGTGGACGGCAAGAAGTTGGATAAATTCGATATCCCCGACGCCGCGGCCGCCGAGGCGCTGAAGAACGGCATTGCCAAAGGTGATGCCGCCGTTGCTGCGGTGACCCGCAAGGAGACCAAACGCACCCCGGCGCCCCCCTTCACCACCTCCACCTTGCAACAGGAGGCCTCCCGCAAGCTGGGTTTCTCCGCCAAAAAGACCATGTCCACCGCCCAGCGGCTGTACGAAGGGGTGGCCATCGGCGACGGCGGCACCGTAGGTCTGATCACCTACATGCGTACCGACAGCGTCAACCTCTCGGCCCAGGCCCTGAAAGAGGCCCATGACCTGATCAGCGCAGCCTACGGCACGGAGTATGCCCTGCCCAAGCCGCGCCACTACAAGAACAAGTCCAAGAACGCCCAGGAGGCCCACGAGGCGATCCGCCCCACCTACCTGGACAAGACCCCGGTCGAACTGAAGAAACACCTGCCTTCGGATCTGTTCAGGCTGTACGAACTGATCTGGAAGCGGACCGTCGCCTGCCAGATGGCCGAGGCCCTCCTGGACCAGACCTCGGTGGATATCGCCGTAACCGGAGAGCAGCGGGGGAGCTACACCCTGCGCGCCACCGGCTCGGTGCTGCGCTTCCCCGGCTTCATGAAGGTATACATTGAAGGGGTGGATGACGAGGATGATGAGAAGGAGGGGACCCTGCCGCCGCTGGAACAGGGTGAGCTGCTCAACCTGCTGGAGGTGCTGCCGGAGCAGCATTTCACTCAGCCCCCTCCCCGCTACACCGAGGCCACCCTGGTCAAGACCCTGGAGGAATACGGCATTGGACGCCCCTCTACCTACGCCAGCACCCTCAACACCCTGGTGGAGCGGAAGTACTGCCGCTTGGACAAGAAGCGATTCTTTCCCGAGGATGTGGGGATGGTGGTCAACGACCTCCTGACCGCCCACTTTGCGCAGTATGTGGACTACAACTTCACCGCCGGGCTGGAAGAACAGCTCGATCAGGTCTCCCGCGGCGAAAAACAGTGGAAGCCGCTGCTGCGGGAGTTCTGGGAGCCGTTCATCACCCTCCTCAGACAGAAGGAGGGGGAGGTCAAAAAGGACGACCTGACCACCGAGACCATTGACGAGGTCTGTCCCGAGTGCGGCAGGCCGCTGGCCATCAAGCTGGGCAAACGGGGCAAGTTCATCGCCTGCACCGGCTTCAAGGATGGCTGCAAATATACCCGTAACCTGGAGAATACGGCTGCTGAGGAAAAGGCCGAACCGGTGCTGTCCGATGAAAAATGCGACAAGTGCGGTCAGCAGATGCTGATCAAGGACGGCCGGTATGGCAAGTATCTGGCCTGCTCCGGCTACCCGGCCTGCAAGAACATCCAGCCGCTCAACAAGCCGAAAGGGACCGGCGTCACCTGCCCGGAATGCAAACAGGGGGAGCTGACCGAGAAGAAGTCCCGCTACGGCAAACTGTTCTACTCCTGCAACCGTTACCCTGACTGCAAGTTTGCGCTGTGGGACCCGCCGGTGCAGCAAACCTGTCCCAAGTGCGGTTTCCCGCTGCTGGTCAGGAAGGTCTACAAAAAGAAGGGTGAATTCCTCAAATGTCCGAAAGAAGGGTGTGATTGGACCAGCGCATAGACTATTTTACAGACGTTTCTGGGAGGTTTTATGAAGACCCAAACACGCTATGAGGAAATTATATTGCACGAGATTAGAACGCTGCCACTGCCGGTGTTGCCGCAGGCTCTGAAGATATTGCGTTCCTTGCGTGATGGCGTGCTCAGTGTCAGTAAACAGCAGGCTACAGTTGCGACAACCGGATTTTGCGGTGCCTGGCAGGATAACCGTACGGCTGATGAGATCATTAATGACATACATAGCCACCGTAGCGGGTTTGGCGGTCGTGGGATAGACCTGTGAAGTATCTGCTGGACACCAATATCTGTGTTTACTGGCTTAAAGGCAACAGCCAGGTTGAGCAAAAAGTGCTGGCTGCGGGAATTGATGCGGTGGCCCTGCCGTTTATTACCGTAAGTGAGCTGTATTATGGTGCCTATAAGTCGCAACGGATGGAGGCCAACCTGCTGTTGATGCGTAGTCTGACTGAACAACTGACTGTGCTTGAATCAGATGAGACGATCAGTGAACTGTTTGGTGAGCTGAAGGCCGGACTTGAAAAGAATGGCATGATCATTGACGACGCCGACCTGTACATTGCTGCCTGCGCCAGGGTGCATGGGCTTACGCTGGTGACGAACAATACTAAACACTTCAAGCGTATCAAGGGGCTGAAGCTTGAAAACTGGGTGTGACGCGACCTCTTGCGTATCTGTTTACCTGCCATAGTACCGTTCCATTCAAAAAACTTGTGTTTATGTGGGGTAATACAGTGAGTTCACCCATAACTATCATCGGCGCCGGCCTGGCCGGCTGCGAGGCCGCCTGGCAGGCCGCCGAGCGCGGGGTTCAGGTCCGGCTGTACGAGATGAAGCCGCAGCGCTTCTCGCCGGCCCACTCCTCGGAAGGGCTGGCGGAACTGGTCTGCTCCAACTCCCTGCGGGGGGCTGATCTGGGCAATGCGGTCGGCCTGTTGAAGGAAGAACTGCGGCGTTGTGGCTCACTGGTCATGCAGGCTGCCGATGTCACCCGCGTGCCTGCCGGCGGCGCCCTGGCGGTGGATCGCGAGCAGTTCTCCGCCTGGATCACCGAACGGATGACGAACCACCCCGCAATTGAGCTTATCCGCGAAGAGATCACCGAACTGCCGGCCGAGGGGCTGGTGGTGGTCGCCTCCGGCCCCTTGACCAGCGATCCCCTGGCAGAGGAACTCGCCCGTCTGGTGGGGGAGCGGCTCTACTTCTACGACGCCATCGCCCCGATCGTCACCGCCGATTCCCTTGGCCGGTCAACGATCTACGCCGCCTCCCGCTACGGCAAGGGGGAGGGGGACGATTACCTGAACTGCCCGCTCAACCAGGAACAGTACGCCGCCTTTCTGGCCGCCCTACGCAGCGCCGGGAAGGTAGAACCACGGGAGTTTGAGAAGGTGGTGCACTTTGAGGGGTGTATGCCGATCGAGGAGATGGCGGCCCGGGGGGACGACACCCTGCGCTTTGGTCCGATGAAGCCGGTGGGGCTGCCTGATCCGAAAACCGGTGAGGAACCGTGGGCCGTGGTGCAACTGCGGGCCGAAAACCGCGAAAAGGCCCTCTATAACCTGGTGGGGTTCCAGACCAAGATGACCTGGCCGGAACAACGCCGGGTCATCAGGATGATCCCCGGTCTGGAACAGGCCGAGTTCGCGCGCCTGGGGGTCATGCATCGCAACACCTTTATCAATGCCCCGACGCTGCTGCAAGCAACCCAGCAACTGCTGACCGAACCTCGCATCCTGTTTGCCGGTCAGATCACCGGGGTGGAGGGCTATGTGGAATCGGCCGGTTCCGGGTTTCTGGCCGGGCTGGCGGTTGCGGCCCTGGTTAAGGGGCAGCCACCGGTGCCGCCGCCGCGGGAGACCGCCCTGGGTGCCCTGATCCACCATATCACCACTGCCGACCCCAAACAGTTCCAGCCGATGAACGTCAACTATGGCCTGTTTCCTCCCCTTGCCGAACGCTGCAAAAAGAAGGATCGTAAGCCGCGTATGGCGGAGCGTGCCCTCTCGGCGCTGCAGTTGTGGCAACAACAGGCTGTAATCATGGGGCAGATGACTGAGTAAAAGGTGCAGTAGACTGCGCGGGAACTCTGTTTGGCTGTTTTGTAGATAATTGGTTTGCAATATGCGGATGTATTTGTCTACTATATGCACAGCAGGATACGGTGGCGTGGTTGCGCCCTCTATGGTGAAAAACAAGGGGTTTTCCGATGTCTGACCATACACGCGAT
>JAJYCS010000025.1 GCA_021778115.1 Deltaproteobacteria bacterium
GTTCTTGTGGAAAGAGTTCAAAAAGACGGTCACCATCAGCACCAGCGGCACATAACAGACGGACCTGTCACACGAGCAGCACCACGCAGCAGGCAGCACCGCAGTACCCGCGGGATGCATGACGCAGATCCCTCCCTTTCTGTGGTTGGCCGGCGGTAATCCCGCCGGCCCTTTTTAGGATGAGTCCTGGAAACAGCACCCATTCACTGGTATGCTGCGCATCGTTATGCATGTTGCCCAATCCCTCTTCATGGTTATCAGCGCCGTCTGCCTGCTCAACGCCTGCGGCGGCCATCCCTCAAACAAGGAACAGTGCGTACGCTGCCACTACGGCATCGAACGAACCACGCCGTCTCACCACGGCTGTGTCTCCTGCCATGGCGGCGATCCAAAGGCAACCGCCAAGGAGGCGGCTCACCGGGGGATCTACGGATTTGCCAACCGCTCCTATCCAGGCCGTTGGGAGAACGGCTGCGGCGGTTGCCATCGCTACCAGCTGGCACGGATGCAGAGCAGCCAGATGTATACCGCCGCCGGCATGATAGCCCAGATACAGGCCACCTGGGAGGGAGAGACGCCAACGATCCGTTTCGGCAGCCATGCCGCGCAGCTGTACGACCCTGCCGGCAGACCGTTCACCCTGCACGGGGTGGAACAGCTGGATAATCTCTCTGGCGAGCTGTACCGTAAGTTCTGTGTCCGTTGCCACCTCGACCGGCAGCAGGATCCGACCAACGGATCAGGCAACCCGGCCGGCTGCGCCGCCTGCCATTTCCCCTATGGCCAACAGGCCCTCTACCGGGGCGGGGATCCGCTGCTGCTGGGCCGCGCCCCCCATGGCGACAGCCACCGCATGCAATCGCTGCCGTCACTGAGGGCATGCGTCCAGTGCCATCACCGCAGCGGCCGCACCGCCCTCTCCTACCAGGGGCTTCTGGATGGCAACAACAGCCTCGTCCCCACCCGCGATGGACAACCAGGACCGGTGCAGGGGAGCGACGGACGGACGTACACGCATATCGCCCCGGACGTGCACTACCTGGCCGGCATGGACTGTATCGACTGTCACACCTCCCGTGAGGTCATGGGTGAAGGGTACGCCTCGGCCAGCCTCCACGGCCAGTTGGAGGTGACCTGTGAATCCTGCCATGGTTCGCCCACCAGTCCGCCCCGGTACCGCATGATCGTCCGTGAGAACGAAGAGCCGGTGCGGGAGTCGCGTTCCTATCCGACCCAGATACGCCCCGGCATGAAGATGATCCTGACCGCCAAGGGACGCCCCTTTTCCAATGTCTTTACGGTTAACGGCACGGTGCTGGTGCAACTCAAACATACCGGCAGACTGCTGCGGGCGCGGGTAATCACCGGTTCTCCAGCGCACACCGTTGTGGGGCACGGACGCCTTGCCTGCGCCGCCTGTCACTCCCGCACCGTGGTTCAGTGCTACGGCTGCCATACCCGCTATGACCGGGGAGGGAGCCAGATCGACGTGATAAAGGGGATGGAGACGCCGGGGCAGTTCACCGAAACGGAGGATTACCGGACCCTCTACCCCTTCCCCCTGGCACTGAACCGCGAGGGGAGGATCTCCCCGGTCACCCCCGGTTGCCAGACCTTCGTCACCGTGCTTGACGCGCAGGGCAGGATCGTGCAGAACGAAGCGATCATGCGGTATAAGGGAAAACGCCAGGTACGCTTTGCCCCGTTTTACGGCCACAACACCGGTAAACGGGCAGTGGGCTGCAGCGAGTGCCACGCCAACCCGGCCTTTCTAGGCTTTGGGCAACACGTTGTGGCAGGACGCAGCATCACGGGGACCCTCATCTGCGACCTCTCAGACCACAAGCCGCTGGATGGTTTCCTGACCATGACCAACGGTGCGGTGCGGGCCTATGCCGCCATCACCCGCAACCATGCCCGTCCCCTGAATCAGCGGGAGGTACAACGCACCCTGGCGGTCAACAGCTGCCTGGTCTGCCATGCCTCCGCCAAGGACCCGATCTACCGCGCAAGGATCGACTACCGTGCTCTGGACGACACCATTCATCGCCGCCTGCTGGCTCCTCGTCGCTAGCCTGCCGGCCCAGGCGGCCGACCCGTGCCGGCTCTGCCATGCCTCCGGCGTGCGTATCACCGGCATCCACCGGGGGGTCGCCTGCCCGGCGTGCCATCAACGCGGCGGGCTGATTATGATAAACCCTGCCGATCGGGCCGTGGCCTCGGCAGGCTGTACCGGCTGCCACCGGGGCTACCAGCGGATCTATGCGCACGCCATGGGCAGCAGGGCCCCGGAGCTGGCCTTCATTGCCCGCAGCTACGGCAGAATGGATCCGGGCTTCGAGCAGAAAAACTGCGCCGGCTGTCATCTGCAAGGCTGTACCGATTGCCACGGCAGCGGCCATGCCATACGCCGTCCTTCGGCGGAGACCTGCAGCAGATGTCACAAGGGGTATTATGTGGGCTGGGATTACTTCGGCCGGGCCCCCCGCGATGAACATGAACGGTATCAGCGGGGCCGGCGCCGGCAGGGGGAAACCTTTCTGAAGATGCTGCCTGACGTGCATCAGCAGCGGGGGATGACCTGCAGCAGCTGCCACACCATGCAGAGCCTGATCAACGGCCAACGTGCGGCCAAGGGCTGCACCGACTGCCACCGTCCCAGCCCCACGGTGCTTGAACACCGGATCGCCGCCCATCTCAAGAAACTGGAATGCGCTGCCTGCCATGCCGCCTGGGCAGCCCAGGAGTACGGCACCTTCTACCTGCAGTTCACCGCTGGCACAGTGGAAAGCCCGTTCTCCTCCCTGACCGTCACCCGGAACGGCTATGCCAAAGGGGTCTACCTGAAGCGCCAGGATCTGCCGCCCCTGGGGTTTAACCGGCGCGGAAACGTAGCGCCCATCCGGCCCCAGTTCATCGCCTATTACAGCAAGATCGGCAAGGGGAAGGCCATCGGTCGGGAAAACCGTCTCCTGGCGGCCGAGTGGCGGGCCTTCACGCCCCACACCATCCAGCGGGGCACGGCACTCTGTGACGACTGCCACGCCAATCCGCGGCGTTTCCTGCTGGAACCGGCGCAGGATCGCCTCTATGATCTGCAAAGGGACGGCATGACCCTCGCATCCTTCTGGAATCAGACGGGACAGACGCTGACCAACGGCAGCTTTATTGATCAACGCTACTATACTCAGCTGGCCACCAAGACTGATACCTACACGAGGGCCTACGTAGAAAAATGGAAACGGTTCATCACACCAGACGCCGGTTCATTGCGACCCTGATCGGCCTGCCGCTGGCCCTGGCCGGACTGTGGCGATTTCTGACCCCCAAAACGGTCGAACGGCAGACGCTGCTGCAGGTCCCGCTGGCCGATATCCCCCAAAACGGCGCCTTGGTCTTCCGCCAGGAGCGGATCGCCGTCATGCGGAAAGATGAAGGATATACCGCAGTAAGCCTGATCTGCACCCATCTGGGCTGTACGGTCACCGTTACCCCGGACGGCATGGTCTGCCCCTGTCACGGCAGCCGATTCGACCAGACCGGCGCCGTGTTGCAGGGCCCGGCGGAACGGCCACTGAAGAAACTGCAGGCAGAGCTATCCGGCAGCCACCTGCTGGTACGTGGGTAAAGGAGTATTCCGTGTTCAAGACGTTTGTGCGGCACCTCTTCCCCAGGGTCGTCCTGGAGCGGAACCTCAGGATCAGCTACACCTTCTGCCTGGGGGGATTGGCCTTCACCACGCTGCTGTTGCTGATGGCATCCGGCCTCTTGCTGCTGTTCTACTACCGCCCCGGCGCCACCGAGGCCTATCGTTCCATCCTCTTTCTGGAGGAGGCGGTCCATGGCGGCACCTACCTGCGCCGTCTCCACAGGCTCGCCTCCCACTGCTTTCTGGTGCTGATCATGCTGCATATCCTGCGGGTTGTCCTGACCGGCGCCTTCGCCCCACCCCGCCAGCGCAACTGGCTGATCGGCGTCGTCCTGCTGGCCCTGGCGGTATCCGAGGCCTACACCGGCTATCTGCTGCCGATGGACCAACTGGCCCTCTGGGCCACTCAGACCGGCATGACCCTCCTGGAGAGCATGCCGCTCGGCGGGCTGTTCAAGGCGATCCTGGTGCCGGATCAGGTGGGTGGGGCGCTGTCGCTTACCCGTTTCTACATCATGCATATCGTGCTGTTGCCAGCAGGCACACTGGCGCTCTGCGCCCTCCACTTCTACCAGATCCGCAAGCAGAAGGGGCTGCTGCCGTACCTATGAAGAGCTATTGCAAAAGCTCCCCCCACCTCTTCCGTCTGATCAGGCGGGCCTTCTGGCTGTACGCCTGCATCCTGGCGCTCGCTGCCTGGTTGATCCCGGCCCCGCTCCAGGAACCGGCCAACATCGCCCTGGTCCCCAACCCGGCAAAATCGGCCTGGTTCCTGCTCTGGATTCAGGAGCTGGTCAGCTACCGTCTCTGGCTGATCTATCCGGTGGTACTGGCGGGCGCCCTGTTCACCGGATTACCCTGGCTGATCGGCAGGGCGCCTGACCGTGCCGTCTGGTTCGGTCACCAGCATCGAACGATCGCCCTGCTGGTAGGGACGGCGTTCCTCGGCATCCTGGCGCTCACGGCCGTCGCGCTCTTTTGCAGGGGGGAAAATTGGGCCTTCAGACTACCATTTTGATACTCCTGTGCCTGCTTGTACAGCCGCGACAGACCCTGGCCGCCTCGGTCAACCACTGCCTCGGCTGTCATACCGAACACCAGCGCAGCGAAGGAGGCTGTACCGGCTGTCATCGCGGCAATCCGGGGACAGGCCGCGCCTCCCTGGCTCACCATCGCCTGATCGCTGGACGATATGCCGTCTTTACCGATCCCCGTTCACCAGCGGTGCTGACCGGCGCGAGACTGCTTGGACGGAGCGCCTGCCGTCGCTGTCATACCATAGGAGGCAAGGGCAACCGGCTTGCCGCAAACCTGGACCGTCTCTTCTGGACCAGATCGATAGCGGAAATCCAGCGGGCGCTCGTCAACCCGGCGCAGCAGATGCCGGACTTTCACTTCGCCGCCCGTGATCGTGACCACCTGATAACGGCTCTGCTGGCGGAGGGGCATGCGACGGTCGCCCCAGCCACGGAACCACCCTATGTTGTGTATTTCAATCAACCCGGCACGACACCACAGAATACCTTTGCCAGGCAGTGCGGGGGGTGCCACCGGCTGCTTGCCCATGGAACAGGGGGATTGGGAGAGGGAAATGCAGGACCGAACCTGTCCGGTCTGTTGGGTGGTTGGTATCCACCGACCTTCGGCGACAGAGAGCGATGGGATGAGAGACGTCTGCAACGATGGGTGAAAAACCCCCGCGCCGTCAAGCCGCAGGCCTTGATGCCGCCGGTACGGCTCTCCCCGCAGGAGTGGCGCGAGTTGTTCAGGGTGCTGTTCAGCGATCTTCGTCAAGCACCTGCCTGACCTCGTTGACGCATCACCGGCCCCTCGGCGAGAGTTCCTTACACCGCCCGATAGTACAGGCGCCGGTCATACGGCGGATATCGTCCAGGGTTCTGGCCCCCTCACTCTTGGCACGCCGGATATCGCCGGCGGTTACGTTACTGCAAAAACAGACCGTTTCGTGGTCGGAAATCATCGCTTCACCCCTGTGCGTTTCACCACTCTGACCGTCCGTTCCGCCTCATGTAGTACGATCCGCTCCACCAACCGCACCATCTCCAGCACCTCAGGGTGACGTAGCGCGTAAAAAATCTTCAAGCCGTCTTTACGCCGGGTCAGGATCCCGCTTTTGAGCATCATCTGCAGGTGACGGGAGGTATTGGACTGCTCGTGGCCGATGGCGGGAAATATCTCGCAGACACAATGTTCGCCATCCTGCAGCAGCTTGATGATCCGCAACCGGGTCGGCTGGGCCATGGCCTTGAAGATATCGGCGCTGTACTCGATCGTATCCATCGGCAGTTACCCCTGGCTGATATGGCTGAGCACCATCTCCAGGACAAAGTCTACATAGAGATCGGTCTGCTCAGCGGGGTCGAGCCGCAGATCCCGCAGGATCCGCTGGTTGATGGACTGATAATTGACCAGGGCGATCAAGGACTGGACCACAAAACGGGGATTGAGGTCGGCGCGGAATGCCCCCTGGGCAATCCCGGCCTGAATCATGGCGGTGGCCTGTTTCGAGGCGTTATCGATGCACGGTTTGACCACGGTTTCGTAACAGGCTGACGGATTGGTCAACTCCCGCAGGTACAGGGTGAGCCAGAACGGCCGCTGTTTATGGAAATGTGACAGGGCGTGGCAGGCGCCTCTGACATTCTGCCTGATATCACCCTCTACCGTAAAATAGGGGACCACCTCGCGATCGTAGGCGGCGAACTGTTCCGCCACCACGGCACCGTACAGCTGTTCCTTCCCCCCAAAGTAATAGGACACCAGGGCGCTGTTGGCTCCCGCCTCCCGGGCGATATCCCGGATCGAGACCGCATGGCGGCAGGTCCTGCCGAGCAACGTTGCCGTTGCCTCGATGATCTTGTCACGGGTATTGGGATCGCTACCCTCAACATCATCCTGTCTGTTCTGATCGTCCTGTCTTGCCATGAGGCACCCTCCTGAGCTCCACAGATCCTGTTGCAGAGCCATTTCATGAGAAATATACACTGCCTTGTCGCTCCTTGCAATGCCCGGTAACGCTATGGTACAAACCGGGTATGAGTGCATCCCTGCAGACCCCCATGATGCGGCAATATCTGGAGATCAAGGCCCAGTACCCAGACAGCATCCTGTTCTTCCGGATGGGGGATTTTTACGAGATGTTCCTGGAAGATGCCCTGGTGGCCTCCCGCATTCTGGATATCGCCCTCACCTCCCGCAACAGGGGCAGCAGCGACGAGATCCCGTTCTGCGGGGTACCGTTCCATTCGGCCCAACCCTATATCGCCCGGTTGATCGAGGCCGGCTATCGGGTGGCGATCTGCGAGCAGGTGGAAGACCCCAAGCAGGCCAAGGGAATTGTCCGGCGCGATGTCGTACGGGTGGTGACACCGGCCTTGGTGACCGAGGCCGAATCCTTGATACCGGAAGAGAACTCCTTTCTGCTGGCGCTGTGCAGTACCGGCCAGCACTGGGGGGCCGCCTGGCTCGACCTCTCCACCGGCGAATTTCGCGCCGCCGAACCGGAAGGGTTGAGCGCTGCAACGGCCCTGGCCGCCTCCATCGCCCCACGGGAGCTGCTGGTTCCGGAACAACTGAGGCACAACCTGCCGGAAGAACTGGCCTGTGTGCTGGGAGAACGCCCCCGCGGGACCGTTGCCGACTGGGTGCTGGACAAGGAATATGCCGCCAGGCTGCTCTGCGACCAGTTCGGTGTCGCATCACCGGCATCCCTGGGACTTGAGGGCCTGCCGGCCGCGCTGCTGGCGGTGGGGATGATACTGCACTACCTGCAGGAGAACCGTCACGCCTCTCTACCCCACCTGCGGGACGTCACCATCGTCCGCCAATCCGACCATCTGGCCCTGGACCCGGCCACCCGCCGCAACCTGGAACTGACCGCCACCATGGTTGATAACAAAAAGGCCGGTTCACTGCTGGGCTGCCTGGACCGCACCGTTACCGCCATGGGCGCCCGCCTGCTCAAACAGTGGGTTTCCTACCCCCTGGTGCAGGTGGAACCGATCCGGCAACGGCTGTCGGCGGTGGAAGAGTTGGTGGATCGGCCCGACCTGCGCGATCCCCTGTCCGAACTGCTCAAGGGGGTCCACGACCTGGAACGGCTGAACGGCCGGGTGAGCCTGGCCGGGGCCGGCGGCCGCGACCTGCGAGCACTGTACGACTCTCTGGAACAGGTGCCGGCCATCCGGGTGCTGCTGGCCGAGGCCGCCTCGCCACTGATCCGGGAGCTGGTGGGCAAGTTGGACCCGTTAAAGGATATCCGGACCCTGATCGCACAGGCCATCACCCCCACCCCACCCTTTTCCCTTCGGGAAGGGGGGATCATCGCCGACGGCTACCACGCCGAACTGGACGAACTGCGGACCATCAGCCGTGAAGGCAAAGGGTTCATCGCCCGGCTCGAGGCCCAGGAACGGGAACGGACCGGTATCAGCTCCCTCAAAATCCGCTACAACAAGGTGTTCGGCTATTACCTCGAGGTAACGAAGGCGAATCTGGCCAGTGTACCGGCCGACTACATCCGCCGCCAGACCGTCGCCACCGGCGAACGGTACATCACCGAGGCGCTCAAGACGTATGAGGAAAAGGTGCTGGGGGCGGAAGAGCGGATCTGCGACCTGGAGTACCGCCTGTTCCAGGAGGTACGCGAACAGACCGCCGCCCAGGGCAGCCGGATCATACGCACCGCCTCTGCGCTGGCCGCCCTGGATCTGCTGCGGGCCCTGGCCACAGTGGCGGTGGAACGCAGCTACTGCAAGCCGCAGGTAGACGACGGCGACCTGATCGAGATCACCGAGGGGCGCCACCCGGTGGTGGAGGCGATGAACCTCGGCGAGCGCTTCGTCCCCAACGACACCCGCCTCGACCAGCAGCACCACCAGCTCCTGATGATCACCGGTCCCAACATGGCCGGCAAATCCACCTATATGCGCCAGGTGGCACTCATCACCCTGCTGGCGCAGATAGGCTCCTTCGTACCGGCCACCAGCGCCACCATCGGCATCGCCGACCGGATCTTCACCCGGGTGGGGGCCGGCGACAACCTGGCCCGGGGCCAGTCTACCTTCATGGTGGAGATGATGGAGACCGCCCAGATCCTGCGCAACGCCACGCCCCACAGCCTGGTGGTGCTGGACGAGATCGGCCGCGGCACCTCCACCTTCGACGGCCTCTCCATCGCCTGGGCCGTGGCCGAATACCTGCATGACTGCTCACGGTGCAAGGCCCGCACCCTGTTTGCCACCCACTACCACGAACTGGCCGACCTGGCCGCCACCCGCGAGGGGATCACCAACCTGACTGTGGCGGTGAAGGAGTGGAATGACCAGGTGATCTTCCTGCGCACTATCATCCCCGGCGCGGCCTCGCACTCCTATGGCATCCAGGTGGCCCGCCTGGCGGGCATGCCGCCCGATCTGCTCGACCGGGCCCGGGAAGTGCTGCACACCCTGGAAGAGGACGAGTTTGAACAAGGCGCGCCACGGCTCTCCAAAAGCCGAATAGCCCCCCCCAAGAAGGAGAGCCGACAGTACACCCTGTTTGAACCACAGGGGGATATGCTGCGTGAACGGTTGAAAAAGCTGAATATTTCTGCTATGACACCCCTCGAAGCCTTGAACCTGCTGGACGAATTGAAAAGGATGGTATGAACCGCCTGCGCGCTCTCATATTCCTGTCACTGTTCCTGTTGCTCACCATCGGCACCGCAACCGCCTCCGTACACAAGAATAAACCTGCTACACACAGCAAACACCCCGTTGTAGTCAAACAGGAACCGGCGTCACCCCCCACCCTGGCCCAGGTCATAGAGCTGAAACACTGGTCGAACCCCGACTACACCCGTATTGTCGTCAGCCTTGACCGCGATGTAACCTGGGAGAGCCATGAGCTGGACAAAGGGATTGCCGGCAGACCGGGTCGGATATTCATCGACATTCACAACGCCCGCCTGGGCAGCGGAATCCGCGATATCACCATCGGCGACGGCCTCCTCAAAGGGGTCCGTGCCGCCCAGTACAAACCGGGCGTGGTGCGGGTCGTACTGGATACCGACCGCAATATCCGCGACTACAAGATCTTCCCGCTCTCCAACCCCGCCAAACTGGTCATCGATGTCCGCGGGGAGCGGCGTACCGAGATAAGCCGTCTGGAGAACAGCCTCACCAACCAGGTAAATGCCGGTCTGTTCCCGGAGGCGACACCGCAGGTTGGCGCTGAGATCACCAAACCGGCGCCACCCCAGAAACAACCGCCGCCCCTGGGCAAGATCCGTCGGATCGTGATCGATCCCGGTCATGGCGGCCATGATTCAGGCGCCATAGGACCGGACGGCATCATGGAAAAGGATGTGGTCCTGGCCATCGGCCTGAAATTGCGGAAAATGCTGCAGGAAGAGCTGGGGCTGGATGTGGTGATGACCCGTTCCACCGATGTCTTTATCCCGCTGGAAGAACGGACCGCCATCGCCAACAAGGTAGGAGCAGACCTCTTTATCTCGATCCATGCCAATGCGGCCCTGAACCACAACGCCTCCGGTATCGAGACCTATTACCTGAACCTGGCCAAGACGGAAAAGGTGGCGCAACTGGCGGCCAAGGAGAACGGCACCTCCCTGCAGAAGGTCAGCACCCTGCAGGCGATCCTGTTCGACCTGATGGCCAACTATAAGTTGAACGACTCCGCCCATCTCGCCGATGAGGTGCAAAAGGCCCTCTACGGCAAGATCAACGGTCGTTACCATGACGTGAAGAACCTGGGGGTCAAACAGGGCCCATTCTATGTCCTGGTGGGGGCATCCATGCCCAGCATCCTGGTTGAGACCGCCTTTGTCAGCAACACCCAGGAAGAGTGCCGCCTGAGTAGCCCAGCCTATCAGGAGATGACCGCCGACGGCATAGTTAAAGGTGTACGGGACTACATCTCGTCGCTCAAATAATGGCAGGCATTCTTTACATTGTTGCGACACCCATCGGTAACCTGGAGGATATGACCTTCCGGGCGGTGCGCACCCTCAAGGAGGCCGACCTGATCGCCGCCGAGGACACCCGGCACTCCCGAAAACTGCTCTCCCACTTCGGCATCACCACCCCTCTCACCTCCTACTACGACCACAACCAGGCCCTGAAAGGGGAGCTGATCCTTACCGCCCTGCGTGAAGGCCGCCACGTGGCCCTGATCTCCGATGCCGGCACCCCCTGCATCTCCGACCCCGGCTATCAGCTGGTGCGGGATGCGCAGGCAGCAGGTATCACGGTGGTACCGATCCCTGGGGCGTGCGCTGCCATAACGGCCCTTGCGGCGGCCGGGCTGCCGACAAATTCCTTTACGTTTGCCGGTTTTCCGCCGAATAAAGAAGGTAAGCGTCGTTCCTTCCTGGCGGCGCTGGCAACGGCCAACGGCACTGTGGTGCTGTACGAGGCACCGCACCGGGTGGCGGCCACACTTGAGGATATCGGTGCAGTACTGGGACAGCGCCAGGTGGTGGTGGCACGGGAGTTAACCAAGCTGTACGAGGAATTTTTGCACGGCACCCCGCTCGAGCTGGCGGCAGCGGTGGTGGAAGGGCGTGAACGGGGCGAGGTGGTGCTCCTGATCGCGCCGGCCGATGCAACCGTGCAGCAAAGCGAAGGCCCGACCGCCGAAGAACGACTGCAGGCAGCCCTGGCCAAAGGGCATACGGTAAAGGAGACAGCCGCCCTGGTGGCAGCCGCCACCGGCCTGCCGCGACGCGAATTGTACGCCAAGGCGCTGCTCATGCGAGAACGGTTGTAACTATCAACGAGGAGTTTGCTTGATGAAGATTTCCGTATTTGGGGCCGGGTATGTCGGCCTGGTGGCTGCGGCCTGTTTTGCCGAGAGCGGCAACAGCGTCATCGCCGTTGATGTTGACGAGCAGAAGATCGACGGGCTTAAGAACGGGATCATCCCGATCTACGAGCCGGGCCTGAAGGAGCTGATCCTGCGCAACCAGGCCGAAGGCCGGCTGTCATTTACCACCGATGTGGTCGAGGCGGTGGAAAAATCCCTGATCCAGTTCATCGCCGTCGGCACCCCGCCCGGCGAGGACGGCTCCGCCGATCTCCAATACGTCCTGGCCGTGGGCCGCACCATCGGCCGCCATATGAACGGCTTCAAGATCATCGTCGACAAGTCCACCGTCCCAGTCGGCACCGCCGACAGGGTGCGTGCTGCCGTACAGGAAGAGTTGACCTCCCGCGCTTCCTCCCTTGAATTCGATCTGGTCTCCAACCCGGAATTCCTCAAAGAGGGGGCCGCCATCGACGACTTCATGAAGCCGGACCGGGTAGTGATCGGCACCGATAACGTCCGTACCGCCGAGATCATGAAGGAGTTGTACGACCCGTTCATGCGCCGACAGAGCCGGCTGATCGTGATGGATATCCGCTCCGCCGAGATGACCAAATACGCCGCCAACGCCATGCTGGCGACGAGGATCTCCTTCATGAACCAGATCGCCGGCCTCTGCGAACGGATGGGGGCCGATGTCGCCGCTGTCCGTGAAGGGGTCGGTTCCGATACCCGCATCGGCTACGATTTCCTGTTTCCCGGCCCCGGCTACGGCGGCTCCTGTTTCCCCAAGGATGTCAAGGCCCTGATCCGCACCGCCGAGGAATGCAGCTACGACTTCCTGCTCTTGAAGGCGGTGGAAGAGGTCAACGACCGCCAGAAAGAGGTGCTGGCCGACAAGCTGATCAAGGCCCTCGGCTCGGCCGACGAGGAACAGCCGCTGACCGGACGCACCATCGCCTGCTGGGGACTCTCCTTCAAACCCCGCACCGACGACATGCGCGAGGCCCCCTCCCTCACCATCATTGAGCGTCTGCTGGCAGCCGGGGCCACGGTCCGGGCCCACGACCCCGAGGCGCTGCACGAAGCAAAAAAATACTTTGGCGACCGAATCGAATACAGCAGCAATCAGTACGAAATTCTTGACAACGCCGACGCCCTGACCGTGATCACCGACTGGCACGAATACCGCAACCCTGACTTCGACCGGATCAAGGCAGCGCTCAGGCAGCCGCTGATCGTGGACGGCCGCAACCTCTACAAACCGAATCGCATGAAAGAGGCAGGCGTCCGCTACATCCCGCTGGGGCGGGCCGGCAGCGGCATCACCGAAGGGGGCAACTAGCATGCGCATTCTCGTCACCGGCGGGGCAGGCTTTCTGGGTAGTCACCTCTGCGAGCGGCTGCTCTCCGAAGGGCACGACGTCATCTGCCTGGACAACCTCTTCACCGGCAGCAAGGACAACATCATCCACCTGATGGACAACCACCGCTTCGAGCTGATCCGCCACGACATCGTGGAGCCGATCCTCTTGGAGGTTGACCGGATCTACAACCTGGCCTGCCCCGCCTCGCCGGTGCACTACCAGTACAACCCGGTCAAGACCGTCAAGACCAGCGTCATGGGCACCATCAACATGCTGGGTATGGCCAAGCGGGTCAAGGCCCGCATCCTGCAGGCCTCCACCTCTGAGGTCTACGGCGATCCCCAGGTCCACCCCCAGCGGGAGGAGTACTGGGGCAACGTCAACCCGATCGGCATCCGCAGCTGCTACGATGAAGGCAAACGGGTCGCCGAGACCCTGATGATGGACTATCACCGCCAGAACAAGGTGGATATCCGTATCATCAGGATCTTCAACACCTACGGTCCCCGCATGGCGGAAAACGACGGCCGGGTGGTCTCCAACTTCATCCTGCAGGCACTCAAAAACGAGGACATTACGGTCTTTGGCGAAGGCAGGCAGACCCGTTCCTTCTGCTTTGTCTCCGACCTGATCGACGGCATGATCCGGATGATGGAAAATAACGAGGCGTTCATCGGGCCAGTCAACCTGGGGAACCCGGTGGAGAACACCATTCTTGAATTTGCTGAAAAAATCATTACAATAACCGGCTCAAGATCCCGTATTATCCACCAGCCGCTCCCCCAGGACGACCCCAAACAGCGGCAGCCGGACATCACCCTGGCCAAAGAAAAACTGGGGTGGGAACCGAAGATCACGCTGGAGATAGGACTGCAACGGACCGCTGATTACTTTGCCACACACTGTATCCGAGGGTAATGTGTTCAGATTCCGCATCACACGGCGCACCTACCTGATCCCGGCAGCCTGTCTGGGCTTCATTCTTTTCTTTACGGTCTTCGGTGAGCGGGGTCTACTCAGGATCTACGAAATGCGGCAGGAGAAGCAGCGGATCGACACCAAGGTGACAGAACTGCAGACGGAAAACGACAAACTGCGCATGGAGATCGCCTCGCTGCATACTGACCGTGACTATCTGGAACGGATCGCCCGCAAGGATCTTGGTCTGGTCGAACCCAACGAAGTGATCTACCAGTTCCCCGCTGCTGGGAAGTAAGGAAGATACCCCATGTCACGACAAAGCTGTGCCGTCTGTGCCTGGCGCGAAACCTGCGCCAAACGTTTCAGCATAACCGACGGTGGCGCCCGTTGTCCTGATTATTCACGTGATATATCGATCAAAGACCTGGACAGCACCAACAGCTCCAACGAACCCGCCAAGGAACCACAGAAACGATGATCCGCCAGCAACTCACCACACTGCTCTCACAGGCGCTACACAACGCCAGCGAGGCATCTCTGCTCTGCACTGCATCTCTTCCCACCGTCACCATCGGCATCCCGGCCCACGAAGAGCACGGCGATTTCTCCTGCAACGTGGCCATGCAGTTGGCCAAGTCTGAAAAAAAAGCGCCGCGCCAGGTGGCGGAACTACTGATCACCCATCTGGACGACCAGGAAGGACTGGTGGCCCGCACCGAGATCGCCGGCCCCGGATTCATCAACTTCTTCATCGCCCCATCGGCCTGGCAGGCCTGCCTGCCGCAGATCAACAAGGCCGGGAGCAACTATGGGCAGACCCAATCCGGCCAGGGACGCAAGGCTCAAGTGGAGTTCGTCAGTGCCAACCCCACCGGCCCGCTGCATATCGGGCACGGCCGCGGCGCTGCCATCGGCGATGTGCTCTGCCGGTTGCTCGCAGCCAGCGGCTGGCAGGTGACCCGTGAGTTCTACTACAACGACGCCGGGGCACAGATCAGCAACCTGGCCCGCTCCGTCCAGGCCCGCTGCCTGGGTATTGAGCCGGACGACCCCCGCTGGCCGGCCGACGGCTACCAGGGCGAGTACATCAGGGAGGTGGCCACCGCCTACCTTGGCAAAGAGACGGTGCATGCCGACGACCAGGACGTGACCGCCAGCGGCGACCCGCAGGACCTGGATGCCATTCGCCGTTTTGCGGTGGCGGCCCTGCGCCGGGAACAGGACCAGGACCTCAAGGCGTTCGATGTCCAGTTCGACAACTATTTTCTCGAGTCCAGCCTCTACAACGATGGCAAGGTCGAGGCCGCCGTGCAGTCGATCATCGCCAACGGCCATACCTATGAGCAGGCAGGCGCCCTCTGGCTGCGCACCACCGACTTCGGCGACGACAAGGACCGGGTGATGCGCAAGACCGACGGCAGCTACACCTACTTCGTGCCGGACGTGGCCTACCACCTAGACAAGTGGCAACGCGGCTTTGTGCGGGTGGTGAACGAACAGGGGGCCGACCACCACAGTACCATCACCCGGGTGCGGGCAGGGCTGCAGGCCCTGAATACCGGTATTCCTCTGGGCTGGCCGGAATACGTGCTGCACCAGATGGTGACCGTGATGCGCGGCGGCGAGGAAGTCAAGATCTCCAAACGGGCCGGCAGCTACGTCACCCTGCGGGACCTGATCGACGAGGTGGGCCGCGATGCCACCCGTTTCTTCTTTGTGATGCGCAAGCCAGACTCCCAACTGGTGTTCGACATCGACCTGGCCAAACAGCAGTCGCTGGACAACCCGGTCTACTACATCCAGTACGCCCATGCCCGTATCTGCAGCATCTTCGAAAACGCCGCCGAAAAGGGGCTGACCGCCCCGATCACTGCCGATACCGCCTTACTGGCCCGACTGGAGACGCCGGAAGAACTCAAGCTGATCAAGCTGCTGGACAGTCTGCCGGACGTGGTGGATGAGGCGGCGCGTGACTTTGAGCCCCATCGAATCGTCTATTATCTGACCGAGCTGGCTGGACAGTTCCACAGCTACTACAACAAGACCAAGGTGGTGACCGACGACCACCAGGTCAGCGAGGCGCGCCTGTACCTGCTGGCAGCCACCCGTCTGGTGCTGCGTAACGCCTTGCGCCTCTTGGGCGTCTCGGCCCCGGACAAGATGTAGGAGGCCCCATGCGGATCGACTACAGCGAACCACACCAGTCCTACACCTCGCTGGGAGCGGGGCGTCAGCGCTCATCAAAGGGCGGCGCCGGTAAAACCTTCTTCATTCTGTTCATCGTTGCCGTTCTGGTATTCAGCTCGGGCTTTGGCGTTGGCTGGTACTTTTCGCAAAAATCGGCCAAACGCGCCTACCGAGCCGCCATGGAACAGCAGAGCCTAGAGACGCCCCCCCAGCCCTCCAATCAGCAGGCCACGCCACCAACTGGCGGGCCAATCCCGCTTCCCACGACCGTTCAAAGCCAAGGGCATGGAGACGGGACACCCCCGCCGCCATCTTCTACCACCACGCCGGCAAACAACAGCCCAGGGCAGCAGCTCTCCTTCTTCGACACACTCCCCAAGGGGCAGAAAAATATCGTGCTCGGCAGCGGTATCAACAAAAAACCAACACCAAGCACACCCCCCCAACCAGCAGCTCAACCGCCCGCCACACCACCTTCAAACCAGCCAGCGATACCCAAGACCAACCCCCACACCACCGCCAAGGGCGTCTTCCCTGCCACCAGCTATCTGGTCCAAGTTGCCGCCTACAAAAACCGTAAAGATGCTGAGGACCTGAAAAACAAATTGGCAGTCAGGGGCTACAGCGCCGCCATCTCTGAGGTGACACTCAACGGCAAGGACACCTGGTTTCGCGTCAGGATCGGACACCATCTGGACAAGGAAGCCGCCAGCCAAGTTGCCAATCAACTGCTGATGGGGGCCAAGATTATCCCTGACCAGGAATAAAAAAGGTTGACAGGATAATGCTTTTTTTGATATAAGATGAATTCCAATTGACGCGGGGTGGAGCAGTCTGGTAGCTCGTCGGGCTCATAACCCGAAGGTCAGAGGTTCAAATCCTCTCCCCGCAACCAAATTACCTAGCGCCTCTTTGTTCAGCCGAAGGGGCGTTTTCTAAATGGCTGCTTAGCTCAGCTGGTTAGAGCATGCGCTTCATACGCGTACGGTGCGGGGTTCGAATCCCTGAGCAGCCACCAAGACATAATCCGGCACAGTCCGGCGCAGTCCATAAAGCCCCGAGAAATCAGGGCTTTTCTTTTTGTTCTTGTCCAATACAATCCATAGCGGTATGCTGGAATCCGTGATTTTTGATGGTATATTTCAATACCATATACCACCAAGGCAAAACGGATACCACCAAACGAGGTGAAAGCCCATGCCCAAACGGATTGCCCCCCTCTCAGATACCCAAGTAAGCAAAGCCAAGCCCAAAGAAAAAGACTACAAGCTCTCAGACGGCGGCGGGCTGTTCCTGCTGGTTACTACTACCGGCGGGAAGCTATGGCGTTTCCAGTACCGTTTTGATGGTAAGCAAAAGCTGCTCGCACTAGGCTCATACCATCAAATTTCTTTGGCAGAAGCACGGAACCGCCGGGAAGACGCCCGCAAGCTACTTGCAAACGGCGTTGATCCTTCAGACGTTAAGAAAGCCCAAAAGCAGTCTGGCGGGGACCGAGCAGCTGATAGCTTTGAGGTAATAGCGCGGGAATGGTACAGCGTCTATAAAGGACAATGGACTCCCGGCCACGCAAAGAACATTATTGGCAGATTAGAACGTGAAGTGTTCCCCTATTTAGGTGCAACACCTATTGAGGAAATCAAGGCCCCTGACGTGCTGAAGGTATTGAAGCGGATCGAATCACGAGGCATATTGGAAACAGCCCACCGAATAAAAACCATTATCAGCCAAGTGATGCGGTATGCCATAGCCCACGGACGGCGGGCAGATCGTGATTGTACCGGGGACCTGAAGGGTGCATTGCCACCAGCCAGCGCAAAACACTTTGGCGCGCTGACAGACCCGAAAGACGTTGCCCCTCTTCTGCGGGCAATGGATAGCTTTAGCGGTTCTTTTGTCGTCAAGTGTGCTCTACAGCTTGCCCCCATCCTGTTTTGCCGTCCTGGTGAACTGCGGGGCATGGAGTGGGCAGAAATAGACATTGAAACCGCTGAATGGAACATCCCCGTAGAGCGAATGAAACTCAAGGCTCAAACCAAGCTCGACCGCAAGGGGCAATATCACCTTGTCCCCCTATCCTCTCAGGCTGTCCAGATACTCCGGGACCTTCACCCCCTGACCTCTCACAGCAAGTATGTTTTTCCCTCGCACCGGTCCCCCTTGCGGCCTATGAGTGAAAACGCTATTACAGCGGCCTTGAGACGGCTTGGATATACAGGAGGGGAAATGACCGGCCACGGCTTCCGCGCAACTGCCCGCACTATTCTGGATGAGGTGCTAGGATTCCGGCCTGACATAATTGAGCATCAACTTGCACATGCAGTGAAAGACCCAAACGGGCGCGCCTACAACCGGACGGCGTTTATCGATGATCGGCGACGGATGATGCAGCATTGGAGCGACTACCTTGACGGCCTTAAGGCTGGGGCGAAGGTGATACCAATAACAAAGGCGGCATGAAAGGAAAAATCTATGCATAACAACACGATTACAGACCAACAGATTGTGTCCGCCCTGGCTGAATTGAGGGCCACTGTACCGACTCTTAGCGGCATTCGTAAGGCGTTAAAAAGTTTTGCTGCCATACTGCCAGACGAGCCAGTATTTCTGGCAACGCTGGAAGCATACCTACTGGAAAAACACCCAAGAGCAAAAAGAATGTATCAGCTAGCAGCCTGACACGGCGGCAAGTGTTCCCAGGATAGCCCGACGGGGCTAAAACAGCCTGTTGATATTCTGTTGATAAGTCTGTTGATAAAATGGGTTGACTTGTCAAATTTGGTTTGATACCGTCTGACCATGAACAGCGCGGCATTCCAAATAGACAAACAGACTTTCTTGAATGCGCTAGCAGAAGTTCGAGGAATTGTGGAAGGTCCTGAACTTGGTGAGCTGGGTTATTTAAGATTTTATGTGCGCGGTTACAATTCAGTTTTCTGGCGGTCATTGCCAGACGGCGGATATACGCTTTATGTAACACAAGGAGGCATTCGCAACAGAGATATACCGCGCCTTGAGAAAGATTGTCTCAAGGGTATTTTTAGTAGGGCTTTTGGAGAATCTTTTTACGGAACAGTTCAGGTAGAAACGGTTGCCGGGAAGATCGTAGAAATAACAGGAAATAAACAGCGGTAACGACCCCGGCCCGTGACTTCTTCATGAGTAGGGCGGACAACTCGTAACTGCACATAGCGACAGGACAACCGACCCCGGCTTTGATCCCTATCCCCCCTGTATCCGTAACAACGTCACAAACCAGTATTCAAGCGGCTTTGCCTGTTACGGATAATACGACACGTTACCCAAGCGTTACGGATGAAAAACAGCATAACATGCCAGAATTACAGACTTGTTACGTTGTTACGGATAGAGAGGCATTTTCAGCAAGTGAAGTTATTGACCTGACCGGAACAGACTTCGAGGTGACGACATGAAATATTTATGTGTTGAACCCTTCACCCTGGAAACGTCACGCGGGAAGGTCACACTATCAAAAGGGCAGGTTTTAGAACTATCAGAAGATCAGGCGGCAAAGCTGGCCGGGTATATCAAGCCACTGATTGATGATGCCCGCCGTCTGTTTCAAGAGATCAAGGCTCACGACCCCGGCGGCGATTGCTGGCAATGGATGCAGCGGAACCGGCCCGATTTGTGGCGGTCCCATATCAGGGCATTACAGGCTGATGACATTACGGCGGCGCGGTTGTCATTCAATGAGATGCTGACCGCCTGGGAGTCCAGACACCAGATGCAGCAAACTGACCTACTGGCAGCATAGACCATAACACAAAACGGCCCACAGAGGCCCACGAATAGCGAGGATACAAAATGAACGCCACAATTCAGAATGACAGCATAATGAAACGGATTCAGCAGATGGCACAACAGATCGAGCTTGCAGGGCAAAGCAGAGACTTGACGGAACTTGAATTGCTCATGAGTGAGATGCTGATTGAAGGTAACAAGACGCATACCAAAGCTGCTCAGGTGCTTGAAGAGACAAACCAGGCTATTGACCGCGCCATAGCTTCGGCTCTGTTCTGGCGGCGGACTTCCAGAATCCTGTCTGTTGCAGTGGTACTGCTGTGGACGGCTGTTGTCTATTTGGTAACGAAGTGACACGGGGGGCTCACTTAGTGAGTACCCCCTGGGGGGGATCAAATCTCTACAATTCGATGCAAGCGGTCACCGCATGTGGTCCCACGTACAGAAAAAATTTCTTGTTTGAAAAAAATGTTCAAAAATCAAAGAATCAAAGTTCAAAAAATCAAAGGGCACGTCTCCAAGCAATTATTTTTGGTGGTATATTTGGTGGTATCTGTATTTTTTTGATTTTAGCAAATTTAATGATTACTGATAGTTGACAAATCAGTTCGAGAGACTGAGCACCACCATTAACAAAAAAGGCTAATCACTTAAGGTGGTTAGCCTTTTTTGTCAAAGCAACCGCCGAACCCTTTTTACGGGGCGCTGTTTTCAGGCTAAAGCCGTTGAGGTCTTGAAACCCGCTACTTCCCGCTCAAGGTTGCCGATCTGGCTGGAGAGGCCCGCCACCGCTCCTTCCATCACCTTGGTGGTCTCCAGGTTACCGGTGGCGGTTGCGGCCATCTCGCCAGCCGCCGCAACAATCCGCTCACTGCTCTCCGACTGCACCTGGCAGGCGGCCCGGATTCCCTCAATCATCTTGACAATCGTCTCGCTGGAATCAGCCACACCGCTGCCGGCATCGTTATGGGCTCGGGCCTGGATATGGACCCGCGTCACCAATTCCCGCATGCTCTCAGCTGCCCGGTTGATCACCTCGGTATCGCTGGTCTGATCCCCTGATGCCCGCACGATCTGTTCCACCATCGAGGCAACTTCGGCCACCGCGGCACGCATCCGGTCGCTCTGCTGGGCATGACGCTCGGTGGTGTGGGCGATGGCGTTTACCTGATCGGCGGCAGTTTTCACCCCATCCACGATCTTACGCAACGCCTCACCGGAACGTCGGGAGAGCAGTTCTCCTTCTCCTACGGTCTGCTCGGAAAGACGGATGGCAGCCACCGCCTTGTCGGTCTCATCCTTCACCCCGTTGACGATCTCGGCGATCTCCCGGGTCGATGCGGTGGTGCGACGGGCCAGTTCCTTGATCTCATGGGCCACCACCCCAAATCCTTTGCCGTGTTCGCCGGCCTGGGCGGCGATAATGGAGGCATTCAGGGCCAAGAGCTTGGTCTGCTCGGTCACCTCATCGATCACCTGCAGGATGGTGCCGATGCTGGCTGCATGTACCGACAGATTCTCGATGGCCTGCTGAACGGTCCGAGAGGCGCTGCGGATCTGATCGATACCGTTGATGGTGGTCTCCACGGCGGTGTTACCCAGCTCTGCGTCGCGCAGCACCGCACCGGAGATATGGGCCGTGGCCTGGGCGTTCTGCTCAATCTGGCGCACTGACTGGTCCATCTCCACCACCAGACTGGCGGCGTGGGATGAGTTCTCCCGCAGACGATGAACGCTGTTGTTGATCTCTTTCTGGACGCCGGCCATCCGATCGATGGAATCACTCACCCGTTCCACCGCCAGCACCAGCTGTTCCACCAACTGATTGATTTCAACTGTGCTGGTGGTCATCTGCTGAATGGAGCTTGCATTGATGGTGGCGGCCTCAGACAGCCCCTCCACCGAGGCGGTCACCTCCTCAACCGAACGACGGATCTGCAGGGCCGCCTCCTTGGTGCTGGTGGCGGCATGGGTCTGAGTCTCGGCGCTATCGACCCCCTGACGGGCAACGGTGTCCACCGACTGACCAATGGCCCGCAGTTCATCAGCGGCCCGCCTGATATTTGCCATCATACCGGCCAACCGCTGCAGCATCTCGTTGAAGTTACTGTTCAGCATCCCCACCTCATCGACCGAGAGATCACCGCCCCGCACCGTGAGGTCCCCCTCGGCCGCCTGATCCATCACGGCAGAGAGCAGTTTCACACGGCTTGGGAGCTTGCGTGAGGCCAAAATACCGAAGACCAACAGAAAAAACGCGGCGTTGAGCAACTGCAGAAAACGGAGGGCATCTGCAGGCAGAGACCTGAAGACAAAGGCCACGATGGAGAGCCCCATACCTGTCAGCAACAGCAGTCGGATCAAGGTGGTACCGAAACCGAGGTTTTTTGCCATGACACAGACCATCCGAGGGGAGGATAGGGAGACCGTACCCGTCCTTATACCCCAAAAATGCAGGAGAACAAAAGGATTAATGGGCAACTACTCCATGACTACCCCCTAGGTGGACTGCTTGCATTTTCACCGACCAGCCCCTATACTGCTTTGACCATATGGAAGAGGAGAGCAACGCCATGATTCAGATCGATTTTGACAAGATGGGTGGCCTGATTCCGGCCGTCATCCAGGATTTTGAGAACGGCGAGGTCCTGATGGTTGCCTTCATGGACAAAAAGACCCTGGACCTGACTCTGAAGAACGGCAAGACCTGGTTCTTCAGCCGCACCCGTAACAAATACTGGATGAAGGGGGAGGAATCGGGCAACACCCAAGAGGTGATGGAGGTGTTGACCGACTGCGACGCCGACAGCGTGGTGATCAAGGTCAAGCAGAACGGCCCGGCCGCCTGCCACACCGGCAACCGCAGCTGCTTCTATGTCAAATGGGAGAATGGCCAGTGGGTGGAACACTCCAAGCCGCTGTTCGATCCCAAGGAGGTCTACAAGAAATGAGTACCCTCCTGCGCTTCGGCATCCCCAAAGGCAGCCTGGAAGAGGCCACCGTCGAACTGTTCAAGAAGGCCGGCTGGCAGATCGGCATCTCGTCGCGCAGCTACTTCCCCACGGTGGACGACGGCGAGATGAAGTGCCACCTGATCCGCCCCCAGGAGATGGGAAAGTACGTGGAACGGGGCACCATCGATGTGGGGATCGCCGGCCGCGACTGGATCCGTGAGAACGACGCCGACGTGGTTGAGGTCTGCGAGATGGTCTACTCCAAGGTCTCCCGCCGTCCGGTACGCTGGGTGCTGGTGGTGGCCCAGGACTCCACGGTGCAGAAGCCGGAAGACCTGCAGGGCGCCACCATCTCCACCGAGCTGGTCGGTTTCACCAAGCGCTACTTCAAGGAGCGCAACATCGACGTCAATGTGGAGTTTTCCTGGGGGGCCACCGAGGCCAAGGTGGTGGACGGCCTGTGCGACGCCATCGTGGAGGTGACCGAGACCGGTTCCACCATCCGGGCCAACAACCTGCGCATTGTCTGCGACCTGATGGAGTCGGTGCCGGTGATGGTGGTCAACAAGACTGCCTGGAATGATCCCTGGAAACGGGCCAAGATCGAACAGATCGCCACCCTGCTAGGCTCCACCCTCAGGGCCGAGGGGATGGTGGGGCTCAAGATGAACGCGCCGGCCGAAAAAGTCGACGCGATCACCGACATCCTGCCCAGCCAGAAGGCACCGACCGTTGCACATCTGTACAAATCCGAGTGGGTCTCCATCGAGAGCGTACTGCCGGAAAAGGAAGTGCGGCGGATCGTACCGGAGCTGCTCCGCCTGGGCGCCGAAGGGATCATCGAATACCCGCTCTCCAAGATTATCTGATGCTCAGCTACACCATCACTGCCGATGACCACTGCCGCCGCCTGGAGAGCTTTCTGCAACGCCTCCTGCCGGCGGCTTTACCATCCTACTGTCGCAAATTGAGCAAGTCCGGCGCCTGCCGCCTGGCTGGTACACGTGCCACCCCTGATACCCTGCTGGCGGCCGGCGACCGACTCGACCTTAAGGCAAGCGCCACCGTCACCAAACTCCTGCAGGGTACCCGACCGCCCATCGACCTGCTGTGGCAGGATGAGCGCCTGCTGGCGGTCAACAAACCGCCTGGCCTAGCCATGCATCCAGCAGCCGAGGTCGATCACAATCTGGCCGATATCGCCTCAACCTGGCTCGGGGAGCAGACCAACCAGCTGGTACGGGCCTATCCGGTCAACCGGCTGGACCGCGGGACATCAGGGGTTGTGCTGCTTGCCACCAGCTCCGGTAACGCCGGGATACTCGGCAGGCAGATCAAAGAAGAAGGGCTGGACAAGACCTACCTGGCTGTTGTGGAGGGGAGACTCACAGGCACGGGCGAGATCGACCAACCGCTGGACGGCAAGCTATCCCTCAGCCGCTACCGATGTCTGCACAGCGGTCGACAACACTCCCTCCTCCTGGTGGAACCGGTCAGCGGCCGTACCCACCAGATACGGCGTCATCTGGCCGGTATCGGCCATCCGGTCGCCGGTGATAAACGGTATGGCGCAACACCTCTACCGGCCCTGCCGGGGGTTGCGCTGCACTCCTTCCGTACCACCCTGCGTCACCCGGATACCGGACAACTGCTGACCATCTGTGCTCCGCTACCGCCAATCTTGAGAAACTTTACGGTTGATCGCTGCGACATGGCTCTCCAACAGCTGTTGGAGCTTCTGTCCGAACAAGCCACAACCTGCACCAACTATCACTCCCCTGCGTAGCAGATGGGTCCTGCAACCGAGTTCGGGGCCTTATCTCCGAAACGACGGCTGACAATTAAACTTCTGGTATACTGGTTGCATACAGCATGAACAAAAGGAGGTTTCCCATGCGGAATGTGTTGCTGATGGCACTAGTTGCCGCTATGGCCGCCGTCCCCTCTGCTGGAGGGGCTTCCACGCTCATTACGGCCCCGGCCACGATAACCGCTGTGACGGTCTATACTGACCGTGCCCAGGTAACCCGCACCGCAACCGTTTCACTCAAACCGGGTAGACAGGTGGTGCGGATAGACAGCCTGCCGGTTCTGCTGCAGGACGACTCTGTCCACGTGGAGGCCGCAGGCACTGCCCGTGCAACCATTACCGGGATCGAGATAAAACGGGATTTCCTGCCGCAGGTTGCTGAAAAGCGTGTCAAGGCGATTGACAATGAACTGAGGCTGCTGGAAAGCAAACTGGGGGGCCTTGACGCGCAGAAGGCCGGGCTTAGCGCCCAGAAAGGCTTTGTGGACTCCATACGGGTGGCCTGGGGCAATCGAATATCACAACAGCTGGCCGTTGGCAAACCGACCGCTGCCGAGTTGGGTGAAGCCATGGGCTTCATCGGGACCAACACCGTCAAGGTTGAGGAGTTGGGCTACGGCATTGAGCAGGAACGACGCAGCATCACAGACAGGATCGACGCCCTGCGCCGTCAGCGACAAGAGGTAACAGGATCCAATCGCAAGGAGTTGAAGGCCGTTGAAGTCACCCTTGCAACCAGCCGACCGGGAAACATGACCCTGACGCTCACGGGCGTGTTCAGCCGGGCAACCTGGGAACCATCCTACGATCTGCGCCTTTCTCCTGACGGTTCCCGGGCGGAACTCTCCTATCGCGCCCTAGTCCGGCAGCAGACCGGAGAAGACTGGAACAACGTATCCCTGACCCTCTCCACAGCCCAACCAGAGCACGGCGGCGCCCCCCCTGAACTGCATCCCTGGAGGGTCTCCTTCTATCGTCCTCTACCGCGTGCCATGCCGGCAGCTGCCCCACGCATGGAGGCAGGCATGTACAGCATGGCAAGAAAGGCTATCATCCCGGAAAGCATAGCTGATGAAACCATGGCAAAGCGGGAATCGGCACCGCTTCAAACGGCCCAGGCGAGTAGTGAGGGGGCCTCTATCGCCTTCACCATCCCCACGACGGTTGACATACCAAGCGACAACACACAGCACAACACCCTCATCGCCTGGGAACAGCTACCGGTACACACTGCGTACGTTACGGTCCCCAAACTGTCACAGCGAGCCTACCTGACTGCCGACCTGGTCAACAAGGCGGTCTGGCCCCTGCTCCCCGGCACGGTCAAGATCTTCAGCGGGAACAATTTTGTGGGAAGCGCTGCCATGCGGCAGGTGGCCTCAGGTGAAACCTTTACGCTGCCCTTTGGCAGTGACGACCGGATTGTCGTCAAACGGGAGGAGTTGAAGCAGCACGCTGAGGCGGGGCTATTCGGCGGGAACCGGATGGGATACCGCACGGTGGTGACCCTGAGCAACCTGCGCAAGACTGCGCAGACCATAACCATCAAGGACCAGCTACCCCTTGCGGCTGACGCCGAGATTAACGTCAGCTTGGAAAAACCGACGTTACAGCCGTTCTCAAAAAGGGATGACGGTACCCTGACCTGGCGGCTGACACTGGCGCCCGGCGAGAAAAAGGAACTCAGTTATGAAATCATCGTTGAGTACCCCAAGGGGAGAGAGCTTGTAGGACTGTAACCGTGGCATACCAGATGGGGGACGGTCCTGCTGCCGACCATCCCCCACACGCTTCAAGGGAGCATCTCTCCAAGCCGGCTGATCGGCACCCGTTCCGGAAGCCGGATGCCGAACTCCCGCAGATAGAGCGCATTGACCGCCGCCAGCAGGGTGTTCAGCCGTTCCAAGTCAAGCACCGCCTCACCGGGCAGATGGTCCAGCCCCTGGCAGTTCCTGGGACAGACATCAATCCGCCGCTCTTCCCCTTCAATCAGCATGATCGGCAGACCATGGGTGCGACAGATGATCGGCCGAGCCCCATACAGCAGGCAACGTCCATCGGCCAATAATGGGCACGCTTCCCCCTCTGTCCACTGGGTAAGATGCCGCTTCAACTGCTGCAACACCTCCCCCGGCAGCCGGCCGGCCGCCTCGATCATGGCGACCGCCTCCACCGGAAAGACCGAGATGGCCAGACAGCAGGAGGAACAACCGGGATGGCAGGTAATCGCCTCTCCCAGACGTTCCACAATCCCCCGGCAGAGGTCATCCACCTTGGCCACCAGGCTATGGTAATTCGCCAGCGGATCGGCCATCAGCTACCTGATTTTCAGCACAATCTTGCCAAAATGCTGGTCTTCTTCCATCATCCGGTGCGTCTCTGCCACCTGGTCAAGGGTAAAGACCCGTTCGATGACCGGCACGATGGTCCGATCGGCGAACTTGGGCAGGGCGGTCTTAGTAAACTCCGCCACAATGGCGGCCTTGTCCTTGACCGGACGGGAACGAAGCACACTGCCGATGATCTGCTGACGCTTGACCATCATCAGGGCCAGGTTCAGCTCGGCCTTGATGCCGCTGATAATACCGATGATCACCAGCCGGCCGGCATAGGCCAGGGAGTTCATGTTGGGGGCCAGATACTTGGCGCCCACATGATCGAGGATCACATCAACCCCCTTCTTGTTGGTAAACTCCTTCACTGCGTCGGTAAAATCGGGAGTGGTGGTGAAATCGATCACCAGATCGGCGCCCAACTCCTGGACCCGCTTGATCTTGCTTGGGTGAGCGGTAACGATGATCTTGGTGTCGGGCACCAGTGCCCTACACAGCTGGATGCCGGCGGTATTGACCCCGCCGCCGCCGCCATGTATGATGGTGGTATTATGATCCTGCAGGCCGCCGATCATGAACAGGTTGGAAAAGGCGGTGATATAGGATTCGCAGACACAGGCCGCCTCCTCAAAGCTCATGCTCTCCGGGATCGGCATCAGGTGGCTGGCATAGGCCACGGCGTACTCCGCATACCCCCCTCCCCCAACCAACGAGAGCACCCGATCGCCCACCTGCCAGCCGGTGACACCGGCCCCCAGAGACTCAATGGTGCCTGCCACCTCAAGCCCCAGGATCTCGGAATCGCCGGGCGGCGGCGGATATTTGCCCTCGCGCTGCACCAGATCGGGACGGTTGATGCTGGTGGCATGCACCTTGACCAGCACCTGCCCCTCGCCGGGGACCGGTGTCGCCACCTCCCCCACCTTCAGCACCTCAATCCCGCCAAAGCCCTCCATCAGCACAGCCTTCATGTCGCGTACCCCTCCTGACAAAATGATGTTTTGCAGACAACCAGGCGCAATTTACCCGCACACCAACCGTTTGTAAACAGCTAAATCACCCGTCAGCACTTGCTTTTACGGCTGTTTTCTGACATAACCCTGCTACCCTAACGAGGATGACACCATGCAGATTCTGGTAACCAACGATGACGGCATTGCCGCTCCGGGAATCAAGGCCCTGGCCGAGGCGTTACATAGCCTCGGCAACGTGACGGTCGTAGCACCGGACCGAGAGCGTAGCGCAGCCGGGCACTCATTAACCCTGCATGCGCCGTTAAGGGTCTTTGAGCTGCGGCCCGGCTGGTTTGCCGTGGACGGTACCCCCACCGACTGCGTCAACATGGGAATACACAGCCTGCTCAACACCAGACCCGACCTCGTGGTCTCAGGCATTAACCATGGCGGCAACATGGGAGACGACATCACCTACTCCGGAACGGTGGCTGCGGCCATGGAGGCCAATCTGATGGGGATACCGGCCATTGCCATATCACTGGCTACCCACACCCCCAGTGAGCGTTTCCCCGATGCAGCCCGTGTGGCCTTACAGGTTGCCACTGCGTTAACCCAACAACAGCTGCCGGAAGATACCTTCCTGAACGTCAACGTCCCCAACCTCCCCTTCGAACAGATCGGACCGCCACAGATCACCCGCCAGGGCAGACGCTCCTTTGTAGGCACGATTATCGACAAGGTGGACCCAAGGGGACGGAAGTACTTCTGGATCGGCAGCGAAGAGCCCCGTTTACTTGACGATGAGGGGACCGATTTCCATGCCGTTGGTCAGGGAAATGTCTCCATTACCCCACTGCATCTTGATCTTACGAACTACCGAAGCATGGCGGCACTCAGGCAATGGCCGCTGATCACTGGCTGATCGCTGGACATCGCCCCTTCGTCCTGGTATGGTACGCAGTCCATGATCGGCCCTGGGAGGTTTATTGACACGCTTTGAAATCGCCCGCAAACGGATGGTTCACGAACAGATCGTTGCTCAGGGGATAACCTCACCCCGGGTTATTGAGACCATGCTGAAGGTCCCCCGACATCTATTCGTACAGGAGGCCATGGCTGACCAAGCCTACAGCGACAACCCCTTGCCGATTGGCGAAAAACAGACCATCTCCCAACCATTTATGGTGGCCCTCATGACCGAATTGCTGGCGCTGCAGCCCCGGGACAACGTCCTTGAGATCGGCACCGGTTCAGGCTATCAGACCGCCATACTGGCTTCACTCTGCAGCAGGGTCTGGACCATCGAGCGGATCCGTTCCCTGGCCATGCAGGCTCGCAAGGCGCTGGACTCGCTCCACCTCCTGAACGTCAACATCAAGGTGGGGGACGGCACCATGGGATGGCCTGAAGAGGCGCCTTTTGATGCCATCCTGGTCACTGCCGGCGCGCCGGCAGTGCCGGAAGCCCTGGCCGCACAGCTGACACCCGGCGGTCGACTCGTGATCCCGGTCGGAACCGAGTTGGATCAGGCCATCCTGACAATCCGTAAGCAGGCAGATGGGACGCTTGTCCGTGAAACCGGCGTAACCTGCCGTTTTGTGCCGTTGATTGGCCGGCAGGGCTGGCAAACTGCTGCTTGAGGAGGAGCAAATGCGTGGGGACGCACCTTTTGAAGCACCTGAGCTCATTGAACCATCCCTTGAGGAGCAAGAGCCGCCCCTCGACTTCGCCGCCGATGGCGAGGATGATCCCAGCGAGGAGGATGCCGGCGCCGAAGGTCTACCGCTACCTGAAGAGGAACACCTTGACGACGCCATCAAGATCTACCTGCGCGATATCCAGAAAACACCGCTCCTGACATCCGATGGAGAAAAAGAACTGGCCCGCAAGGTGGAGCAGGGGGACCGTTCCGCCCGCAACAAGATGATCGAAGCAAACCTGCGCCTGGTGGTAAAGATCGCCAAACGTTATGTCAATCGTGGTCTGCCATTTTTGGACCTGATAGAAGAGGGAAACCTTGGACTGATGAAAGCGGTGGAACGCTTTTCTCTGGCCAAGGAGTGTCGCTTCTCAACCTACGCCACCTGGTGGATCCGCCAGTCCATCGAACGGGCGCTGGTCAACCAGTCCCGCACCATACGGCTCCCGGTACATGTCTCCGATGACATAAACAGGATGCTCCGCACCTCCCGTCACCTGACCCAGCAGTTGCATCGGGAGCCGTCGGTACAGGAAATAGCCGACGCCATGAAGAGCAAGCTCCCCTACGTCCGCCGTCTCATGGTACTGCTCAAACGGACCTGCTCCATCGAAACCCCGATCGGCGAGGGCAATGACTATTTCCTGATCGACACCATTGAAGACAGCTCCGTGGTATCACCATCGGAGCTGCTTGAAAACATCAACAAATACGAGTTAATAGCTCAACAGTTCGAAAAGCTCTCCGAGAGCGAGCGGGTCATTCTGGGACTACGCTTTGGACTGTATGACCAGGAGCCCCAAACCCTTGATACCATCGGCCAGGGTTTCGGCGTAACGCGGGAGCGAATCCGCCAAATCGAGGCAAAATCTCTCGATAAACTGCGGACCCTTACCGAACACCCTTAGAAATCAGTGCAAGGAGCCACCATGGAAGACCTGAAACAGATCATCCGCGACATCCCCGACTTTCCGAAAAAAGGTATTATATTTAAGGATATCACAACATTGTTACAAGACGCCAAATCCTACCAGCGGATGGTTGACCTGTTGGCTCACCGTTACATAGGCCAACATATCGATAAAGTAGTAGGCGTTGAGGCCCGGGGGTTCATCATCGGTTCGGTACTGGCCTACAAACTGGGGGCAGGTGTGGTACTGGTCCGTAAACCTGGCAAACTCCCCTCGGAAAAGTTCAGCAAGACCTACGATCTTGAATACGGCACTGATACTCTCGAAATGCACAAAGATGCCATCAAGCCGGGCGAGAAGATTCTGATCGCCGATGACCTGCTGGCCACCGGCGGTACTATGGCGGCAGTGGTGGATATGGTCAACCAACTGCATGGTGACATCGTCGAATGCTGCTTCATGTCGGAGCTAACCTTCCTCGATGGCCGCAAACGCTTGCCGGACGGAAAGGTTTACTCCCTGCTCCAGTTTTGATACAAAGGCAAAATCCGCAGCAGCACGACAAATAACTCATGAGTCCCCGTAGCTCAGCAGGATAGAGCACTTCCCTCCTAAGGAAGGGGTCGGACGTTCGAATCG
>JAJYCS010000026.1 GCA_021778115.1 Deltaproteobacteria bacterium
AGGGGCTGTCGGCGTGGCGGTGCAGGTGGCAAGGGTCGGCAGTACCACCGAACAACCAGGGGTGGACGGTGCGCTGATACAGCTGCTCAGGCTGGGCAGGACGACGCTGCAACCAGGGGCTGTCGGCGTGGCGGTGCAGGTGGCAAGGGTCGGCAGTACCACCGAACAACCAGGGGTGGACGGTGCGCTGATACAGCTGCTCAGGCTGGGCAGCACGACGCTGCAACCGGAAGCTGTCGGCGTGGCGGTGCAGGTGGCAAGGGTCGGCAGTACCACCGAACAACCGGGGGTGGACGGTGCGCTGATACAGCTGCTCAGGCTAGGCAGCACGACGCTGCAACCGCTGAGGCTCGGGTCGGCGATACACTGATCGATGGTCGGAGGCGGTGGGGGTGGCGGAGGCGCGGCATAGGTCACCTGCAGGGTGCTGCCCGGTACTGCTGGAGACGTGGCAACAAATATGCCGGTAGCGGTATTAACCGTCGAAATCGTGGCCCCGCCGGCAACGCCGTCGATCACATAGCCGCCCGAGGTCTGGCCCGGCACATTCAGGTAGACCGTATAGAGAGACTGTGCCGTAACGGAGGCAGCCGACGTACTACCATTGGAGGTCAGATAGAGTTTGCCGGTTGATGCCGTAATGGAGACATCACCAACGGCTGCTATGGAACCTGAGTACGACGTCCCGCCGCTCACCTTCACGTCACGACCGGCGATCACCGACGTGACGCCGGTGGGACTGGATGAGTGCACACTGCCGCCGGTCACCAAGATATCCTGCCCGGCGACCAAGGTCACCGTGCTCCCCTGCACCTGCCCCATCTCCTGCAGACTGAAATCGCTGGTCGTGCCGGCGGCGGTCAGTGATACGTTGCCGGATGCTGAGATTAACCCGGCAGAGGTCAGCATACCGGCACTGGTTACCAACAGATCACTTCCCGCCGAAGCGCCGGTTATCGTCAACGGGCTGGCGTTGGTTATACTTACGGCGCCGGTGCTGCTGGTTGCCGAGAGGCTGTTCACCTTGGTTACCAGGGGCCCGACAGCGCCGGAAGCGGTTATGGTCAATTGATTTCCCGAGATGGGACCGCTGCCGCTAATTGCTCCGCTCGTGGCATTAAGCGATACAGTGCCGCTGCCGGCACTAACCGGGGCGTTCAGGGTGATATTCCCACCGGCGGCCACACTGCTGTTGCTCAGGGTTATGCCGCCCGATGGTGACACAAGCCCCGCTGCGCTGTAGGATTTCCCGGTGACCGGCTCAATGCCGGCGATCGTATCAACGATGACCGGCCCGCTGCTGACATTGAAAGAGATAGGGCCGACGCTCGACTGTACTGCCAGATTGGTCACGGTGTTTGGGCCGTTCATGGTCACCGCGTCACCGGCCAACACGGCGAGCTTCAGGGTGTTAATACCGCTACCCGTGGCCTCGGTCACCGTGCTGGCGGTGCCGATCCCAAGCCCGCCACTACTCCATGCCAGTGCAGCCTGGAGATCAATGGGGATGGAGAGTGCCGGATCACCAATCAGCAACGGGCCGCCGGTCGTACTGAATTGGGAAAAATAAGCGGTATTTAGTGCCAGACAGCCGGCAGTCACGCAACTGCTGCCGTCCTTCAGCGTGATCGAAGGGGTGACGGTGTTTCTTGGCGAGACGACAATACCGTTCGCGCCGAAGATAGCGGCCGCCGTATCCATGGTCAATCCGTCAACCAGCAGGGCCACGCCGTTTGCAGCGTTCAGCTTGGTCTGATAGACACCGGTACCGCTCATGGTGAATGGGCCGGTCGCGATCTGGATGTTGTTACCGCTGACAATGGTGGGGGTGGCGCTCAAGGACGATACGGTGAGCGATGGCGCCTGAAGACCGACATCACCATTGGTGGCGGTGATGCCGGCGAGCCCGTCCACGGTTCCCACGGTCAGGGCGCTGCTGTCCAGCAGCGAAAGACTACCGCTGACACTGGCCGCCACCGAACCGAAGGCGTTGGCGGCGTTGGTCAGCCCCACAGGGCCGCTACTCACCAGTTTCAGGCCGGTGGCCGTGATCGGGGCGTTCTGACCGATCCCGTTCCCCCCATCCAGAACCACTAAACCGCTGGCAGTGATGCCGGCGGTGCCGGCCACCGCATCAACGGCGATGCCGTTCACACTTTTGTATCTAAAATCACCGGCCGTGGCCTTGCCACTGATGATACCGACCGGGTTCGCCTCGGTGAGCGTGACAGAGCTCCCCTCAACATTGAGGGAGGTGCTGCCCAGCAGGGCCCCAGGTGACTGGGTGAGGGGACCGGTGGTCTTTAAGGAGAGGGTACCGGCACCATAGAGGCCGGTGCTGTTCACGGTGCCTATATTCAGACTGCCACTGTTGTTCAGGCTCACTGAACCTAAGCCTGAGAGGTTACCCGCAAGATTCTGCACGGCATAGCCGCCGTTGGTGAGGGCAAATGAGCCGTTGCCAAGCAGTTCCAACCCTTGGGCGGTAATACCGCCAGATGCGCTATCGCTGCCCCCGCCACCTGCAGCAAGGGTCAGAACCACATTCCCTGCTGATACGATAGGTTGTGTGATGGCAAGAGAACTGGCCGTGATTGAGACTTGACTCGTGTTGTTCAGGGCATTGATCCCGTTGAAGCCGCCAGCAGTGTCTATAGCCAGCGCCTTGCCATTTATGAATGTCAGAGCACCGGCACCGGCACCGGATATGTCAGCGGCCAGCGTAGTGACCATATTGGTACCGAGAAGGCTGGCACCGCCTGGCAGGCGTATCCCGCCTTGACTACCGATGATAGTCAGCGCATTGGCTGTAATAACCGAGCCGGCTGGTTGGCTTATTGAGTTACCGACTGAAAACAGAAGATTGCCCGTCGTAGAAAGGCTGGAACCGGCACCGAAGGTCAGGTTGCCGATACCTGTAGTCGTGGCAAACCCCGTATTATTCCAGCCGGCGACCAGATTCATGCCACCGCTGCCGCCGGTGACGGAAACCCCGGCACCAATGCGAATATCTCCACCAGAGGCGAGCAGTGTCAATGAGTTTGCCGAACTCCAACTAACCGGGCTCACTACATTGATAGTGCCGCTCCCCGTGCCCGTGCTGTAGCTGCTAACCTGGACCGAGTTCGATGCCAGAGCGCTCTGGAGTGTGCTCGTCAGAAGGAGGGAATCCGTCGGGCTCCCTGCAGCCTGGAAATTGGGCGGGGCGGATGTATCTACGGAACTGTCCGTTCCCGACATCCCCGCACTCGTGGCAGTTGTCTGATCCACGGCGATATAGATGTTGGTCGGGTCGATCAGCCAGGTTCCGCCTTTGGTATTGACCCTGAGTCCGTTCAGATCCACCTTGGCCGCTGATGTCTCAATAAATCCACCGCTTCCCGTACTGCCATCGCCTTGGGCTGAAAGATCCCCCCTGCCGAGCAGCTCACCCTTAATCGTACCGTTCTCCTCAACCTTGGCACTGATGGTGCCGCCCTTCACGCCATCGGCGCTGGTGATGCTGCCTGCAGCGGTCTCCAGCTTCTGGCTAGCCTTAAGATAGATCCTGCCCCCCTCGGAGACCGCACTGTCGGCGCTGATGATACCGGCCTGGCGAACAATGCCGCCGTAGATACCTATCCTACCTGCCTCTGCGGCCAGGGTACCCAGGTTTAACGCCTGACTGGCAGGGGCGCTGACCACCACCGCGATCTCGGGACTGTCCCGGTCAACCAGCAGCACCTCCTTGCCGGCGGCCAAGAGGATATCGCCGTTGGGTGCGGTGATAATGCCGCTGTTCGTCACGTCCGGCGCGATCAGGTAGACCGAACCGCCGGACGGAGTGGTGATGCTCCCCTGGTTCGCCACCGGACCGGCGGTGGCGCCGGCGTTGAACGTCATCCGGCCGGCCAGGAAGTCCTGATTGGTGATATTGAGAGTGGAGGCCACCAGGCCGTTCACGTCAACCCTGGCGCCGGGACCGAACAGGATGCCGTTCTGGTTGATCAGAAACACCTTGCCGTTTGATTGCAGCAGGCCGTAGATCCTGGATGCGTCACCCCCCACTACCCGGTTCAGCACGGCGCTGCCCGCGTTCTGCTGCAGGAAACGGGTGGCCTCGTTGGCGGCGATGGAGAACCCCTGCCAGTTGATGATGGCGTTGGGGCTGTTGGTGACGGTCATGACACCACCGACGGTGGTGATGCCGGCACTGCCGTTCACCACCTGGGGACCGGTGGGGAGGCCGAAGGCCCTGCCCGTCGTAAATCCCAGGGTTGCCAGCAGGGCAATGGTCAGCGATGCCCTTCCCCCAAGGCAGGCCGTTTTCACGACGTTCCAGATCACTCTATAGACTTTATTCATGGCCGTACTCCTTGTCCCGACAGCCACCTTACGCTGCATCCAAACCCTTTACTCAATAGGTTACGCTGGCTCTGAAATGAATCCGATTATCCCCGCTGCGAGTTGTGGTCGAGCTATCCAGGGCGTGCCCCCAGTCAAGAGAAAAATTCAGGTACTCTCCCACCCCGAGACGAACCCCGATGCCGGTACCGGACAGACCATGGTCATGCTGCTCTCCGGTCTGTGGCCGCAGGTTGTAGCCATAGCCGGTATCGTAAAAACCGACCAGACGCGCCTGCACCCTGGCAAGGTTAAAGCGCCGTGCCAGATCGGGCGAATAGATCTCGGCAACGCCGCTTATACCGGCATCCCACGATTCTTCACGCTCTTCATAGCCTCGAATCGATGCAGCCCCTCCCAGACCGAACTGCTCGCCGGGGATCAGCCGATCCGGGCTATACTGACCGTTCAGGCCAAGCCTGAGGAGCCAGTCTCCACCAGGCCGTCCCATCAGATTCAGGCCGTAACGGAGGATGGTGTAATTGGCCTTGGCGCCGCTGCGCACGGCGGCATAATCGGATGTCTGCCCTTGGCCACCCCAGGGTATATTGTAAAGAACCCCGAACGAACCATCTAGGCTCAGCGAATCGGTGGTCCAGGCACCTCCGTAGGTCAGACTGAGGGGATGCGCCACTACATCCCTGGCCAGATCAGCCCCCAACAGCACCGCACTGTTGTCGTACAGACGGTAATCCATGCCGGCCACCAATCTCTGTTCGTACCCTCCTCGTCTGGCCAGGTTCATGTTGTACCGGATACCCGAGACGATCCCCTTGCCGCTCACCTTGATATCAGTGCCCGAAATTTGAGTGGTGCCGTTATCCACATCGGAATAAGCGCCGAACAGATCCAGGGTATCTCCCCACCGGTACAGCGGCAACCGATAGGAGCCGTTGAATATCTTCACCTTATCGGCGTGATCAGGGGAGGTCAGGTACTGCAGGGCGATGATCTGGTCGCGATTGAACAGATTGAAAATCTGGAGACCGACCCCGGTACGGTAGAGACCGGTGCTTGCCGTCCCGGTATTGTCAGCCTGCAGTGAGAGCTGCCACGGCTTCAAATCCTCTACCTTAAGCTGGGCCGTGAGCCCTTCATCCCTTTCGTCATTCTTGAACCTGAGAACCATCTTCCGGCTGGGGTTTTCATTGGCTGCGCGTAGATTTTCCGAGATGGCCGTCACGCGGGGAGGCGCTCCAACCCGGAGGGTTGGCAGGGCACGCAAGATATTCTCCCGGCTGTAATACCGGTTTCCGTCAACCACAATCGCCTTGACCGCCGGTTCAAGCACCTTGAGGGTGACAACCCCCCGCTCGATCTCCTGTTCCGGCAGGACTACGGAGACCAGCGTGTAACCTCGCCGCTGATAGGCCGCCTCCAGGGCATCCATCGCCTCCTGGATGGTGCCGAAATCCTTCTGCGTGCCGGTGTAACGCTCAAAGATCCGGGCGACCTCGTCCTTGGCCAGCAGGGTGTTCCCCTCAAGCACGATCTGTCTGATAGCAAAACGCGGTACCGCCGCATCATCACCCCACACGGCAGTTGCGGTGAACGTCACTGCGGCAATGATGGTCCAAAGTGGTCCCTTCATGGCACGACCTCTCCTTACTTGGTGGTGAAGGTACAAACGCCGTCCCAGTCCGGTGGCGGCGGGTCGGCCCTGAACTGCCGGATCCGCTGCCGGTACAGCAGATACAGGTGGCGGTCCGGTTTTCGCTCGATCAGCCGGTCCAGCAGGGTCTCTGCCCGATCCCAGTCCTGCTGCCGATAGGCGACAACCATCGTATTAAACATCGTTATATCATCGCCATACTCTTTTGCAAGATCAGCCTCCTCGCCGCACGGCTCGAAGATCGCCACCGGTTCCCGTTTCCCCTTTACCCGCACCAGGTCCAGCTCCCGCCAGACAACACCGGGCACCCGGTTACGGCTCTCCTGGCCGGCGATAATCCAGGTGTCATACTGACGGGTCAACCCCTCCAGTCGCGAGGCCAGGTTGACGGCATCCCCCATGGCGGTATAGGCCACCCGGTAGGTTGAGCCCATGTTGCCGACCCGCATCAGGCCGGTGTTGATGCCGATGCCGATCTTGATCGCCGGGAACCCCTGTACCGTCATCTCCTGCTGCAGGGTCACCATCCGGCTCCGGATGGCCTGGGCCGCCCTGACGGCGTGCAGGGCGTGCTCAGGGTCCGGCAGCGGCGCGCCCCAGAAGGCCATGATGGCGTCGCCGATGTACTTGTCCACGGTACCGCCGTGCTGGTAGATAATGGCGGTCATGGCGGTGAGATATTCGTTCATGAAGGTGGCCAGCTCCTGGGGGGAGAGCCGCTCCGAGATGGAGGTAAAGCCCACCACATCGGTGAACAGCACCGTCATCTCCCGTTCTTCGGCGGCCATGGTGAAATGTTCCGGGTCCTTGCTCATGGTGGTGACGATCTGGGCCGGCACATACTGGCCGAACAGTCCGGTGATCTGGCGCTTGGCCCGGGTCTCCGACAGGAACCCCCAGGTGGCGTTGGCCAGGTAGAGCAGAGAGATCATGATCAGCGTGGCCGCCAACGGCAGGACCAGGCTGTGCTGCCAGGCCGCCAGGTTACCGATCAGCACCGAAGCGGCCAGCAACGCGGAGAACCCCAGGGCCGTCAGGGGCCCCAGCAGGGGCAGCACAACGGACAACAGCCCCCCCGCCAGCAGGAGTATCACCAGTTCGGCGGCCTGGGCGTAGGAAGGGGCGTGTCGAATGCTGTTGTCCAGCATCCCGGCGATCATGTTGGCATGTATCTCCACCCCGGGGTAAACCGCCGAGACCGGGGTGGAGCGCAGATCCATAAGACCCGGCGCGGTGGTCCCCACCAGGACGATGGCCCCGTCCAGCTGTCCCTTCTTGACCGTACCGTTCAGGACATCGGCGGCCGAAAGGTAGGTAAAACTCCCCTGCCGGCCGCGGTACGGGATCAGGGCCGCCCCGGTATCATCCACCGGTATCCGCATGTCTGCCGCCTGCAACCACTCAAGTTGCCTGCTGCCGCTGTGGGGGAACACCGGTTGCAGTCTGGGCAGACCGTAGAGGGTACGCAGTACCGCCAGGGAGAGGGCCTCGTAGTAGGCGCCGCGGTACTCCTGCAGTAACGGCACCCGCCGGGTAACGCCATCCCGGTCAGGATCAGGATTAAAATGGCCGGCCATGCCGGCAGCCTCCTGCAGGATCGGGATGTTGGCGCCGTAACCGGTCTCCACCGGCACCGCCGCCTCGCCGCCGGCAAGCCCTCCCGGCGGCAGCACGGGCGGAGGGAGCAACCCCGATTTCCGGGCCGGGCCACCGGTATCATGACTGAAATAATAGCCCAGCACCACCGGCCTCCCCTTGAGACGCGATGCCAGCAGGGCGTCGTAATCGAGCTTTCGGCGATCCCGTGCCAGCACCGTAGTGAAGCCACGGTCATCCTTCAACTCGTGCCGGGCCAGGCTATCCAACACCCTGATGCCTGAGCTGGTGTCAGGCTCGGCAAAGACCACGTCAAACCCCACCACCGCCACCTTGTAACGGTCGAAGAGCTGATCCACCAGCCGTGCCACCACTGTTCGGCTCCAGGGCCACCGCCCCACCTGGGCCAGCGATTTCTCGTCGATGTCGACGATCACAATCCGGTCGTCCACACCGCCCGGCATGGTTATCAGCAGGCGCTGGTCGTAACTCCAGAGTTCCATCTGCCGGATGATTCCCAGGCGCACCACCCCCAGGTTGTTCAGGATGAACAGGGCGACCAGGGCCAGCCCGACGCAGATCCGCAGCAGATGTTTCCTCATCCCAGCATCTCCTGTAACAAAAGCAGATTGAGCCCGATCACCAGCAGACCGGTAAGCCAGAGCAGCGCCCGCGTGGCGGGAGGATTGGCAAAACGCCCCATAACCGCCGGTGAGGAGGTGAGCAAGATCAACGGTATGATGGTCAAGGGGAGCTGGATGGAGAGGGCCACCTGGCTCCAGAGTATCCCGGTGAAGGGGTCGGCAAGGGGGAGAATCAGGGCAACGGCCCCCAGCAGCGTGATGACGATACCGGCGCGGGAATGGTTATCCGCCATATCGAACGGCTCGTTGTAAATCCCGGCAAAGATGCTGCCGCCGGCCATGGCGGCGGTAACGGAGGAGGCGAGACCGGCAAAGACCAGCCCCAGCCCGAACACCACCGCAGCGGCCGGGCCAAAGATCGGCCGGATGGTGACCGCCACCTGGGGCAGTTCGGTGACGCTGAGGTGGTGGGCATAGAAGACGGCGGCCGCCATGATGATCATGGCGCTGTTGATGGCCCAGCCCACCCCCATGCCGGTCAGAGTGTCGAGGAATTCGTAGCGGAGCTGTTTTTCCACCATCTCGCTCCCTTCCCGGTGCCACTGCCTGCTCTGGATCACCTCGGAATGGAGGTAGATATTGTGGGGCATCACTACCGCCCCCAGCACCGCCATGATGGTGGTCATGGCCCCGCCGGGGATGACGGGTAGCACCCAGCCTGCCGCTGCCTGGCGCCAGGAGATCTGGGCCAGGGAGAGCTCAAAGAGAAAGGCGAGACCGATCAGGGAGACAAAACCGATGATCCACTTCTCCAGGCTCCGGTAGCCCTTGGAAAACAGCATCCAGAGGGCAAAGCCGGAGGCAAGCCCCACCCCCAGAGGCAACGGCAGGCGAAACAGCATCTGCAGGCCTATGGCCGCCCCCAAAAGCTCGGCCAGCGCCGTTGCCACGCAGGCCAGCAGGGCCGAACCCAGCATCAGGAGGCGCAACCAGGGGCGAAAATGCTGCGCAGCCGCCTCGGCCAGACAGCGGCCGGTGACGATCCCCAGATGGGCCGCGTTGTGCTGCACGATGATCAGCATGGCCGTGGAGAGGGTCACCACCCACAGGAGCCGGTACCCAAACTGGGAGCCGGCCACCACGTTGGTGACCCAGTTGCCCGGATCGATAAAGCCGATCGTGACGAAGAAACCGGGACCCAGGTAGCGGAACAGCTCCAGGGATGCCGGCCAGGATGCCTGCCGACTGGAAAAGGGGGGCTTCATGCGGAGACTATACCACTATTTTTGCCTCCAGCAAGATCATGACACACCGCTATAACCGTCCGAAACAACGGTTATCCGGCACAACAAGACTTTAATTGTCTTATTGCTTGACATCCGAAACATCGCTGGTACAGTATACGCCACATTCGTTGCAGGGGAGGCTCCATGAGTAACGCTGAAAACAGCAGCCGTGAATCGTTCGCCGATCCCCGCCTGGCCCTGCAGGAGGCGATGGTCTTTCTGGGGGCCATTACCAGCGGCATGGAGGAGGCGGTGGGGGAATCGGCCAGCAACATCTCCTACCTGGCCGGCAAGAACCTGGGGAAGAGCCTCTCCGACGCCATCCCCAAGACCGACAGCCTGGAACAGGCCCTGGAGGCCACCCGCGCCGTACTGACGGCAAACGGCTTCCTCTGGCTGTTCGAGCCGTTTCAGACCCACGACCGCCCGGCCCTGATCCTGGCCTCCGACGACGGCCAGGAGATCACCCTGGTCTTCCGCGACTGCATGATCCGCCAGTCCCTGTTCCGCTTCGGCCACGCCCAGAAGGGGTCGCTCTGCACCATGATGAACGGCTTCTTTGCCGGTGCCCTGCAGAACATCATGGGGGCCGATTCCACCCTTGAGATCGTCCATGCCGGAGAAAATGCCTGCATGAAGCGACTGACCGTCCGCCGGACAGGGGGTGCCGCATGAGCGCCGCACCGGTCACCATCAACACCGAATGGCTCTCCGACTGCTCCGGCTGCCATATCGCCATCGTCGATCTCCATGAAAAGATCATGGCGGTGCTGGAATCAGTCCAGATCCAACACTGCCCGGTGCTGACCGACATCAAGGACTATCCGCCTGCCACGGTGGGGCTGGTCTCCGGCGCCATCCGCAACGAGCATGACCGTCATGCCGCCGTGGCGATGCGCAACAGCTGCGATCTGATCATCGCCTGGGGATCCTGCGCCGTATTCGGCGGGCCGGCCGGGGCCGGCAACATCCACACCCGCGAGGAGATCGTCGACTCGGTCTACCTGCAGAACAAGACCACCACCCCGCACCAGCCGCCCAGCCGCGAGGTGTCACCCCTGGAGCCCGCGGTGACCCCCATCGATCAGGTGATCGACGTGGACCTCTACCTGGCAGGCTGTCCGCCGCACCCCACCTTCGTCTTCGAGGCCCTCCGCTCCCTGCTGGAGGGGCGCACCCCCCAGGCCAGCCAAGAATCGGTCTGCGCCAAGTGCAAACGTCAGATGAAGAAGTCCGATGCAACCGAGATCCGCCAGCACAGCGACGGCATCCCGGACCCGGAACTCTGTTTCCTCTCCCAGGGCTACATCTGCCTAGGTTCGGCCACCATCGACCGCTGCCTCTCCCCCTGCCCCACCAACGGGGTCCCCTGCACCGGCTGCGCCGGCGCCACCATGCAGATCCTGAGCGAACCGAACCGCGACATCCGCACCGAGATCGCCGAGCGGATGTCCCGCCTCACCAGGATCGACCGCCAGACCATCGTCAAAGAGATCGAGAAGAGCGCCAAGTCCCACTATTCCTACACCATGGCCACCGCCATGATCGGCGAGAAACCGACCTTTCTGATAAAGAAATGGATCAACGAGGCGGACGAAGATTACGAAGCCACCCACGGCTAGGAGAGCCCAGATGCAACCAGCGACAGGCAGCTCACGGACCATACGGATCGATCCGGTGACTCGGATTGAAGGACACGCCAAGGTATTCGTCAACCTGGCCGAGGACGGCACCCTGGCCGATGCTGGGCTGGTGGTGAACGAACTGCGCGGCTTCGAAAAAATCCTGGTGGGGATGGAGGCCACCCGGATGCCCCACATCACGGCCCGGATCTGCGGGGTCTGCCCCACCGCCCACCATATCGCCGCCTCCAACGCCCTGGACCACGCCTGTGGCGTGACGCCGCCACCGGCTGCCATGCTGCTGCGGGAACTGATGTATATGGGGCACATCATACACTCCCACGCCCTTTCCCTGTTTGTGCTGCAGGGGCCCGACCTGGTGCTGGGGCTGGATGCCGACCCGGCCGTGCGCAACGTGGTGGGGATCGTGCAGGCCAACCCGGAGGTGGCCAAGAAGGCGCTGCGGATCCGGACCATCGGCCAGCGGATCAACGAGATCGTCGGCGGCCGCGGCACCCACCCGGTCACCTCGGTGGCCGGCGGCATCACCTTTGTCCTGGACGGCGAGAAGCGGGGCCAGCTGGAGGCCCTGGCCACCGAGGGGATGACCCTGGCCAGGGAACTGGCGCCGGTGGTGAAACAGCTGCTGTTGACCGCCATCGAGAAACACCCGGCCATGCTGTCCGACTGGGTCACCCCGTCCTGGAGCGTCGGTACCGTACTCGATGACCGGGTCTCACTCATCGAGGGGAAGATCCGGGCCGTGGACGAGCTGGGGAGGCTGCAGGCCGAATTTCCGGTGCAGGAGTACGATCAGTACCTGGTGGAATCGGTGTTGGACTGGTCCTACATGAAGCGGGTCAGCTTCAGCAGGGACGGCCAAGCCCACGATTACCGGGTAGGTCCCCTGGCCCGGATCAACGCCATGGGACGATTCACCACCGAATGGGCCAACCGGGAGCTCGAGGAGATGCTGAAGCTGGGGGGCGCCCCCTGCCATATCACCCTGTTCCAGGCCTACGCCAAACTGGTGGAGCTGATCTGGGCCGTGGAACGGGCCGGCGACATCCTCCGCAACCCGGCCGTGAACGGTGAGACCAGGGTTCCGGTCACCTTCAAGGGAGGGCGCGGCGTTGGCCATGCCGAGGCGCCCCGGGGCACCCTGATCCACGACTACGAGATCGACGAGAGCGGCGTGGTGCGGGCCGCCAACCTGATCGTGGCCACCCAGCAGAACTACGCCCTTATCAACCGCTCCGTGGAACAGGCCGCCATCAGCCACGTCATCAACCGCCCCGACGACCAGGCCCTCCTGAACGCCATTGAGTTCAGCATCCGCTGCTACGACCCCTGTCTCTCCTGCGCCACCCACGCCGTGGGGACCATGCCGCTGGAGGTGCTCATCACCCGGGGCGGCGACCCGCTCAGGACCATCCGGAGGTAACCTGTGACCAGTTCATCCCCCGTCGAGATCACCGTACACGACCAGGCCTGCCGCGGCTGTGAGATCTGCGTCGATATCTGCCCCACCAAGGTGTTCCGGTTCAACGAGGAGAAGCGCCTCTGCGAGGTGGACCACGCCGAAGACTGCATCGCCTGCCTCTCCTGCGCCTACCTCTGCCCCTCCGGGGCCATCAGCCACGCCAACTACCACGCGGTGAAGAACTTCTACCGCGACCGGGAGTTCAGCCAACGGATGGGGAAATTCCTATGACCAGCGACAACGCCCTGCAGATGACCGCTGAGGACCACCACCAGGCCTTTACCGAGGTGGCCTTTCTGATCGAGAACTTCGCCAACACCATCGACGCCATCATGGGGGGGGCCACGGCCCCGGTGGGGCGGATCGCCGGCCGGGAGATGGCCCGCAAGCTGCCGCTGCAGCTCGGCAACCCGACCCTCGATCAGGTGCTGACCCTGCTGGCCGGGCGGATGGCGGCCGGCTTTGCCCTCTCCGCTGCGCCAACGTCAGCAGGGGACGCCGAGCTCACCTTCGGCCGCTGCGCCCTGCGGGAGGTCTGCCGGCAGCGCAACCAGGCCACCGGCGGCCCGGTCTGCAGGCTGTTCCACGCCTACTTCGACGGCATCGTCAACGAACTGCTGCACCGGCCGGTCAAATCGGAGATCATCGCGTCCGGCCCCAGCTGCCTGGTCAGGACCCGCACCCAGTGAGCCGACCTCAGGCCCTGGTGGTCTGCATCGGCAACGAACTGGTGGCCGACGACGCCGTGGGGTATCAGGTCTACCAGCGGCTGCAGACCCTGGAGCTGCCGTCCGCCACCCGTCTGGAGTACTGCGGCGTCGGCGGCGTCGCCCTGCTGGAGCTCCTTCGGGAAGAGGATCAGCAGCTGATCGTGGTGGATGCGCTGCAGCTTGGCGCCCCGGCAGGGACCGTGCACTGCCTGGCATGGGATCAGCTGCCGCCCCAGCAGTCGGCGGCGGTGTCGGCCCACGGTATCGGCCTGCGGGAGGCCCTCGCCATCGGTCGGCTGCTCTATCCTGAACGGCTGCCGGAACGGGTGCTGCTGATAGGGATTGAAGGCTGTTCGTTTGACCAGTTGGGGGGGGCCATGACACCGGCGGTGGCTGCCGCCCTGCCGCTGGTGGTGACTGCCGTGCAGCGTGCGTTGGATCAACAGGAGTGGAAAGGAGTCGCACCATGAATGAGCACCAGGGGCAATCTCTTGTCTGCGGGGAGATCCAACGGGTGGCCGAGGCGATGATGGCGGGACGTCTGGATGAACGGTGCGCGCTGGCCGGCCATGAGCCCCAGGAGCGGGAACTGCTCGCCCAGGTGAATCGGATGCTCGACTCCTTGATCCAGCCGATGCGCCTGGCCGCCAGCGCCCTGGACCAGATCGCCCATGGCCGGATCCCCCCCTTTGTGATCGACGACTACCAGGGTGAGTACAACCGGATCAAGCAGAACATCAACCACCTGCTGGCGATCCTGTACGGGATGCACAAGGAGACCACCAACCTGACCGGCTCGGTGCGGGAGGGGAACCTGCGGACCCGTGGCAACGACTGGGATTACGAGGGGATCTGGCAGGAGCTGATCCGGGGGATGAACGGCACCCTGGATGCGGTGCTGGACCCGGTCAGCGAGGCCAGCGCCGTGCTGGGCCGCCTGGCCCGCTACGACCTGAGCGCCCGGATGCGGGGCAAATACCACGGCGACCATGCCGTGATCCGCAAGGCGATGAACACCACCGCCGAGGCGCTGCATGGGGCGGTCTCCCAGGTGGCCGAGACCGTGGATCTGGTGTCGGATGTGGGGCGCCAGATCACAGCCGGTTCGGCGGAGGTGTCGGAAGGGGCGTCACAGCAGAGCAGTCAGCTGGCCGACACCTCCGGCAGTCTTGAGCGGATCGCCGCCAGCGCCGCCACCAGCTCCGGCAAGACCACCCAGGCCCGGCAGAACGCCCACCAGGCGGCCCAGTCCATGGAACAGGCGCAACAGGCCATGGAACGGATGCTGGCGGCCATGGCCAAGATCCGTGAAGCGGCTGGCAACACCACTGCCATCGTCAACGAGATCGACGGCATCGCCAAGGAGACCGGTGCCCTCTCCAGCAGCGCCATCGACAAGGCGGTCCGGATCCGTACCTCGGCCGGCGGGTTCGGCGTGGTGGCCCAGGAGATCCGCAAGCTGGGCCAGCGCTGCACCGAGACCGCCAAAGGGATGCGTGAGTTCAGCAAGCAGATCTCCCTTGGCGAGGGGGACGAGGCGGACAAACGGCGGGAGGAGTTTCAGTACCTGATCGAAGACCTCGAAGACGTGGCCATGTTCTCCAACCTGCTGGGGGTCAACGCCGCCATCGAGGCGGCCCATGTGGAGGGGGCCGGCAACGACTTCCGCAACCTGACCGACGAGATCCGCGGCCTGGCGACCCGCTCGGCCGATGCCGCAAAGCGGACCGAGAACCTGACCAGGACCTCCCTGGACCTCTCCCAGGACGGCGAGAATCTCTCCCGCGACATCAACCGTCAGCTGGTGGGGGCCGTGGACGGCGCACACGCCATCAGCCGCCTGGCGGACGAGATCTCCCAGGCCACCCAGGAACAGGCCGCCGGCATCGACCAGATCAACCAGGCGGTGGCCCAGATCAACCAGGTCACCCAGCAAAACGCCGAGAGCGCCGCCCATTCCTCCGAGGCGGCCATGGGGCTGGAACGGCAGGTTCAGAAGCTCTCTACCATGGTGCAGAAGTTCAAACTGGAGGCAGGCCCGGCCACGGCGTAGCGGCTCGTTTGTCCTGTTTCCTCCCCTGACCTGCTGTGCTATCATGGCGCTGCCATGTCCCTCTTTACCCTGACCAGCACCTACCTCCCCCGCGGCGATCAGCCCCAGGCCATCGATGAGCTGGCGGCCGGCATTGAGCGGGGCGACCGGCACCAGGTGCTGCTGGGGGTGACCGGTTCCGGCAAGACCTTCACCGTGGCCAACGTCATCGCCCGGACCGGCCGTCCGGCCTTGGTGCTGGCCCCCAACAAGACCCTGGCGGCCCAATTGTACGGTGAGTTCAAGGAACTCTTCCCGGACAACGCCGTGGAGTATTTCGTCTCCTACTACGACTACTACCAGCCCGAGGCCTACCTCCCCACCACCGACACCTTCATCGAGAAGGACTCGGCCATCAACGACGAGATCGACAAGCTGCGCCATTCCGCCACCATGTCGCTTCTCACCCGGCGGGATGTGATCATCGTGGCCTCGGTCTCCTGCATCTACGGCATCGGCTCGCCGGAGGCGTACCAGGCCATGCATATCTTCTTTCACCAGGGGGACGACTACGGCCGCGACACCCTGCTGAAAAAGCTGGTGGCGATCCAGTACGAGCGCAACGATACTGACTTCCATCGCGGCACCTTCCGGGTACGGGGGGAGGTGATCGAGGTCTTTCCGGCCTACGACAGCGAGCGGGCGCTGAGGATCGAGTTCTTCGGCGACGAGGTGGAGGCGATCTCCCAGATCGATCCGTTGAGAGGTATCGTGCTGCAGAAGCTCTCCAAGGCCGCCATCTTCCCCGCCTCCCACTACGTCTCCACCAAAGAGAACCTGGAACGGGCCATCGAGCAGATAAGGCTGGACCTGGAGGAACGGATCCGCTGGTTCAGATCCCAGAACAAACTGCTGGAGGCCCAGCGGATCGAGCAGCGCACCTTCTACGACATCGAGATGATGGAGGAGATGGGCTTCTGCCAGGGGATTGAGAACTATTCCCGCTACCTGGATGACCGCAAGGCCGGCGAGGCCCCCTTTACCCTGATTGACTACTTCCCCAAAGACTTCCTGTTGTTTGTGGACGAGTCCCACATCACCAACTCACAGGTGGGGGGCATGTACCGCGGCGACCGCAGCCGCAAGGAGACGCTGGTCGAGTATGGCTTCCGGCTGCCGGCCGCACTGGACAACCGTCCGCTCAACTTCCAGGAGTATGAGGCCCGCATCAATCAGGTGGTGCATGTCTCTGCCACCCCGGCTGATTACGAGCTGCAGCAGTCCGGCGGTGTCTTTGTGGAGCAGGTTATCCGTCCCACCGGCCTGGTGGACCCACCGATTACGGTGCGGCCAGCCCAGGGCCAGGTGGATGACCTGCTGCATGCGGTGCGTCAGACCGTGGCCAAGGGGGACCGGGTGTTGGTGACCACCCTGACCAAGCGGATGGCTGAAGAACTGACCAACTATTATAAGGAGTTAGGGGTACGGGTGCGCTACCTGCACTCAGACATTGATACGATTGAACGGATGCAGATCCTGCGTTCCCTGCGGCTGGGGGAGTTCGACGTGCTGGTGGGGATCAACCTGTTGCGGGAGGGGCTGGATCTGCCGGAGGTCTCCTTGGTGGCGATCCTGGATGCCGATAAAGAGGGATTTTTACGCTCCACCCGCTCCCTGATCCAGACCTGTGGCCGGGCGGCCCGCAACGTGGGGGGGCGGGTGCTGATGTACGCCGATCAGGTCACCCGGTCCATGCAGGGCTGCATCGACGAGACCGAACGTCGTCGCGCCAAGCAGCTGGCCTACAACGAGGAACACGGTATCACCCCGGAGACGGTCAAGAAGGGGATGCGCACCATCCTGGAATCGATCGAGGAGCAGGACTACGCGGCGGTACCGGTGGTGGCCGAGCCGCTTTCTGAGTATGGCGGCGACTTGAAGCAGATCCCGAAACTGGTGAAGAAGCTGCGCAAGGAGATGCTGGCGGCAGCCAAGGAGCTGGATTTCGAGAAGGCGGCCCAGCTGCGGGACCGCATTGCGGCGCTGGAAGATGCGGAGCTCAAACTCCGCTGATCACGTCATAGCGGGAGGGACTTATGGAAACGCCGAGGCACCTGCATATCCTCTGGACCAACGACAACCCGATCACCGCCGAGAAGATGGTCTTCATGTATGGCCTTAACAGCCTGAAGCAGGGCTGGTGGGACCGGGTGACCATCATCATCTGGGGGGCCACCACCGCTCTGGCGGCTGGCGATCAGACCATCCAGGAGCAGCTGCAGCGGCTTGGGGCCGCCGGGGTGGCCATCTCGGCCTGCAAGGCCTGCGCAAACGAACTGGGGGTGACCGACACCCTGCGAGGGCTGGGGTTTGAGGTGAAATACTGGGGCCAGCCCCTCACCGAACTGCTCCAGTCGGGGGCGCCGCTCCTGACGGTCTGAGGGTTAGAGCGGATCCACGGCCCCACGGAACTCCTCAACCTGCCGCCGCAGCAAGACGCAGCGGGCGGGGGCGCTATCGATATCGCCATCTTTGGCCGACGCCTCCATGGCCGCTGCAGTCTGCCAGACCCGCTGGGCGCCGATATTGGCCGCCGACCCCTTGATGGCATGGGCCGCATCCCGAACCCGCTCCCGGTCGCCTGCGTCGATCGCCGCTGCCAGATCGTCGATTGCGGGGCCGATCCCCTTGAAAAAAAGAGCCAGGAACTTCGGGATCAGGGTGGCGGCCCCACCCAGACGTTCCAGCAGATCATCCCGGGCATAGACCGGCTGAAGCGGTCCCTCCGGTTCAGTGACCGTCTCGGTTGGCGGGGAAGACGCCTCACCCCCTCCGGGGCAGTGCCGCTGGAGCGCCGCCAACAGTGCGGGGAGCTTGATCGGCTTGGCGAGGTAATCGTCCATACCGGCGGCCAGACAACGTTCCTGATCCTCCTGAGCGGCGTAGGCGGTCATGGCGATGATCGGTGTGCGGGGACGGCCGCCCTCTTCCTCCCACCGGCGGATGGCGGCGGTGGCCTGCAGCCCGTCCATCTCCGGCATCTGCACATCCATCAGCACCAGATCATACCGGCCAGCGCAGTAGGCATCCAGCGCCTCACTGCCGTTGTTCACCTCGTTGATCCGGTGCCGGTGCCGCCCCAGGGCCGCCTTGACCAGCTCCCGGTTGATCGGCACATCGTCGGCCAGCAGGATCGCCAGCCCCGTAACCGGTTCCCCGGCAGCAGGCGGCAGCACCGCGGACTGTCCGCCGTCAAACCGCGCATCATCGGTGGCCAGCTGGAGGCAGGCGGTAAAGGAAAACCGGCTGCCGTTCCCCGGCTCGCTCTCCACCCAGAGGGTCCCCTGCATCAGCTCAACCAGCCGCCGACAGATGGCCAGGCCAAGGCCGGTACCGCCATACCGCTTGGTGGTGGTGGCGTCGGCCTGTTCGAAGCTCTCGAAGATGCGTGCTTGGGCCTCCGGCGGTATCCCGATACCCTGATCAGCCACGCTGAAACGGAGCATGAGACCGTTATCGATGGCCCATTCCTGGGTGATGGCGACGGTGATTGTTCCTTGCTCGCTGAACTTGATGGCATTGCCCACCAGATTGGTCAGGATCTGACGCAGCTTCCCCAGATCGCCTTCCAAACGGTCCGGCAGCTCCCGTCCTATCTCGATCTGCAGCCTCAGCCCCTGCTGCTCGGCCCGCACCGAAAGCGGCAATAGGCCGTCGGCGATCCCCCTACGCAGCATGAACGGCGTAGACGCTAGTTCCAGTTTGCCCGCCTCTATCTTGGAGAGGTCAAGGATATCGTTAATGATCACCATCAGGTTTTCGGTGGATTCACGAATGGCCAGCAGCTGTCTGCGCTGCTGCTCCGGGGGAAAATCACCCTCCAGAAGCAGGTCGGTCATCCCCATGATGCCGTTCATCGGGGTCCGGATCTCGTGGCTCATGTTGGCCAGAAAGGCGCTCTTGGCCTGACTTGCCGCCACGGCATGGGCCCTAGCCTGTTCCAGTTCGCGGGTTCGCTCCTCCACCCGCTGTTCCAGCGTAGCCAGATGTTCCCGCAACATCTCCCGCAGGGTGGCACTCTCCAGGGCATAGGCGCAGGTATACAGCACGATGGAAAGGGCGTTTAATGCCGGCGCCTCAACACTGCTCCCCTGGCCGGGAAGCCGGACGATCAGCATCCCCTGGATCCGTGACTGGGTGGAGATCACCTGTAGCAGAACGGTCTGGCCATCGCTGGTGGGGGAGAGCACCGCCTGATTCCGGTTCAGTGCCCAGGCAAAGGCGCCGGCCATGATCTGATGGTCAACCTCCACCTGCAGCTGTTCCAGGCTATCCGGCGGGTCGGCCAGGGCGAGCTCGAAGCTGCCGTCATCCTGGCTGATCAGGGCCCCCAGGGCATCGCAGGCCAGCAGCCGGCGGATCTGGGCCAGGGTCGCGCCATAGATGGCGGAAGGGTCCCGGGCGCCGGCGAGATCGGCCTGAAAATCGCCGCTCGAGGCCAGCATCTCAAGGATCGCCACATAGCGGCGGTTTGACTCCTCCAGGTAACCGATCCGTTCCTGGAGAAAGAACGGAAAGGCGGACTGATCATCAGGACGGTTCATGACGCCTCCGCCAGGATGCTGAAGGTCTCTTCAAGCTGTGGTTCGGCCTGTTTGATGATCCCCCCCATTTGATGGGGCGACATCCCCAGCCGGTCCCAGGCCGCGGCGTCAAGGAGAGGCAGGCACCACTCGCCGGTCTGGCCGTACCCCATGGCCTGGCAGATGAGATCGGCGATATGGATGATGGCCGCCTCAAGGGGAAACTGCTCGTTCCGCGCAGGCTGATGGTGAAAGGTCACCGGATCGACGATGTTGGCTGGAATTTTCCAAGAGCGCAGCAGCGCCCCACCGGCAGCGGCATGGTCAAAGCCGAGCCGCTCCTGCTCCACGAGGTGATAGGGTATTCTGTCGGCGCGGCTCTGTTCAATCAACTCCCGCACCACCGGCGGGATGGTGGTGGCCATCATCAGTTGTCCCACATCGTGCAGGATGCCCGCCACAAAAAACCGCTCCACGTTGGTCTCCCGGCGCCAGGTGGCCAGGACGCGGGCGAGGGTGCCGCAGGCCACGCTATGCCGCCAGAAGGAGGCCATATCCATAAGCTCCGGCGGGATGCCGGTGAACACCCCCATCACCGAGGCGGCAAGGGCCAGGTCCCGCAGCTGCTGGGTGCCGATGATGGTGACCGCCTTGTTGATGGAATCCACCCTGCCGAACCAGCCGAACAGGGGGCTGTTGGCCAGCCGGAGCAGCCGGGCGGTAAGTCCCTGATCCTCGGTGATGATCTTGGCGATGTCGTCGATGGAGGTGCGGGGGTGGTTGATCGCCTCATTCAGGCGTTCGTAGAACAGGGGAAGAGAGTAGACCGTGCTGGTGCGGTCCACCAGCCATTCCAGCGTATAGAGCGGGGCATCAGCAAAGGCCATGCAGCACCCTCCTGATGGCCGCCAGCCGGAGCAGCTCACGCAGCGCCGGGTGGTCGGTCCCTGAGTAGCAGAAGAGCGGCATAAGCGCCTCTTCCGCCGCAGCCAGGGCGGCCGGATCCACCTCGGCCGGCAGCGGCGGCTCATCGTCGGAGTAGTCGACCCCGGCGATATCCACCTCCGCCACCCCCCAGGTGCGGAAGATCGTCAGGTGCTTCTGGGTCAGTTCGGCGCCGGCCCCCAAGAGCATCCGACCGGTGCGGTCCTGGACATCACTGGCCAGCACCATCCCAACTTGCAGGTTGTCGATCGGTAACATGCCCATGATAGGCTCTCCGGTTGGCGCCACGGATTCGGGAACCCCGGTGCCAGATGACTGCCCCCGTTGTACCCGATCAAGCCGCTTTGGTAAAGAAATAATCGCTTTTTTGACCGGCGTCATCTGGCTGGCAACAACTATCTGGCAGGATCAGATCATGCAAACGCTCACGAGACAGATTGAAAAGGAACTGAAGGTAATCGGCAGATTCACCGAGGTCTGGTGCGCCGGCCATCACCACGGGGGACAGCAACCGGTGACGATACCCGGCGGCACCGTCACGCTGCAGCTTTGTCCCGACTGTGCCGAGTTCTTCGCCTATGCGGTACAGAAACGCCACACCTGCCCGCTTGAGCCCGAAAAGCCCAGCTGCAAAAAGTGCCCCGTCCACTGCTACGCCCCCCCGCAGCGGGCCAAGGTCAGGCAGATCATGGCCTGGTCGGGCCGACGGATGATCCTGCGAGGTCGGCTTGATTATCTCTGGAACTATCTCTTTTAAGCGAAAGGAACAGTGCTATGTTACGCAAGATTGTGAAGATTGATCCGGACAGGTGTGACGGCTGCGGCCAGTGCGTCCCGTCCTGCGCCGAAGGGGCCATCAGGATCGTGGACGGTAAGGCGGTGCTGGCGGCCGACAACCTGTGCGACGGCCTGGGGGCCTGCCTGGGTGAATGCCCCAGGGATGCCATCAGTATCGAGGAACGGGAGGGCGACGCCTTTGATGAGGCGGCGGTGGAGCAACACCTGGCCGCCCAGGGCGTCACGACCCCAGCGCCGGGTCATCAGGCCGCAGCCCTGGCCCACCATGCCCATGGTCACGGTCATGGCGGCGGGTGCCCCGGTTCGCGGATGATGACCTTCAACCGTCCTGCGGCACCGCCTGCCCCGGCAGCAGATGCCCCCAGAGGCAGCCGCCAGAGCCGCCTGGCCCAATGGCCGGTGCAGATGCAGCTGGTCTCCCCCACCGCCCCTTACTTTCAGGGTGCCAACCTGCTCCTGACCGCCGACTGCGTACCGCTGGCCTACGCCGGTTATCATGAGGACTTTCTGGACGGCAAGGCGGTGATCATGGGCTGCCCCAAGCTGGACGACAACCAGTTCTTCATGAACAAGCTGACCGAGATCCTGCGGGTCTCGGACATACAGAGTGTCACCGTGCTGCGGATGGAGGTACCCTGCTGCGGCGGGTTGGCCTGGGCCGCCAAGGAGGCGATCAAGAACAGCGGCAAGGTGATCCCCTACGCCGAGGTGACCATCGGTATCCAGGGGGAGATCAAGGGCTGATCGGCAGCTCGATGCAGTGTGCGGCATCCCAAAGGCACGGGCCATTTCCCGTGCCTTTTTTTGTCCTGCTGTGGTAAATTTTGGCCATGAGCGAACAGGGAACCATTTATTTTGTGGGGGCCGGCCCCGGCGCGGCGGACCTGATCACGGTGCGCGGCGCGCGGCTTTTGCGTCAGGCCGACCTGGTGGTCTATGCCGGTAGCCTGGTGGACCGTGAACTGGTGCAGACCTACGCCCCTCAGGCCCAGGTTTTTGATTCGGCCGGCATGGCCCTGACCGAGATCATCACCGTGATGCTGGACGGGGTGGCGGCAGGCAGGCGGGTAGTGCGTCTGCACACCGGTGATCCGTCCATTTACGGGGCGATCCAGGAACAGATGGCGGCGTTGGATCGGCTGGGGATCGGCTATGCGGTGGTACCGGGGGTGACCAGCGCCTTTGCCGCGGCTGCCAGCCTCAGGCAGGAGCTGACCCTGCCGGAGGTCTCCCAGACCGTGATCATCACCCGCATGGAGGGGCGCACACCGGTGCCGGAGCGGGAGGCGTTGCGGTCGCTGGCCACCCATGGTGCCACCCTGGCCCTCTACCTCTCAGTGGGAATGATCGAGACCGTGGTGGCCGAACTGCTGGCCGGTGGGGCGTATACCCCGGCCACGCCGGTGGCGGTGGTCAGCCGCGCCAGCTGGCGCGACGAACAGATCGTCACGGGCTGTCTGGGCGACATTACCGCCAAGGTCGCCGCGGCCGGTATTGCCAAGCAGGCCATGATCCTGGTGGGCGAGGTGCTGGGGGTGCGGCAGGCGGGGGTGCAGGCGGCCTCCAAGCTGTATGACGAGCACTTCAGCCACGGCTACCGTAACGGCTTGGTGGCCTGAACCGGTCCATGGCGGCAGCAATTATTGCCATAACCCGCAGCGGGGCCCAGCTGGGCCGACGGCTCACCGGCGGCCTGGCCGGCAGTCAGCTGTATGTCCTGCGCAAGTTTCACGGTGCGGCCGGCAAGGGGGCGCTCCCCTTCGACGACCTGCGTGAGCTTTTGACGGCCCGTTGGCAGGAAGGCCGTGATCTGGTCTGCATCATGGCCGCCGGCATCGTGGTGCGGATGATCGCCCCGCTTGTCACCGCCAAGGATCGCGACCCTGCGGTGGTGGTGATGGACGATGCCGGCAAGTTCGCCATTTCGCTGCTCTCCGGGCATCTGGGCGGTGCCAATGAGCTGGCTGAGCGCTGTGCCTGGCTGGTGGGGGCCCGGCCGGTGATCACCACCGCCACCGACGCCAACAACCTGCCATCCTTCGATATGCTGGCCAAGGAACAGGGCTGGGTGATTGAGGAACTGGGCGCGGTCAAGCTGTTGAACAGCCTCCTTCTGGACAACCAGCCGATCGCGGTGGTGGATGACAGCGACCGGGTCCGCTCCTGGTTTCATGGCAGTGGCAGGCTCTCCTTTTACGGCACCATTGCCAGCGCCGTGAAGAGCGAGGCCAAGGGCTTTCTGTTCGTTACCAACCGGCAGTTGCCCCGTCAGGTAATGCCGGAGCAGCTGCTGATCCTGCGTCCGCGGAACCTGATACTGGGGATCGGCTGCAACAGCGGCACCTCGGCCGACGAGATCGAGGCCTTGGTGCTGCAGCATCTCAAGCGTCTGCTGTTGTCGCCCCGTTCAATCTGCGGTATCGCCACCGCCGAGGCCAAGCGTGACGAGCCGGGCCTGGTGGCCTGCGCCCAGCGATTCGGCGTTGAGCTGATCTGCTTCAGCAGCGAAGAACTGAATCGGGTGGTAACGCCGTCACCGGCCTCGGCGTATGCCCTGGCCGCCATCGGTGCCCGTGGCGTGGCCGAGCCGGCCGCCTTGCTGGCCGCAGGCACTGACCGGCTGCTGCTGAAGAAGGTCAAATCGGAAAACGCCACCCTGGCGGTGGCGGAGCGAAAGGGGTAACCGGTGGCAGGACCGTTGATCGCCCTCACCATGGGGGACCCGGCCGGGGTCGGGCCGGAGGTCATTGTCAAGGCGCTGGCCGATCCGGCGCTGCGGGGCTGCTGCACCCCACTGGTGCTGGGGGACCGGCTGGCCATGGAGCGCGCCCTGACCGTCTGCAAGAGCCCCCTACGGCTTGTCCTTGTTGGCGCACCCCACGAGGCCGCAGCTTTGCCGGACAGATCCATCCCGCTCTTGGCCCTATCGGAACTGGGGGAGGAGGACATCGTCTATGGCCATCCCTCGGAGCGGGCCGGCGATGCGGTCTACCGCTACATCCGCCGTGCCGCCGAGCTCTGCCTGACCGGAACGGTAACGGCCATGGCCACCGCACCGATCAGCAAGGAGGCGATGCACCGGGCCGGTCATCACTACCCTGGCCATACCGAGCTGTTGGCCGAACTCTGCCGTTGCGATGATTTCGTGATGATGCTGGCAGGCGACGTGCTGCGGGTGGCGCTGGTGACGATCCATGAAGCACTCAAGGATGTGCCGCGGCTGATCACCACCGACCGGGTGCTGAGGACCATCCGGGTGACCGCCTCCGGCGTGGCGCCGCTCTGCAACAGCCGCTCACCCCGGATCGCCGTGCTGGCCTTGAACCCCCACTGCGGCGAGGGCGGCGCCTTCGGCACGCAGGAGGCCGACGCCATCGTGCCGGCCATTGCAGAAGCCCGAGCCGAAGGGCTGGATCTGGCCGGCCCCTTTTCTGCCGACACCTTCTTCCACTTTGCGGTACAGGAACCGCCCCCCTACGACGCGGTAGTGGCGATGTACCACGACCAGGGGCTGATCCCACTCAAGATGCGGCATTTCGACGACGGGATCAACATCACCCTGGGGCTGCCGATCATCCGTACTTCGGTGGACCACGGCACCGCCTACGACCTGGCTGGCACCGGCCGGGCCTCAGCCAGCAGTATGAAGACAGCTATCCGGCTAGCAGCGAAATTGTCAGTGAACCGGCATGGTTAAGCCATAAAGCCGTTGGCAGCGTAACGTAGCTGTGTGAAACCATATCAATCCGTATCATTGCAATGCCAATCCCGTATTAGCGGATACCCATGCACAATCTCAGCGAAGACGACATCAGCGTCAAGTACATCACGCCCGCGTTGACCAAATCAGGTTGGGACGAAACCACCCAGATCCGCCGCCAGGTATCCTTCACCAAAGGGCGGATCATTGTGCGTGGCAGGCTGGTTAGTCGCGGCAAGGCCAAGAAGGCTGACTTCGTTCTCTATCACCACCATCTCCCCATTGCCCTCATCGAAGCCAAAAAGAGCACCTTTAGCGCTGGCCACGGTATGCAGCAGGCCCTCGATTATGCCGCTACACTGCAGGTGCCCTTTATATTCTCCAGCAACGGCAAAGGTTTTGTGCTCCATGATAAAACCGGTTTGATTGCTCAAGGTGAAGTTGAGCTCTCTATGGACGCATTCCCTCGGCCTGAAGCTTTGTGGCAGGCCTACCGTCAATGGAAAGGCCTCACCCCTGCTGAAGAGAAGATTGTGCTGCAACCGTATTACGATGATGGCAGCGGCAAAGAGCCGCGCTATTACCAACGTAATGCCATAAATACAGCGGTCGAAGCCATTGCTAAAGGGCAGGATCGGGTATTGCTGGTCATGGCCACCGGCACCGGCAAGACCTACACCGCCTTCCAGATTATCTGGCGCTTGTGGAAGTCAGACTGGCGGACCGGAAAGCAGAAGCGAGTACTCTTCCTGGCCGACCGCAACGTGCTGGTGGATCAGACCATGGTCAACGACTTCCGTCCCTTTGGCGCCACCATGGCCAAGCTGAGCACCGGCTCAAAGACCATTGAACGTGAAGACGGTACCATTACAGAACTGACCACCGCCGTTGACAGCAAACGCCGCATTGATACCTCCTATGAAATCTACCTCGGCCTGTATCAGGCCCTGACCGGTCCGGAAGAACGCCAGAAACTCTTTAAGGAGCTCTCCCGCGACTTCTTTGACCTGATCATCATTGACGAATGCCACCGTGGCAGCGCGGCGGAGGATTCTGCCTGGCGCGAAATTCTGGAGCATTTCACTACCGCAACCCAGATCGGCCTTACCGCCACCCCCAAAGAAACAGAGTACGTCTCCAACATCAATTACTTTGGCACGCCGGTCTTCAGCTACTCGCTCAAACAGGGGATCAGCGACGGGTTTCTAGCGCCGTATAAGGTTATCAAGGTGCATCTTGATATTGATCTGGAGGGCTATCGTCCCAAGCCGGGCGCGGTTGATAAGCAGGGGCTGGCCATTGATGACCGGATCTACAACATCAAGGACTTTGACCGTACAATCGTCATCGACACCCGCACCCAACGGGTTGCCAAGTGGATCTCTGACTACCTCAAGCAGAGTGGTGATCGCTTTCAGAAGACCATCGTATTCTGTGTTGATACCGAACATGCGGCCCTGTTACGGCAGGCCTTGATCGTTGAAAACCGGGATCTGGTGCTGAAGAACGAGCGTTATATCATGCGGATAACCGGCGACGATGCTGCCGGACAGGCGCAACTGGGCAACTTCATCGACCCGGAAAGTGACTATCCGGTGATTGTCACCACCTCGCGGCTGCTTTCCACCGGGGTTGATGCCCAGACCTGCCGTCTGATCGTGCTGGACCGTGCTGTTGGCTCCATGACCGAGTTCAAGCAGATTGTCGGGCGCGGTACGCGGGTGCATGAGGACACCAAGAAGTACTTCTTTACCCTGGTTGATTTCCGTAAGGCCACTGCCCATTTTGCCGACCCAGAGTTTGACGGCCCACCGATACAGGTCTATGAGCCGGGCGAAGATGATCCGGTCACACCGCCTGACGATGTTCCACCTGTGGCTGATGAAGACGATCCTATCCCGCAAGAGCCGGGTGATGATGAAGAGATCATTTCAGACCCGCCACCGATCGGGCCTGATCCACCGCCGCCACCTCCTCCACCGCCACCTAAGTATTACATCAAGGGTGAGCCGGTTTCTGTCGTCATGGAGCGGGTTGAATATCTGGATGAATACGGCAAATTGATTACCGAGTCGCTTCGCGATTATTCGCGCAAGGCTATCCGTGCTCAGTTTGCCAGCCTTGATCAGTTTCTGCGGCGCTGGAAAACCGAAGAGCACAAGGAAGCGATCATCGAAGAACTTGCTGCCGAGGGATTGCCGCTTGATCCTCTTATGGAGGAGGTCGGTAAGGAGCTGGACCCGTTTGATCTAATCTGCCACATCGCCTTTGACCAGCCCCCGCTTACCCGCCGGGAACGGGCCAACAACGTCAAAAAGCGGGACATCTTCACCAAGTACGGCCCTCAGGCCAGGGCGGTGCTTGAGGCCCTGCTTGCCAAATATCAGGATGAAGGGGTGGTAAGCGGCCTTGATAATGTCCGTGTTCTGGAGATTCCACCTTTCAACAGCATGGGCACCCCGCTACAGCTGATCAAACAGTTTGGCACCAGGGCCAACTTTGAGAATGCTGTCCACGAACTGCAGGATGCGCTGTATCAGGAGGCTCTGTAATCCATGTCAGCACGCAACACCGTTAAATCCATACAAGATATCATGCGGCAGGATGTGGGGGTTGATGGCGATGCCCAGCGCCTTTCCCAGCTTTGCTGGATGTTCTTCCTGAAAATTATCGACGACCAGGATCAGCAGCTGGAGGTCATGCAGGATAACTACCAATCACCCATCCCTGAAAAGTTGCAGTGGCGCAGCTGGGCCGCAGCCCCGGAAGGCATTACCGGTGACCTGCTGCTGACCTTTATCAATGAAGAACTGTTCCCTGCGCTGAAAGACCTGCCTGCTGTTGGTGGCAATGCCAACCGCGCCCGTGTGGTCAAAAGCGTGTTCGAGGATGCCTACAACTACATGAAGTCTGGCCAGCTGCTGCGCCAGGTGGTCAATAAGATCAACGGCGTTGATTTTAACGACCTGGCCGAGCGCAAGCACTTTGGCGACATCTACGAGCAGTTGCTGAACGACCTGCAGAGCGCCGGTAACGCAGGCGAGTATTATACTCCTCGCGCCGTCACCGCCTTTATGGTGGACCGGATTGATCCAAAGCCCGACGAGATCCTGTTTGACCCCTCCTGCGGCACCGGCGGCTTCCTTACCTGCTCAATCCGTCACATGCGGGACCGGTATGTGAAAAGGGTTGAGGATGAACAGGCCATGCAGGCCGGTCTGCGGGCGGTGGAAAAGAAACAGCTGCCCCACATGCTCTGCGTCACCAACATGCTGCTGCACGGCATTGAAGACCCCAGCTTTGTCCGCCACGACAACACCCTGGCACGGCCCTACATCAGCTACGGCAAGGATGACCGGGTAGATGTCATCCTCACCAACCCCCCCTTTGGCGGTCGTGAAGAGGATGGCATAGAATCCAACTTTCCTGCCCACTTCCGTACCAAAGAAACCGCCGACCTATTTCTGGCCCTGTTTATCCGCCTACTCAAAAAAGGTGGCCGTGCCGCCATCGTTCTGCCGGACGGTTCGCTGTTCGGCGAAGGGGTCAAGACCCGCCTGAAAGAACACCTGCTGGAAGAATGCAACCTGCACACCATCGTGCGCCTGCCCAACAGCGTGTTCAAGCCCTACGCCAGCATCGGCACCAACCTGCTGTTCTTTGAAAAAGGTGAGCCGACCCAGGATGTCTGGTTCTTTGAGCACCGTGTGCCTGAGGGGCAAAAGGCCTACTCCATGACCAGACCGATTCGGGTAGAACACCTGCAAGGCTGTGTTGACTGGTGGGGCGGTGCAGAGCGGGAGAACCGGCAGGAAACCGAACAGGCCTGGAAGGTGACCATTGATGAGATCAAGGCGCGGGGCTACAACCTCGATTTCAAAAATCCCCACACCGTGGCCGACGACCACGGCAACCCGGAAGACCTGCTAAAACTGCTGGAAGAGAGCGAGCAAAAGACCGCACAGCTGCGTGACCAGTTAAAGGAGATTCTGGGGGAGGCGTTGCTGCGATGAAGGCATACACCCCGCCATTTTCAATCACCCCGGAAATTCTTGATCTGGTAGCGCGGATCGGTGAAGCCCTGGGACGCTGGTCTGCCCATGGTGAGACAGAATTTTCACCACGGCTGCGACGCGGCAACCGTATCCGCACCATTCACGCCTCCCTGGCAATAGAAAACAACTCCTTAAGCCTGGAACAGGTCACCGCCTTGCTGGATGGCAAGCGGGTGCTTGGCCTGCCCCGTGAGATTCAGGAGGTCCGCAACGCCTTTGCCGCGTACGAACAGATCCATGCATGGCAGCCCTCACGGTCTGAACATCTGTTGGCGGCGCACGGGGTACTGATGTCCGGCCTGCTAGACAACGCAGGTCACTATCGTGATGCCGGTGTCGGTATTTATCGCAACACCACCCTGCTGCATATGGCGCCACCTGCCAACCGGGTGCCGGATCTTATGGCCGATCTGTGCGGCTGGCTGGCGCGGGAAGAACAGCATCCCCTGCTAGCCAGTTGCGTCTTTCACTACGAGTTTGAATTTATCCACCCCTTTGCTGACGGCAATGGACGGATGGGGCGCTTGTGGCAGACCCTGATCTTAAGCCGCTGGAAACCGGTATTGGCCTATCTGCCGGTGGAGACCGTCATCCACAACCAGCAGGCCGCCTACTATCAGGCCTTGGCCGATGCTGATCAGGCTGGTGAAGCTACCCCGTTTATCAGTTTCATGCTGCAGGCCTTGCTGTCAGCAGTTGAAGAGGCAGCCTTGAGCGATCAAGTGACCGACTATGTAACCGACCAAGTAAAGCGGTTGCTGGCTATTTTGGCTGCACAGGAAGAGCTGCGGACAACTGACCTGATGGAGCGGCTGCAGCTGAGCCACAAACCAACCTTTAGGGGCAACTAGATCGGA
>JAJYCS010000027.1 GCA_021778115.1 Deltaproteobacteria bacterium
ATCGATCGTGCCCCATTCGCGCCCCCAGGTTGCGTTGCCGGCCAAGGATTGGGCCGTGCGCGGCACCGGCGGCGGCAGCCAGAACGTTGTCAAATCGCTCTATCTGGGCGATGGCGAGATGGAAAAGTTCCACTGGAAGATGCATGCCCGGTATCAGGAACTGGCGGAGAAGGAGTCGCGCTGGGAGGAGTATCAGGCCGCCGATGCCGAACTGATCGTGACCGCCTTCGGCGCCACCTCCCGCATCGCCCGTACGGCAGTGGAGATGGCCCGGGCCGAGGGGATCAAGGTGGGGCTTATGCGGCCGATCACCCTGTTCCCGTTCCCGAAGCAGGCCTATGCCGGACTGTCTGCCCGCTGCAAGCGCTGGCTGACCATCGAGCTTTCCACCGGCCAGATGGTGGATGACGTCCGCCTGAGTGTGGCCCGCGACGCCGAGGTTGATTTTTACGGCCGCCCGCCTGGGGCCGGCTCGCTGCCCACCCCGGAAGAGTTGTTCGAACAGATCAAGCAACGTAGCTAGAGGTTTTACGATATGAAGCAGGTATTTGCCAAGCCGGTCAGTCTCAAGGACGTGCAGACCCATTTCTGTCCCGGGTGCCACCACGGCTCGATCCACCGTCTGGTGGCCGAGGCCATGGACCAGTTCCAGATTGCCGAGCAGACCATCGGCTGCGCCTCGGTGGGCTGCTCCGTGTTCCTGTACGGCTACTTCAACATCGACGTGGTGGAATCGCCCCACGGTCGAGCACCGGCCGTGGCCACCGGCGTGAAGCGGGCCCGTCCCGACCGGATCGTCTTCACCTACCAGGGGGACGGCGACCTGGCCGCCATCGGCACCTCGGAGATCATCCACGCCGCCAACCGTGGCGAGAAGATCACGGTGATCTTCGTCAACAACACCACCTACGGCATGACCGGCGGTCAGATGGCCCCCACCACTATGCCGGGCCAGAAGACCTCCACCTCCCCCTACGGCCGTGACATCAACAACGACGGCCGACCGTTCAAGATGGCGGAGCTGCTCTCCAATCTGGAGGGCGTGGCCTATGCGGCCAGGGTGGCGGTCAACAGTCCCAAGAACGTGCTGCAGGCCAAGAAGATCATCAAAAATGCCTTCCAGTACCAGGTGGAAGGAAAGGGCTTCTCCTTTGTCGAGGTGCTATCGGCCTGCCCCACCAACTGGGGGATGAACGCCCTTGCAGCCAACGAGCGGGTGGGCAGCGAGATGATCCCGTACTTCCCGCTGGGCGTGTTCAAAAACAACGAAAATCTGTAACCGGAGCATACAACCATGCGTTATGATGTCTTTTTTTCGGGATACGGTGGTCAAGGAGTGCTGCTGGCCGGCAACCTGCTGTCCTATGCCGCCATCCGCGAGGGGAAGAACGTCTCCTTCTTCCCGGCTTATGGCGTGGAGAAACGTGGCGGTGCCGCCATGTGCACCGTGGTGATCGCCGACGGCGACACCGGTTCGCCGGTGGTGGGCCACCCCTCGGTCTCGGTCATCCTGAACCAGCTTTCCTGGGAGAAGTATGCCGACAAGATCAAGCAGGGCGGCATCTGCCTGGTGAACAGCTCACTGGTCAACCTGGAAGGGGTATCGCTGCCCGGCCGTGAGCTGCTGGCGATGCCGATGAACCAGATCGCCATTGACCTGGGGGATGTGCGGATGGTCAATATGGTGGCCTGCGGCGCCTATGCCGCCGCCAGTGGGGCCCTGCCGCTCGATTCGCTCAAAGCGGCGTTGCAGGATGCCCTGCCGGAGCGCAACCACCGGCTGATTCCGGCCAACATCAAGGCTATCGAGGCGGGAGCCGCCGCTGTTTTTTCAGCACGAAAGGCTTGACGTCGGCCAAAAGGTCTGCTATCTAACTCATCTCTTTTTTAGGGGTGTCGCCAAGCGGTAAGGCACCGGATTTTGATTCCGGCATTCCTAGGTTCGAATCCTGGCACCCCTGCCATAACAAAAACAGGCGCTTGCAGATTGCAGGCGCCTTTTTTGTTTACGCCATCCGCTGCTGACGATATTCTTCGCCCAATGATCCGTATCCGTCCCATGACCGAGGCCGACCTCGATGCCGTACTGGACATTGAGCAGGCCTGTTTCCCCCGTGCCTGGACCAGGCAGCATTTTCTGAGCGAGCTTGCCGCGCCCCATGGTGCTCCGGTGGTGGCCGAACAGGACGGCCGGGTGGCGGGCTATCTCTGTCTGACCGTGCTGTTGGACGAGGCCGAGATACTGGACGTGGCGGTTGACCCGGCCTTGCAACGTAGTGGTATTGGTGCCGCGTTGCTAGTCTGGGCCTGTGACTACGCCAGAAAGCAGAGGGCTCAGGTGCTACGGCTGGAGGTGCGGGCCAGCAGTAAGCCTGCCATCAGCCTGTACGAGCGGTTTGGTTTTGTGCGCAGCGGCCTGCGCAAGGCCTATTATGAACATGGTATCGATGCCCTGTTACTGGATAAGAAGCTGAACGAGGAGGATGCAGATGCAGTTTAAGGCGATGATTCTGGACAATGCCGAGGTGTCGCCCGGTTATTGGCGGATGCGGATGACCGCGCCGCCGGAGATGCTTGAGGCGCAGCCGGGGCAGTTTGTGATGGTGCGGGTCAACCCCTCCATCGACCCGTTGATCCGGCGTCCCTTTGGCGTGTTTGACGTGGGTGTGCACCAGCCGGCCTACACCGGCGCTGCACCGCAGCCCTACCTGGAGATATTGTATCGCGTGGTTGGCAAGGGGACCGCCATGTTGTCGGCCCTGCACGAGACCGATCTGTTGGATATCATCGCACCGCTGGGCAGCGGCTTCGACTGCGGTCCGGCCGGTGAGGAAAAGCTGATCGTCGGCGGCGGGGTGGGGCTGGCGCCGCTGTATCTTCTGGCCAAGGAGCTGGTCAAGGATTCGCCGGTGCGGCTGTTTGCCGGTGGCCGCAGTAAGGACGACGTGCTCTGCATCACCGAATTTGAACGGCTGGGGGTAGAGTGCTACACCGCCACCGAGGATGGCTCGCTGGGTGAGTGCGGTTTTGTCACCAAGGTGCTGGAGCAGCGTCTGGACGCTTCTGCCAATGCTGGCCGTGTCTTTGCCTGCGGTCCCCACGGCATGCTCAAGGCGGTGGCCGACATTGCTGCCAAGCGCGACGTCCCCTGTCAGGTTTCGCTGGAGGGGTATATGGCCTGCGGCGTGGGTGCCTGCCTGGGCTGCGTCTGCCAGGGGGCCAACCACAGCCCTGAAACCCCTGATTACCGCTGCGTCTGCAGTGAAGGGCCGGTCTTTGAGGCTGCTGAACTGAAGTGGGAGGGGGCCTGAGATGAAGCCAGACCTATCCGTCGAGATCGCCGGTCTCAAGCTGCGCAACCCGGTGATGACCGCCTCCGGTACCTTCGGCTACGGCGAGGAGTTCAGCCAGTACGTGAACCTGGAAACCATCGGCGCCTTTGTCACCAAGGGGCTTTCCCTAAGGCCGCGGGCCGGTAACCCGACCCCCCGCATCGTGGAGACCCCCGGCGGCATGCTGAACGCCATCGGCCTGCAGAACGTGGGGATCGAGGCCTTTATCCAGAAGAAGGTGCCGTTCCTGCGCACCGTTAACACCCCGGCCATCGCCAACTTCTTCGGCTCTACCCCGGAGGAGTACGCCGAACTGGCCACGCGTCTGGAGGCCATCCCCGAGGTGGCGGCCCTGGAGGTGAACATCTCCTGCCCCAACGTCAAGCAGGGGGGGATCGTGTTCGGCACCGACCCGGCCTGCGCCGCCAGCGTGGTTACGGCCTGCCGGGCCGTGACCACCAAACCGCTGATCGTCAAGCTTTCCCCCAACGTGACCGACATCGTCGAGATGGCCCAGGCCTGCGAGGAGGCAGGGGCCGACGCCCTCTCGGTGATCAATACCCTGACCGGCATGGCGATTGATCTGGAGCGGCGGCGGCCGGTGCTGGCCAACATCACCGGCGGTCTGTCCGGCCCTGCCATCAAACCGGTGGCGTTGCGGATGGTCTGGCAGGTGGCCCGGGCGGTCAAAGTGCCGGTGATCGGCATCGGCGGGATTATGTCCGCCACCGATGCCCTGGAGTTCATGCTGGCCGGCGCCACGGCGGTGCAGGTCGGCACCGCCAGCTTCGTCAACCCCGCTGCGGCCCAGGAGATCGCCCAGGGGATGGAACAATGGCTGACCAGCCACGGCGTGGCTGATGTCAAGTCGTTGATCGGGGCGTTGGAGAGATAGGGGAGGGGGCCTGGCAATGGCACCATCAGCACTCGGAAGCCCGACCGTCGAAGGGACCTTGTCCCTGCTGGATCTCAACTTCTTCCTGCTCAACAAGCTCCTAGTCTTGGTGCTGGTGCTGCTGTTCTTTACCGGTGTCTTCGTGACGCGACGCAGTCAGGGACGGACGGTGCCTGCTGCAGCCGGTGCTGCGCTTAAGCTGGCGTTTCTGGGGCTGGTGCTGCTGTACGGCGAGGCCTCTCTGACCGGCTATCCGCACTATCGTGCCATCCTGTCTGATATCCAGGGTGTGATCGTCCTGATCTGTCTGGCCAAGCTGGTGATCTATCTCCTGGTGGATGTGGGGCTTTCCCTGCGGCGACACGGCGAGGTGCCGATGCTGCTCAGGGATGCTGTTCGGCTTCTGGTCTACCTGGTGGCGGCCATCGCCTCGCTGCGGCTGGTGTTTCAGGTGGACCTGTCGGCGGTGGTGACCACGACCACGGTACTGACCGCGGCAGTGGCCTTTGCCCTGCAGAACACCCTGGCCAACGTCTTTTACGGGTTTACGGTCCAGATCGATCCCCAGATGGCCCGGGGCAACTGGATTTCCCTGCCGGAAAAGAATCTGTTCGGCCAGATCGAGAACGTCGGGTTCCGGTACGTGACGCTCCGGACCCTGGATAATAATCAGGTGTTGCTGCCCAACAGCATGGTGGTGCAGAGTGTGGTCACCACCCACGGCAACGCCCAGGAGTCACCCCAGGACCGGGCAGCCCTTACCACCACCATCGCGCTGCCCTATGAGATGCCGCCGGAAGAGGCGCGTGCCCTGCTGCTCTCCCTGCTTGCCGAAGAACCGCTGCTCTTGGACGATCCGCCGCCGGCGGTGCGTCTCCAGACCCTGGGGGAGAGCAGTATCAATTACCTGCTCAAGTTCTGGCTGGCTGACCCCCGGCAACGCAACCTGGCCCTGGATGCCATTCAGACCAAGGCGTGGTATGCGGTGCAGCGCAGCGGTTGGTCCTTCCCCTTCCCCCACCGCCAGTTGCTCACCACGCCGCCACGCCCTTCATTTCCCCCGCCCTGGGAGGCGGTGCTTGACGGGTTGCGGCATTCCCATCTCTTTGAGGTGCTGAGCGATGCCGAGTTGGCCACCCTGGCGGAGCGGGCCCGACTGCAGGTCTTTGCGCCGGGTGAGGCCGCTGTACGCCAGGGGGAGCCGGGGGCGTCGCTCTACTTTGTGCTGCAGGGGGCCATGACGGTTGAGCTGAACGGTTGTGAGGTGGCGGTGCTGGAAAAGGGACGGATGTTCGGTGAGATGTCGCTGCTCACCGGTGCGCCACGCAGCGCCACGGTGCGTGCCCGAGGGGAGGCCCGTCTCGCTGAGGTGCACAAAGATGATCTTGCCTGTCTGCTGGAGCACAATGAACGGTTGCTGGAGAGCTTGAGTCAGGCCCTGGCACGCCATGAGGCCGGTATCAGGGATCACCAGGCCAGCCGTGCCGAGGTTGCGGACGTAACACCGCCCACGGCGGCCGATTATCTGCGTCGGCTGAGATCGTTCTTTCTGGGAGGTAGCTGAGACCCATGCTTGCCATTCGGGAACTGCTGCACCGTTATTGCACCCCGCAGACCGTCGAGATTCTGATGCTGCATGGTACCATGGTTGCCGGCAAGGCGTTGGAGGTCTGCGGCCACCTGGAGGTGGATGGTGATACCCGCAAGCTGGTGCTGGAAGCGGCCTATCTGCACGATATCGGCGTCTGCCGTACCGATGCCCCCGACATCGGCTGTCATGGCACAGAACCCTATATCCGTCACGGGGTCATCGGCAGGGAGATTCTGGAGGCGGAGGCGTTCCCGCTGCATGCCCTGATCTGTGAACGCCATACCGGCGTGGGGTTGACCGTTGCGGATATCGTCGGTCAGCGGCTTCCCTTGCCCCAGCGGGATATGACCCCCCATTCGCTGGCAGAGCGGATCATCTGCTACAGCGACCTCTTTTTTTCCAAGAACCCCCGCCGGCTTGAACAGGAAAAATCAGTTGAGAAGGTGCGGCACGGATTGGCCGCGTTCGGGCCGGACAAGGTTGCCATCTTCGATGGCTGGCTGAAGCAGTTTGTGGCATAACCCTGTTTGGCAAAATGGTTGCATTTCGGCTGGCTATCAACTATAAGGATGTTTCTTAAAAATCCCCTCATGCTGCGTCTCCAGGATGAATCCGGCCATGTCACCTACCCCATCGCTTGAACAGCTCCGGAACGAGATTGATGCGCTGGATGCCGACATCGTCGCCCTACTCAATCAACGGGCCACCGTTGCTGCGACGGTCGGCCGTCTGAAGGCCTCCCAGGACCGTGAGTTTCATGTGCCCAGCCGGGAGCGGGCGGTGTATGAGCGGGTCGCTGCGCTGAATCAGGGGCCGCTGCCGGAAGAGGCGATCAGAAACATCTTTCGGGAGATTATGTCGGCCTGTCTGGCCCTGGAATCGCCGCTTCGCGTCGCCTATCTGGGGCCGAAGGCCACCTTCAGCCACCTGGCCACCATGCAGCAGTTCGGTTTTTCGGCCCAGTTGGAGCCACAGAAATCGATCCCGGCGGTTTTTGAAGAGGTGGAAAAGGGGAAGTCCCAGTACGGGGTCGTGCCGGTGGAAAACTCCACCGAGGGGGTGATCACCCATACCCTGGATATGTTTGTGGACAGCAACCTGCTGATCAGTGCCGAGATCATCCTTGATATCCACCATGATCTCCTCTCCCGCACCGGACGGATGGAAGATATCCGCAAGGTCTATTCCCACCCCCAACCGATCGCCCAGTGCCGTAACTGGCTGGAGGACAATCTGCCCAACCTGCCGCTGGTGGATGTGGCCTCCACGGCTGTGGCGGCCCAGATCGTCAGTGAGGATTACACCGCGGCGGCCATTGCCAGTGAGTTGGCGGCCTCATTGTACGACCTGAAGGTGGTGCGGAGCCGGATTGAGGACCAGGTCAACAATGTCACCCGCTTTCTGGTCATCTCCCACAAGGCGGCAGAGCCGACCGGCAACGACAAGACCTCCATCCTGTTTTCGGTCAAGGACGAGCCGGGCATCCTCTACCGGATGCTGGAACCGTTCGCCCGCCATGGGGTGAACCTCTCCAAGATCGAATCCCGGCCGGTGAAGACGAAGGCCTGGGAGTATATCTTTTTCCTTGATATGGTAGGGCATCTCGCGGAACAGCAGGTGCGTGACGCCATTGAAGAGCTGCGCGGTTTCTGCCAATTCCTGAAAATCCTCGGTTCCTATCCGAAAGCCCGATGACCAAGCCGCTGATCAAGACCTTGACCGTGGTCGGCGTCGGCCTGATCGGCGGTTCCTTTGCGTTGGCCCTTAAGGCGGCCGGGGTGGTGGAACGGGTAATCGGGGTGGATCGGAATGCCGACAACCTGGCACTGGCCCTGCAGTTGGGGGTGATAGACGAGGCAGCGGCATCATTGGCCGACGGTGTCTGTTCCGCACAGGTGGTTTTTGTGGCGGTGCCGGTGGGTTCCGTGGCCCCAGTGGTGGCCCAGGCGGCCCCCTCTCTACCCCCTGGCTGTGTTGTCACCGACGCCGGGAGTGTCAAGGAGGAGCTGGTGCAGGTCTGTGAACCGCTCATCCCCTCCGGTTGTCATTTCGTCGGTGGGCACCCCATCGCCGGCACTGAACATTCCGGCGCAGCTGCCGCCTTCGCCGAGTTATACCGTGGGAAGCGCTCGATCCTGACCCCTACCGAGGTCACCGACGCCGATGCACTGGAGCTGGTGCGGCAGTTGTGGCAGGCCGCCGGTAGCCGGGTGGAATGCATGGAGGCCACCACCCATGACCGGGTCTTTGCCGCCGTCTCTCACCTGCCTCATATGGTCGCCTATGCCCTGGTCCACGCCGTCGCCGGTTCCGCTGAGGCGGAGGAGAATATTCTGGCGTTTTCGGCCGGCGGGTTCCGGGATTTTACCCGCATCGCCTCCTCAGATCCTGTCATGTGGCGGGATATCGCCCTGATGAACCGCGGGGCGCTCCTGGCGTTGCTGGATCGTTATCTGCTTGAATTCAGCACTCTGCGGAGCCATGTGGCCGACAGCGACGGCCCGTGGCTGGAGGCGTTTTTTCATACCTCCAAACGCCTGCGGGATGGGATCATCTAGGGGTAACCATGCACGAACAGCTGCAGCCAATGACCACGACACCTGCCCGAGCACTGCGGGGTGCACTCTCTGTCCCCGGTGACAAATCCATCTCCCACCGTTCCATCATGCTTGGTTCCCTGGCCAATGGGACCACCCGGATCACCAACTTTCTGCGCGGTGACGATAACTACGCCACCATGGCCGCCTTTCGTGCCATGGGAGTCGCCATCGATGACGACGGCCAGGCGGTAACGGTCCATGGCGTTGGGCTCCATGGCCTCCATGAACCGGATAACGTGCTGGATTGCGGTAACTCCGGCACCACCATCCGGCTGATGACCGGCCTGCTGGCTGGGCAACATTTCTTTTCCGTGCTGACCGGCGACCAGTATCTGCGTAAGCGTCCCATGAAACGGGTTACGGAACCTCTTGCCCATATGGGGGCCAGGATAGCCGGCCGGGGTAACGGAACCTTGGCCCCCCTGGCCATCAGCGGTTCTCTCCTTGCCGGTATCCCGTACCTCTCCCCCATCGCCAGCGCCCAGGTAAAGTCGGCCCTGATGTTGGCTGGTCTCTATGCCGAAGGCGTGACCTCCATTACGGAGCCGACCCTCTCCCGCGACCATTCCGAGCGGATGTTTCGCTACTTCGGGGCGAACCTTGAAACCAGCGGAACCACCGTAACGGTGCGGGGAGGTCAGGAGTTGCAGGGAGGTGACATCTGCGTGCCGGGTGACATCTCGTCAGCCGCCTTTCTGTTGGTGGCCGCCCTGACCGTACCCGGCTCCGAGCTGCTGATCCGTAATGTGGGGGTAAACCCCACCCGGACCGGCGTGATCGACATCCTGCAGGCCATGGGTGGTGATATCCTCCTGCAGGATCAGCGTGAGGTCTCAGGCGAGCCGGTGGCAGACCTGCTGGTACGCTCTTCACGCCTGAAGGGGATCGAGATCGGCGGTGACGTGGTGCCACGTGCCATAGACGAATTTCCGGCCATCTGCGTGGCCGCAGCCCTGGCTGAGGGGACCACTATCCTCCGTGATGCCCGTGAACTCAGGGTCAAGGAGACCGACCGGATCGCCGCCATGGCCGCCAACCTGCGTATGATAGGGGCGGGCCTGATCGAAGAAACCGAAGACGGCATGATCCTGCAGGGGGTTGAATCCCTGTCCGGCGGTACGGTGACCAGCTTCGGCGATCACCGGATCGCCATGGCCCTGTCGGTGGCGGCGTTGGCCGGTCGCGCTCCGGTTGTGGTGGATGACGTTTCCTGTGTGGCCACCTCGTTTCCCGGTTTTTTTGAACTGCTTGCGCAGGTGGCCGTGCGGTGAAGCGGGCGAGGGGGATCATTATCGCCATTGATGGCCCCTCCGGGGCCGGTAAGAGCACCTTGGCTAGGACTCTTGCCAAACGTTTGGGCTACCTGCAGCTGGATACCGGCGCCATGTACCGCGCCATGGCCTGGCTGGCACGTGCGACCGGTCTTGATCTTTCGAATGAGGCGGCGGTACAGCTGTTTTGCGCCACGGCAGATATCGAACTTGAGCCAGTGAACGGTTCCAGTCGCGTCTTTGCCAATGGCCGGGAGGTGACCGCCGAGATACGCACCCCTGAGATCTCCATGTTGACCTCACGGATATCAGCTCTGGGGCCGGTGCGCGAGGCAATGACTAACCTGCAGCGCCGTATGGGCGCCCAGGGCGGTGTGGTGCTTGAAGGACGCGACATTGGGACGGTGGTGTTTCCGGATGCCGAACTGAAGTTCTACCTCACCGCCTCGGCCGAGGAACGTGGGCGGCGGCGGTTTCTTGAACTGCAGGCGAAAGGGGACTCGATCTCATTGGAGGCGACGATTCAGGACGTGCAGCAGCGAGACGCCCAGGATGCCGGCCGTCTCTTGGCGCCCCTGCGGCAGGCGGCTGATGCCCGCCCCATCGATTCGACGGGGTTGACGGTGGATGAGGTGGTGTCGTTGATGGAACAGGCTGCTCGCGCCATCCTGGCCGGAAAGGAACGGTAAACCATGGAGGTGATTCTGGCAAAAAGCGCCGGTTTCTGTTTCGGCGTCAAGCGGGCAACGCAAATGGCCTTTGAGGCGGCCGGCAAGGAACGGAAGACCTTTACCCTGGGGCCGATCATTCATTCCCCTCAGGTCGTGCATAAACTTGAAGAGATGGGAGTCGGAGTGGTCAAGGACCTCTCCGGGGTACAGGATGGCACGGTGATCATCCGTTCCCACGGGGTACTTGCCAGCGAGATGGAAGAGGCGCAACGCAAACGGCTTGAGATCGTGGATGCCACCTGTCCCTTTGTGAAAAAGGCTCAGGAATATGTGCAATACCTCTCCGACGCCGGCTATAGCGTTCTGGTGGTTGGAGATGCTGAACATCCCGAGGTGCAGGGGATCGTCTCATATGCAACCGATAAGGTCTATGTGGTGGCCTCCGGCGATGAGGTGCGCAAGCTACCCAGGATGGGCAAGATGGGAGTAGTGGCGCAGACCACTCAGTCCTTTGAGAATCTACGGAGCGTGGTAACTGAATGTCTGCGTCGTGGCGGTGAGGTACGGGTCTTCAACACCATCTGCGATGCCACGGCGGTCCGTCAACAGGAGGCCACCGAGCTGGCCCAGCAGGTCGATTGCATGGTGGTGATCGGCGGTTTCAACAGCGCAAACACCCGCCGCCTTGCTGAGATCTGTACCGATCTGCAGTCCCGTACCCACCATATCGAGACCGCCGCTGAATTGAACCCGGCATGGTTTGCCGGGGTTCGTCGGGTTGGCGTCACCGCCGGCGCCTCGACACCAAAATGGATCATCGATGACGTCATGGAACGGCTTCAGACGATCAATAATTCGCATTGAATTATCCCGCAAAGTGTGTAACAGTAATTAACTCGCACCTGTTACCGGTCGGCGGTGGCAGGGGGCAAAATCAACCAGGGGGTACGGGTCTCATGACTGAGGTAAAACGGCTCAACGTCGACACGGACGAGATGGATGTTGAGCATCAGAGTAACGAATTTGCTGAACTGTTTAGCGCCAGCCTGAAGGAGCAGAAAGACCGGCCTGAGCGCGACAAGATATGGGAAGGGACGGTTGTTCGTGTTGATCCTGATACGGTGCTGGTGGATGTAGGGCGTAAATCAGAGGGGATCGTGCCGATCAGCGAGTTCAAGGATGCCGAGGGTGTTCTTAACGTCCAGGTCGGGGACAAGATCAAGGTGATGGCCAGCCGTGACGGGGGCAACCGCTATTCCAAGCGTAAGGCCGACCAGATGGCCGCATGGGAGACCATTCACGAGGCGGGCGGTGAAGGCGCCATTGTGGAAGGGACCATTGCCACGAAGACCAATGGCGGATTTACGGTGGATATCGGCGGCGTGAACGCCTTTCTGCCTGCCTCACAGGTGGATATCCGTCCTTCCGGCAACGGTGATGCCTACATCGGCCAGAGCGGCAGGTTCCGCGTGATCAGCCTGAACCAGAAGCGGGGTAATATCGTCCTCTCCAGGCGGGTTCTCTTGGAGGAAGAACGGGCTGAAGCCCGCAAGGTCACCATGGAAAAACTGACCGAAGGTCAGATTATGCAAGGGGTGGTTAAAAACCTGACCGAGTATGGCGCCTTTGTGGATCTTGGCGGCGTGGATGGTCTGTTGCATGTCACCGATATCTCTTGGGGGCGTGTCAGTAAACCGGCCGATCTCCTGACCCCTGGCCAGGAGGTGACCGTCAAGGTCCTCAAGTTCGACCGTGAGAAGGGCAAGGTCTCGGTCGGCATTAAACAGACCCTGCCGGACCCCTGGCAGGATCTTGCAGAGCGTTATCCTGTGGGTGTGCGGGTCTCAGGTCGCGTGGTCAGCCTGATGGAATACGGCGCCTTTGTTGAGCTTGAGTCCGGGATTGAAGGGTTGGTTCACGTTTCTGAGATGTCCTGGACCAAGCGTGTGCGCAAGGCAGCCGATATGCTGAACGTCGGCGATCAGGTGGAAGTCGTGGTGCTGGGGCTTGACCTGCAGAACCGTAAGATATCCCTGGGCCTCAAGCAGGTGAGCGACAATCCCTGGCAGTCCATCGCCGAACGGTATCCGGTGGGTACCAAGCTGGAAGGCCAGATCAAGAATATGACCGATTTCGGCATGTTCATCGGCATTGAAGACGGTATTGACGGTCTGGTGCATGTCTCCGATATCTCTTGGACCAAGCGGATCAAGCATCCGGGTGATCTGTACGGCAAAGGTGATCTGGTGCAGGCGGTGGTGCTGAAGGTTGACCCCCAGAACGAGCGGGTTTCCCTTGGTATCAAACAGCTCTCGCCCGACCCATGGTCCTTGGTGCCCCAGAAGTACGCACCCGGCACCCGTTTGACCGGAAAAGTGGCCTCAACCACTGACTTTGGCGTCTTTGTAGAGATTGAAGAGGGGATTGAAGGTCTGATCCATGTCTCTGAACTGTCCCGCGAGAAAGTACCCAGCGCCAAGGATTTCGTCCAGATTGGTGATGCAATTGAGGCTGTGGTCTTAAGCGCCGATCCAAGGGAACGGCGTATATCGCTGTCGGTCAAGGGGTTGCAGGCGGCTGCGGAAAAAGCCGAATTTGAATCCTATCTGGGGAGTCAGGGTGAGGCCACCTCAAATCTTGGAGACCTCTTGAAGAGTCGCATGGATAAGGCAAACGGCAACTGAGTTCCGTTTTCTTGCGCAGCAGAAGAGATTGCAACAGTCAGGGGCGTAGATAGCGCGTGCCCCTGACTGTTTTGTCATTGGCGGGCATGGTGGAATTGGTAGACACAAGGGACTTAAAATCCCTCGGTCGCAAGGCTGTGCCGGTTCGACCCCGGCTGCCCGCACCAAATCGCTTGACGTATCATAACGTTTCCCATACGTTACAAAACCTCTGTAGTGCGAGAGTGGCGGAACTGGCAGACGCACCAGACTTAGGATCTGGCGGGCAACCGTAGGGGTTCGACTCCCCTCTCTCGCACCAATTTGTGCAACTTCTCGATGGGTACATTCCAGCCAAGTGAGGGCCGATTATATGCAGGTTCAGGTAGAAGAGATCAATGCAGTCAAGCGTAAGGTCAGTGTTGAGGTCCCCGCCGAGCGGGTCAACGCCGAGATTGAGAAGTCGTTTGCCGGTATCCAGAAAAAGGCCACGCTTTCCGGTTTTCGTAAGGGTAAGGCGCCGCTGCAGATGATCAAGAAGTTTTATCGGGACGCCATGCAGGATGAGGTCATGCGTCGTCTCTATGAACAGACCCTGTTTGCCGCCCTTGATGAGCATCGGATTGAGCCGGTTGACGCGCCGCTCATTCAGGAAATGCCGGTGGTCGCAGAGGGTATCCCTTTTAAGTACGCCGCGTTGGTGGAGGTCATGCCGCAGATCCTCCTGAACGACTACAAGGGCCTGTTGGTCCAAAAGGAGCGTTACCAGGAGGCCCCGGATGCCGTTGATGCCGAGATCGAGCGGATGCGCGAGAATATGGCACAGCTCATGCCGGTGGAAGATGACGTGGTGGCCGCCGGTCAGTTGGTCACGGTTGATTACTCCTTCACGGTCCCTGGACATCCGGATGAGGAGACCAACGGACAGGATGCCCAGATTGAACTGGGATCTGGCCGTCTGTTGCCGGGCCTTGAGGAAGGGCTGCTCGGTATGGCGGTGGGGGAGACACGGGAGATCGCTGTCACCTTGCCGGAAGACCATACAAACGCCCAGCTTGCCGGCAAATCAGCCTTCTTTACGGTTACGGTGAAGGAACTCAAACGGAAGGAGCTGCCGGAGCTCAACGACGATTTTGCCCAGCAGTTCGGTGAGTTTGAGACCCTTGTGGAGATGCGCACGAAGCTGTCCGAGATGCGCGCACAACAGGAGCTGGAACGGATTTCGACCGATCTCAAGGTGCGGGTGATTGACGCTCTGATCGCCAGAAATCCCTTGGAGGTGCCTGACTCCATGGTGCGTCGTCAGGTGGAGTTCATGTTGGAGAACATGAAGGAACGCCTCAAGAGCCAGCGCCTCTCCTTTGAGATGATGGGACTCACCGAGGATGCCTTCAAGTCCCGTTACTGGGATGAGGCGGCCCAGAAGGTGAAGGGCGGGCTCTTGATTATGGCCTTGGTTGAAAAGGAGAATATCGTCGTCACCGATGAGGAGATGGAGGCGCGCTACGCCCGGATTGCGGCAGGCAATGAGGAGATGCTGACCCGCATTCGAGAGTTCTATGCAGCACAGGCCAATGCCCGCAATTCATTAATCGCTGAGTTGAAAGAGGAGAAGGCGATCGCCTTTCTTCTGGAACTGGCCAGCATAACTGAGGTTGATGCCTCGGAGCTGGTAAAGGTCGGCGAGGCATAGAGGAGTTACGCATGTATGTACCGATGGTGGTTGAACAGTCCGGTCGTGGTGAACGGGCATATGACATCTATTCACGTCTCTTAAAGGAGCGGATTGTCTTTTTAGGTGGTGAGATAAACGATCCGGTGGCAGATCTGGTGATCGCGCAACTCCTCTTTCTTGAGGCCGAGGACCCTGATCGGGATATTCACCTCTACATCAACTCTCCCGGCGGGGTGGTGACCGCCGGCATGGCGATATTCGACACCATGCGTTATATCAAGGCCCCGGTCTCAACCATCTGCATCGGACAGGCCGCCTCCATGGGGGCCTTGCTCCTGACTGCCGGTGAAAAGGGGAAGCGTTTTGCGCTGCCCCATGCTCGGATCATGATTCATCAGCCTCTGGGAGGATTCAGCGGGCAGGCCACCGATATCAAGATCCACGCCGAAGAGATCCTGCGGATGAAACGTGAACTCAACGGTATTCTGGCGGCGCTTTCAGGGCAGCCCCTGGAAAAGGTGGAGAACGATACCGAGCGTGATTACTTCATGTCGGCGGAAGACGCCTGCAAATATGGCCTGATTGATGCCGTCATGCAACGGCGGCTTGGCGAGGAGGTGCGGCATGGGTCGGAGGAATAACGGGCAGGATAACCTAACCTGCTCCTTCTGCGGTAAAAGCCAGGATGAGGTCATAAAGCTTATAGCCGGTCCGGCGGTTTACATCTGCGATGAGTGCATCGAACTCTGCAATGACATCATCGCTGAAGAGAGCCGGATGGAGGATGCGCTGGGACCGGATCTCAAAAAATTGCCTAAACCACGCGAGATCAAAGAGTTTCTTGATGACTATGTGGTGGGGCAGGAGATTGCGAAGAAGGTCCTTTCAGTGGCGGTCTATAATCATTACAAACGGATCGAGGTTCCACCCAAGCCGGGTGATGTGGAGATGCAGAAGAGCAATATCCTTATCCTTGGTCCAACCGGTTCCGGCAAGACGCTGCTTGCCCAGACCATGGCGAGGATACTCAAGGTCCCCTTTGCCATGGCTGATGCCACCAACCTGACCGAGGCCGGCTATGTGGGAGAGGATGTGGAGAATATCATCCTGTCGCTCCTGCAGGCAGCGGATTACGATGTGGAACGGGCTCAGAAGGGGATTGTCTACATCGATGAGATCGATAAGATCGCACGCAAGGCCGATTCCCCCTCATTGACCCGTGATGTCTCCGGTGAAGGGGTACAGCAGGCCCTCCTGAAGATCATGGAAGGTACGGTGGCCAGCATCCCTCCCAAGGGGGGACGCAAGCACCCGCAGCAGGAGTTTCTGAAGGTGGACACCACCAACATCCTGTTCATCTGTGGAGGCGCCTTTGCCGGGCTGGATGCCGTTATTCAGCAACGGATCGGCAAAAAGACCCTCGGTTTTGGGGCCGATGTCAGAAAACGGGAAGAGAAGAAGGCCGGTGAGCTGCTGTTGCAGGTGACGCCGGAAGATCTGCTGAAATACGGTTACATTCCTGAATTTATTGGGCGTCTGCCGATGCTTGCCAGCCTGACGGAGTTGGATGAAGAGGCCCTCGTGCAGATCCTGACCGAACCCAAAAACGCCCTTTCCAAACAGTATCAAAAGCTTCTGGAGATGGAAGGGGTGCGGCTCCGTTTTTCCGATGGCGCCCTGGTTGCCATCGCCAAGGAGGCCATCAAGCGCAATACCGGCGCACGTGGTTTGCGGGCCATTCTGGAAGGCGCGATGCTGGATATCATGTATGAAATTCCCTCACAGCAGCATCTGCGTGAGGTCGTAATCAACGAAGAGGTGATCTATCGTCGAGAGCGGCCGTTACTGGTTTATGATCAGGCGACCGTCTCTGCAGCGGCGTAAAACCTGAAAAAGTGCTTGACACCCTCAAACCGCATCTGTTAAGACGACAACGCTTCGCCACTCACTCTTACACGTTTTCAGGAGGTGTCACGTGACCAAAGCTGAACTGATTACCGCTGTTGCCGAACATGCCGGTCTGAAGAAGGTAGATGCTGAAAAGGCCGTGTCAGCCTTCATCACTTCCGTTACCGCAGCACTCAAAAAAGGCGACAAGCTGAGTTTGGTCGGTTTTGGCACCTTCAGCACCAGTAAGCGCGCAGCTCGCAAAGGTCAAAACCCCCAGACTGGTAAGAAGATCACCATCCCTGCTGCGATAGTGCCCAAATTCAAACCGGGCAAAACCTTGAAGGAAGCGGTTAACACGAAGTAATCAGTGTTTCGCCTGTTTGTTGCACCTCGTTGTGTTATTTCCAAGGGGCAGTAGCTCAGTCGGTTAGAGTGCCGGCCTGTCACGCCGGAGGTCGCGGGTTCGAGCCCCGTCTGCCCCGCCATACGATATTCCGCAGGAAACGGGTGAATAGCTCAGCTGGGAGAGCGCCAGCCTTACAAGCTGGATGTCGGGGGTTCGATCCCCTCTTCACCCACCATTTCACTGTCCGATAAGGTGCAGACAAGTCAAAGCCACTGAAAAAACAGGGGCTTTTCTTGTGTAGGGCAGGTTGCCCCCCATGAGTGTCTTTACAATGCCTGAACCGGCTCTTCTCCCGTCCCACGCAGCGTCAAGTATGCTGGCGGTTGTCAAGCTGTTCCTCATCCCGGTTGGCGGGGGGATACCGGCAGGTGTGCTCCTTGCGCAGACACAGCGTATCCCCTGGCCCATCACCGCCACCCTGTATCTGCTGTCAGACCTTCTGCTGGCATGTGCCTTTGAACCGGTGCTCCGCGGCATCACCCGGCTCTGCACGGGGATACCGTTTCTCGCCCGCCTCGGTGCCGCCCTGGAAAAGGCCTCCTCCCGTACTGTCGCCCCGTTTGGCGGAGTCGGTGCCGGTCCTGTTGCGCTCGTTATGATCGCCTTTGGCGTTGATCCGATGACGGGACGGGCGTCCGCCCATGCCGCCGGGTACGGCTTTGTGGCCGGCTGGACCTTTGCCATTGCAGGGGATATGCTCTATTATGCCGTCATTGCCCTTTCAACGCTCCGTCTCAACCGGTATATCAAGGATCCCGACATCACGATGCTGATCGTCCTTGTGGCGATGTTTGCGGTCCCGTTTCTGGTGCGTCGTGTCCGGTCGACATTTTTTGCTTGAAAAGGGGGGGATTTGTCTGTATAGCTAGCGTTCTCAATCTGTCAGGAACGTTGTCTGTCGATACAGATTGCGGGCTGGACGTCGACAGAAACATGCAGTTTGCACGGGGTTGTAGCTCAGTTGGTTAGAGTGCCGGCCTGTCACGCCGGAGGTCGCGGGTTCGAGCCCCGTCAACCCCGCCATGGTAACCAAGAGGGCGTTTAACAGGCGTCCTCTTTTTTTGTGCAACTGTCCAGATAACGAGCGCCATGGACATAGCCTACGTCGTCATACCCACCTACAACGAACGGGATAATCTTAACCCGTTGACCAGCCGTATCCTGAGTCAGCATCCCTCACTGCGTATACTGATCGTTGATGACCATTCCCCTGACGGCACCGGAGAACTGGCCGATGCATTGGCTGCTCGGGACAGTCGTATTCAGGTCCTCCATCGTCCTGGCAAGCTGGGGCTGGGCTCGGCCTATCGCGAGGGGTTCCGCAGGGCCTTACAGTTGGGGGCTCACTATCTGATTGAGATGGATGCCGATTTTTCTCATGATCCTGATATATTGCCGCTTTTTCTGGATAACATTGCCGATTATGACCTGGTGATCGGTTCACGGTATACCAACGGGATCAGCGTGGTCAACTGGCCGCTGCGGCGTCTGATGCTCAGCTATAGCGCCAACGTCTATACCCGGCTGGTGACGGGCCTCAGTATCATGGACTGCACCAGCGGCTTCAAATGTTTCCGCCGCACCCTCCTGGAACGGATAGACCTGGATCGGATACGTTCCGACGGCTACTCCTTCCAGATCGAGATGCACTTTCGGTGCGCCGAGCTCGGCGCCCGGATATGCGAGGTGCCTATCATCTTCATCGATCGCCGGGCAGGTCAATCCAAGATGTCAAAGCGGATCGTCCGGGAGGCGGTACTGATGGTCTGGAAGCTTAAGTTGGGCAGCCTGCTTCGGCGGATAGCGGGGAGGCGTGCCGATTATGCCCCCTGATTTCTGGTCGGTGGTGGCGGCCGTCTCCTTTTGGTCGTGGGCGGTCGTTATGGGACGCTTTATCGCACGTGCCTTTCCCGGCCGTTCATTTGACCGGCGTCAGGGAGTGCGGCTGGGGGGGCTGGCCCTGATTTTGGCCATCTGTTGGGTGATCGGCCTCTCCAAAGCCTGAGCTGACGGCGCACAGGCAGCAGGTTTGGGTTGTTATTGAGTGTAGTACATGGTAGAGGCTGTAACCTGTGCCGGTGCCGGTCGGACCGGCATGACCCTGATATAACGTGGTGCCCCATGATCCAGTTTCATGCCGTTTCCCTGGCCTATCAGCAGGATGCAACCGCTCTGCAGAACATCTCCTGCAGGGTGACCAAGGGCGAATTTGTCTTTTTGACCGGTCCCTCCGGCGCCGGTAAGACCACCATGCTGCGTCTGATCTATGGTGCACTTACCCCCACCCGGGGTCAGGTGCTGATCGACGGACAGAACATCAGCCGTTACCGCCGCTCCCAGCTGCCGTTGCTCCGGCGTAGCATCGGCGTGGTATTTCAGGATTTCAAATTGCTCCAGAACCGTACCGTGTTCGAAAACGTGGCCATTACCCTTGAGGTTCTGGGTTGGGATCGAGGAGATATCGGCAGGCGGGTCATGCATATCCTGCGGCAGATGGGGATGGAGTCCAAGATCCATCTCATCCCACAACGTTTGTCCGGCGGTGAACAGCAGCGGGTGGCCCTTGCCCGGGCATTGGTCAACAGCCCTAAGATCCTGCTGGCCGATGAACCTACCGGCAACCTGGACGATGCCAACAAGCAGCAGATTATGAACATATTCAAGGAAGCCAATGTCAAGGGGACCACCGTCGTGGTGGCCACCCATGACCGTCGCTTGATCGAGCATGCCCACTACCGGACGATCCGGCTGCTGGGCGGAGAACTGGCCGGGCACGAGGGGGTGGGTGATGCGGTCATCCCGTAATGTGGTGAAGCGTCCCACCATGTCTCATCAGGGGGCCTCGGGCCGACTGCGTTATTTTTTCGGTCGGGCCATGACCAATATCAGACAGAACCTCTTTGTCAATGCGGTCACCGTTGGGACCATCACCCTGGCACTTTTGATTGTGGCCCTGTTCATGCTGCTGGTGGTCAACCTGGAGAACGCCGCTGAATCCTGGAGCGAGCGGGTGCAGGTGACGGTGTACTTCGACAGGGATCTGGCCTCGCAGGAACAGGCCGACCTGCAGCGGAGGATACAGACCCTCCCCGGCACCGCCAAGGTCACCTGGGTAAGCCGTGATGAGGCCTTCAGACGCTTCAAGATGAGGCTTAAAGGCCAGGATACCCTGCTGGAAGGGGTACGGCCCGATATCCTGCCCACCTCATTTGAGATCGCCCTCAAACGGAATAACCGCAGCAGTGAGGCGGTGGAGGCCTATGTCAGCCGTTTGAAGACGCTGCCGGGTATCGGCGAGATTCAATACGGAGAGGAGTGGGTGCGCCGCTTCAACACCTTCCTGACCTTCATGCGTCTGGTGGGTGCGCTGGTGGGTGGTTTTCTGTTGGTACCCGTGATATTCATCGTCTCCAATACCATCCGCCTCACCATCTATGCCCGACGTGATGAGCTGGAGGTGATGTCTCTGGTCGGGGCTACCCGTCTGTTCATCAAGATGCCGTTTTTGATCGAGGGTCTGCTGCAGGGGGTGGCTGGCGGCCTTTTGTCACTGCTTTTGCTGGTGCTCTTCTATCAACTGTTTCTCCATAATGCCGGTAACTTTTTGACCTTCAACCCCGCCTCCTCCGGTCTGGCCTTCCTGCCTGTTGAGTTCATGGTCGCCCTGGTGCTGGCCGGTGCGCTGCTGGGATTTTTGGGGAGCCTTACCTCCCTGCGCCGCTTTATGGCCGATAACTGACAGATGCGTCATTTACCGTCATGTATAGCCGGGCTGGTGTTGGTTATGACCGGTGCGGTCTGTGCCGCTTCTCCCCATGAGGAGTTGCGCGGGGTCAAACGTGAGATCCGGGCCAAACAGATCCTGCTGAAAAGACCAAGCGGGTTGAGGTGACGGTCTCCAAGGAGTTGCAGGTGATCCTCAACAACCTGACCCGCAAGGAGGCGGAGCTCAACCGGCTCAACCATGACCTGACGACGGTAGAAGGGGCCGTCGCCCAAACCGAACAGGAGGTGGCGCAGGTCACTGCCGAGGCCCAGCAGAAACAGCAACAGATTGAGGGACGACTGACTGCACTCTATAAGGCGGGTGAGCTGGGTTCGGTCCGTATGTTCTTCTCTGCCGAGAGTTTTCCGCAGATGGCGGAAAACCTGCGCTACATGCGTTCGGTCGTGGAGCATGACAAGAAGATGTTTGCCGAGTACAATCAGAAGCTCGCAGAGTTGCGCCAGTTGAAGCAGCGGCTTGAGCAGGATGTCGCCAGTAAGGAGAAACTCAAGGGCAATATCTCGGCCAAGAAGATGGAGATTGAGCAAGAGAAGAAGAACAAGGCAAACTATCTCTCCAAGGTGCAGGGAGATCGAAAGTCCTACGAAACCTCCATCAGGGAGCTGCAGGCCAATGCCGCCCGTCTGCAGACCATGATCAACCGTTTGGAGGCGGAGAGCCGGCGTCGGGCCTTTACGAAGCGTCAGGTCCGTCCCGGCCCCTCTCGTAAACTGCCCGCCGAGTTACCGCCGGTGCCGGACCGCGGCTTCGCCTCACAGAAGGGGCGGATGCCGATGCCGGTACGTGGACAGGTGGTGGAGGGGTTCGGCAAGCATAAACATCCTGAGTTCAACTCGTACACCGTTGCCAAGGGGATATTCATCGCTGCGCCGTCCGGCGCCCCGATCAAGGCGATCTACGACGGTACCGTGATTTTTGCCGAATATTTCAAGGGGTTTGGCAACATGGTGGTCGTCGATCATGGCGGTGGTTACTTCTCGTTGTACGCCCATGCCGCCCGTATTCTGCGCACGGTGGGGAGTGAGGTGCGGCGGGGAGACACGGTGGCGCTTGTGGGTGATCTGGATTCCACACGGGGAGCGGGTCTCTACTTCGAGATCCGGCATAACGGTAAACCGTTGGATCCCGCCGGTTGGATCCGGTAGACGCTGCGAAAAAAAGCTCGTTTCTTGATAAGGTCCGTTGTAGTATACCGAGCTGTACAGTTTGTTTGACCATGCGGAGGAAGAGACCAGAATGCAGAAACCAGGCAGAACAAAACGGGTGGCCTTCGGTTTTTTGGTGGTGGCGGTTGTCCTGATCACCTTTATCGGTATCAGCACCCAGCGGCGCTGTAACGCGGAGGGGGGCAAGGACTACGAATATATCGGTCTGTTCACCGATGTCATGACCATTGTGAAAAAGAACTACGTGGAAGAGGTGGACACCAAAAAGTTGATCTATGGCGCCATTAACGGCATGCTGGCAGCTCTTGACCCGCACAGCTCCTTCATGACGCCGGACAATTTTAAAGAGATGAAGATCGACACCAAGGGTTCTTTTGGCGGCCTGGGGATTGAGATCAGCATCAAGGACGGCATTCTGACGGTGATCGCCCCCATCGAGGGGACCCCGGCCCAGCGGGCCGGCATAAAGGCCGGCGACCAGATCCTCAAGATCGATGACCGGTTCACCAAGGACCTTTCCATCACCGATGCGGTGAAACGGATGCGTGGGCCCCAAGGTACCAAGGTGGTGCTTACCATCATGCGGGACGGCTTTGATCGTCCCAAGGAGTTCACCCTCCAGCGTGAGATCATCAAGGTGACCAGCGTCAAATCGCGGCTTTTGGATGGCGGCTACGGCTATATCCGGATTGCCCAGTTTCAGGAACGGACCGATGACGACTTCGCCAAGGCCCTGAAGACACTGGTGACGGAGAACAAGGGCAAGCCCCTGGAGGGCTTGGTCCTCGACCTGCGTAACGACCCCGGCGGGTTGCTGGATCAGGCGGTGCGGGTGGTGGATCATTTTATCTCCGCAGGCGGTCTGATCGTCTATACCTCGGGCCGTGAAAAAGAGTCCAAGATGCAGTTTACCTCGAGTAATGACAGCAAGGAGCCGAACTACCCGATGGTGGTGCTGATCAACGCCGGTAGCGCCAGCGCCTCCGAGATCGTCTCCGGCGCCCTGCAGGACCATAAGCGGGCCGTTATCATGGGGACCCAGAGCTTTGGCAAGGGGTCGGTACAGACCATCATTCCTCTTGCCGACGGCTCCGGCCTGCGCCTGACCACGGCACGCTACTACACACCTCTGGGCCGCTCCATACAGGCAAAGGGGATTACCCCCGATATCGTGGTGGATCAGATTGAACTCCCCAAGGCCCCGGTTAAGCGCGAGATGCTGCTGGTCCGTGAAAAAGACCTGGAAAATCATTTCGAAGGGGACGGCAAGGGGGGGGCGGCCGGGAAACAGGATGACCTCAAGGCGGCAAAGTCGGACAAGGCTGAGCAGAAGCTGGAGGATCTCCTGAAATCGGATTACCAGCTGATGCGGGCCGTTGATCTGCTGAAGAGCTGGGAGATCCTCAAGGGCCTGAAATCAGGGAAACCATAGATGTCGAGGAACGCTCGTACGTCCCGTAACCGCTACAAAAAGGAAAACGGCAAGGGTGCAACCGCCCTTGCCGTTTTCCTTACCGTGGCGCTGCTCCTGATGGTGGGGGGCTATTACTTTTTTGGCTGGCATCAGCGGCAGTCCCCGGCGCCCCCGCCATCGCCGCAGTTGGTCGAGCCGATACCGGCCCCTACGCCGCTCCCTCCCGCGGTTACGCCGCAACCGGCGCGTTCCGCTGCCCGCATGGCGCCGCCTCAGGCGCCTGCTGCCGTCACGCCACCCATCCCCACGGGGCGCCGCTCATCCGGCGGGGGGGAGCTTGCCGTCATCGTGGATGATATGGGGAGTTCACTGGCTGAAGTGGAGCGACTGACCGCCATCGGGGCGCCGATTACCTACTCGGTTATCCCCGGCCTGCGTGATGACGCCCAGGTGGCCGCTGTTGCCGCAGCGCGAGGCGGTGAGGTGATGCTCCATATCCCGATGCAGCCGAAGGGGTATCCCCAGCGTCGTCTTGAGGCGAACGGCCTGCTGCTCACGTATGACGACGGTCAGCTCGTCAGGCTGCTGGAGGCGGACTTTGCGAGGGTTCCCCAGGCGGTGGGGGCCAATAACCATATGGGCTCGGCCTTTACCGAGGACCGTGCCAAGATGCGGGTTGTGCTGGAGCAACTGAAGAAACGGGGGATGTTCTTTGTCGACAGTGTGACCACGCCGGACACGGTGGGGAGTCAGGTGGCGGCCGAGCTGGGGGTGAAGACCGCACGGCGCGACCTGTTTCTGGACAACGAGCAGGATGAGACCTATATCCGGGGGCAGCTGCAAAAGGCGGTGGAACGGGCCCGCCGTACCGGCCGGGCCATTGCCATATGTCATCCGCACCCCGCCACCATCGCCACCCTGGCCAAGGTGCTGCCCGGTCTGAAGGGGCAGGGGATCACCCTGGTGCATGTCTCCCGTCTGCTCCGCTAGGCGGCACGCGGTTCCAGCTGCTGGGCCACCCGCTGGTGGTACTCCTGCAGATGGCGATAGGACGGTTCCTGCAGGACCTGTTCAGGTCTAGCCTCATCCACCGGATGCACAGCCAGCCAGCTGTTGCGGAGCCCACCGTCGTATCCTGCCAGGGATTCGTTCAACAGCAGGTAGAGCTGATCATTGATCCCGTTGAACTGTCCCTCACGGAAACCGGCAAGCGGGATGGTCCGTTCCAGCAGGGGGCTGCATCGCCGGTCAAACTGGATGCAGCGGAGCCGGTACTGACCGTCCTCCTCCTGCAACGGCACGAATACCGCGACCGATTCACGGGCGTTTTCCCGCGCCATCTGCAGCGAAGCCTCCGATGCCGGTCCGACTGCGGGTTGGTGGTACAGGGTGCTGCAGAGGGCCCCGACAAAACAGTCGCTGTGCAGAAAACCCCGGCTGTTCCGATCGGCTGATTCGTAGAAGAACCCCTTGCCGGTGGGACCGTCCAGTGCCCTGCCGCAGATGACGCAGTGGGCCGGTATCCCTTCCAGGCGAGCCAGAAAGGCCTCTTTCTTCCGACTCTCCTCTTCCTGCAGCCAACGGTGATAAAGGTAGGCCCGCGGTTCGGCCGTGGTCTGGTAACTGGTCAGGAGATCGCGGGCAAGTTCCGTAAACTGGCCATGTACATCGGTCTCCCGCGCATGGGTCAGGATCGGGTAGACCTTGCCGTCCGGGTTGGTATTTAAGCTTTCCACCTTGGGGCTCTTGGAGATGTAGGTCTCCAGACAGCGGTAGCCCCGATTGATCGCAAACGCCTTGAGCAGGGTACGCTGATCCTTGAAGATGCCGTCGTATTTGATCCGGTTGTCGATCAGGCAGGGGATCAGGGCCAGCGATCGCTTGTCGATCCCCCGTTGATCGAACAGGGCGAAGATATGTTTGCAGTTTTCCAGGCTGGGCATGTCCTTCACCGGTATCAACACCCGATCTGCGGCGTAGAGGGCGTTCTGGGTCAGGATATTCAGGTCGGGCCGGGTATCCACCAGCACGATCCCCGAGAGCCCTGATTCGGCGATCATCCTGCAGAGGGCCATCGGCCCCTTGAACTCCTGGTACAGTTCCGTCAGTTGGTCCGATGAGGGGATATACTGGACGCCGTACTGCCCCTGCAGGATCAGCTCTCTGCCCGGAGTGCCGTTGAGCAGGTCCCGTACGGTGCCGGTCCGCTGCTGGCCCTTCAATTCAAACATCTTGTCGATGGTGAAATGGTTGTCAAAGGAGATGACGGTAACCGGCAGGTCCGGTTGCATCGCCTTCAGGTAGATGGCCAGGTTGGTTGCCAGGGTGGTCTTGCCGACCCCCCCTTTTTCGGATGAGATGGTCAGGATGTAGGGAAAGTTATTCATGGTGCCGCATCATAGGCAAAACCCCCGACCCGGTCAACCCCGGTTTGACCGTGCATCCGGTTCATGGTAGGTTCTCCCCATGGACCTCTTTGGTGAACGGACGATCATCTCGGTGTCGCGGCTTACCTCGCTGCTGAAGGAGCTGCTTGAGGATAACTTTACCCATTGCTGGGTTGAAGGGGAGGTTTCCAACCTCGCCCAGCCGGGATCGGGCCATCTCTATTTTACCCTTAAGGATAAGGGTGCCATGCTGCGTTGTGTGGTGTTTCGCAGCAGTGCCAAGGCTCTTAAATTCCGGCCCGCGGAGGGGATGGCCCTGGTGGTGCGGGGGCGGCTCTCGGTCTATGAATCGCGGGGTGAGTATCAGCTGATCGCTGAATACCTCGAACCCAAAGGTGCCGGCGCCCTGCAGACGGCCTTCATGCAGCTGAAAGAGCGCCTGGCCGCCGAGGGGCTTTTCGATGCGGCCCAAAAGCGGCCATTGCCCACCCTGCCGAGACGGGTGGGGGTGGTCACCTCACCAAGCGGCGCAGCGATTCATGATATCCTGAACGTGCTGGGCCGGCGTTTTGCCGCCCTGGATCTCCTGCTCTATCCGGTGCGGGTGCAGGGGGAGGGGGCGGCAGCGGAGATCGCCCAGGCCATCGATGACCTGAACCGGTTGCAGGGAGTCGATGTCCTGATCGTGGGGCGGGGTGGCGGCTCTCTGGAGGATCTGTGGGCCTTTAACGAAGAGGTGGTAGCCCGGGCGGTGCGGCGTTCGCGGATACCGGTCATCTCGGCGGTGGGGCATGAAACCGATTGGACCATCTGCGATTTTGTCGCCGACCTGCGGGCGCCCACCCCGTCGGCGGCAGCGGAACTGGTCTGTAGCAGCAGCGAGGAGCTGCGGCAGAGGGTGGATGGTTTACAACATCGTTTACACCTGTCCATGCAAGGTTTCTTGCGCTTGCAGCGGCGTCAGGTGGATGGACTGCGTCGCGCAGTGCATGATCCGACCCTGTTGCTGGGGCATCTGGGGCAGCGGGTGGATGACCTCGCCGAGCGTCTGGAAAACGGTCTGCATAACCTGCTGACCCGACGGCGTGACCTGCTGGCCCGGCTTGAGCGGCAGCTGTACGACCGGCACCCGTCGCTCTGGATCGGCCATCTGCGGCAGCAGCTGCTCATCTTGTCTGAACGGGCCGAACGTCGTGTTACCTCCCTGCTGGACCATCTGATGCGTGAACAGGGGGAGGCCGCCGCCCGGTTGGATGCCCTGTCGCCCCTGCAGACCCTGGCCCGGGGGTACAGTGTCACGGAATCTGTTGCCGATGGCAGGGTGGTGCGGGATGTCAACCAGCTTACCACAGGGCAGCAGCTGCGGGTCAGGCTGGCGCGGGGCAGGGCGCTCTGCCGCGTAGAGGATACCTCGGCATAACGTGGTGCGGTGTCACACCGTACGCCTCCCCAGCAACACCCCCTTCTCACTGGCCGTCACCTGCACCCTTACCTCTTGATTCAGCAACTCGGTCCCGGCAGGATACCGCACCTCCAGATAGTTGGGGGTCAGGCCGGTGATTGTCCTATCCCGTGGGTCGTAGCGGATCCCCAGTGCGCTGACCGTCCGGCCGATGAAACGTCGTTGGAAGGCAGTTCGTTTCTCGGCCCCAATCCGGCGCATCAGCTCGGCCCGATTGGTGATGAGGGGGGAAGGGAGCTGACCGGCCAGGTCGGCAGCAGGGGTGCCGGGGCGCCGCGAATAGGGGAAGACGTGCAGGTCGGCCAGCGGCAGCCGTTTCAGCAGCAATAGGGTGGCCTCGAACTCAGCCTCGCTCTCACCGGGGAACCCGGCGATCAGGTCGGCGGCGATGAAGGCGTCCGGCAGACGGGCGGCGACATCTTCCAGAAGTCTGTGGTAGCTATCGGCCGAGTAACGGCGCCCCATCCGCTCCAGCACGGTATCACAGCCGCTTTGCAGCGGGATGTGCAGGTGGGGACAGAGTCGGTCTGAGCTGACAAAACGGTCCAGAAGTGTGCCGGTCACCTCGTTGGGTTCGATGGAGCCCAGCCGGAGGCGTGGAAGTGCGGTATCGACCAGCAGCCGCTCCACCAGAGCGGTCAGACCAGTGGGGGGATGCAGGTCAGCTCCGTAGGCCCCCAGATGGATACCGGTCAGCACCACCTCCCGATAGCCGCCGGCGGTGAGGCGTTGCACTGCGGCGATCACTTCCTCGGGGGGGACGCTGCGGTTCGGTCCCCGTGCCGCCGGCACGATGCAGTAGCTGCAGCCGTTTTCGCACCCGTTTTGCACCTGCAGGAAGGCGCGGGTATGCTCCAGGTGGCTGGTGAGCCGCAGCGGTCCGGCCTCCGTGAGGGTGGTCAAGTCGGATACCCGGTTCACCCCGTCGGCAATGGCGGCCACAATGCTCCGTTTTTCCTCGTTTCCCAGCACCTGATCCAGCTCCGGCAGGGCGGCCAGCATGGCCGGCTGCACCTGGGCGCAGCAGCCGGTTGCCACCACCCTGGCCGCGGGGTTCATACGTCGAGCCCGACGCACCATACGGCGTGTCTCCGCATCGCTGCGGCCGGTAACGGTGCAGCTGTTGATCAGGTAGAGATCGGCCTGTGCGTTAAACGGCACCAGTTCCCAGCCGGCGGCGCGGAACTGTTCCGCCATATCGGCGGTATCAAACTGGTTCACCTTGCAGCCCAGGGTGGCGATGGCAACCCGTCCGGTCATGGCGCGATCGGCTCCAGCTCGACCCGACCGGCCCCCCCCTTCTCCTTGCTGGGCGCCTTGTAGATATCGCCAGCCTTGAGGAAGAGCCGTTCCGGCGCCATCTTACCGGCAGTGATCAGGAGGTTGCGCACCGTCGCCACCCGGTCCGCGGCCAGCCGGTGCAGCTCCTGATCCCCCACACGGGTGTTGGCCAGGATCAGTTTTTTCATCTCGGCATCGGGCAGATCCTTGACCATGCCGATGAAGTTGCGGGGTTTGGGGAACTTCTCCTTCTGATACACCGCCTTCAGATACCGGCTGTACTCCGCCGGCTGGATGGTTATTGGGCCGCTGTTCTCTCCGGCTTTGATCTGACCGGCCCTAGCCAGGGCCAGGTACTTCTCTTGACGCATCTTCTTCTCCAGTAACGCGTTACGGTACCCCTCGGGATCCCGCTCACGGTCCACATACCCCTTCAGCTCCACTTTCAGGGCCGGTCGGTCATTCAGCCCCTTGGCAAGGGTCAGCAGCTTCTGCTGCTGGGCCGTTGTCAGGCTGCTGCTGCCGTAGGCAAAATGGACGGCGCTCAGATCCTCGTGTGATCCCAGCATGGAGGAGAGCAGGGCAAAGGGGGAGGTGGCGGCCTTGATGAACAGGTTCTTCACCACCTGCCAGACCACCCCCCAGATGCTGAACTGCGGATCGTCGGTGCGGCCGGAGACCGGCAGGTCCAGGTGGATCTCCCCGTTGCGGTCCTTGAGGAGCGCCACACCGAGGCGTACCGGAAGGCTGGTGGCCTTGTCGCTGGGCACCGAGGGGCCGAAGGTGAACTGATCCACAAAGATCTTGTTTGATGCCTGAAGTTGCCTATGTTCGATATGGTACTTCAGATCGAGGTACAGTTTTCCCTTGTCAATGGCATAGCCCAGATAGGTGCCGGAATAGGGAGTGGCCGGCGCCAGATCGATATCCTTGAAGGAGATGGTCAGGTCGACGAACAGGTCGTTGCGTAGCGGGTTGATCCGTCCCCGGATCAAAAGCGGTGAGTGGTTCTCCAGATTCCCCCGCAGGTCGACGTCGGCAAAGCTGTTCATGGCCGACGAGAGTCCGGTCACCCGGCCACCGACCCGGTAGAAGGTGGTCCTGAACGGCTGCAGCAGATGGTGGTCGCTGAAGGCGATGGTGCCGTTCTGGATGGTCATCGCTTTGATGCTAACCGGGGCTGCCGGGGGTGGTGTCGCCGGTGCGCCTGCAGCTCCCGCCGGTGGGGATGGAGCCGGCCCTGCCGGTGCGGCCGCCTGCTGCCGGCTGGCGCTGGTGGCCGCCGGTTCGCTTACCAGATTCTGCAGATTCAGGGTGCCGTCCTTCCGCACTACGATCCGGGAGTAGACGTCGTTCAGGGCGATCTGGCGGATCCCCAGGGAGAAGGGGGCGATGGTCCCTTTGATCTGATCCAGCTGCAGGCTCTCCCAGGTGAGCAGGTCCTCCTCCCGCACCGTATCCACGATATGGAAGTTGCGCACCCCGGCCTTGCCGGCAAAGCTGCCGAACGGTTTGCCTCCCCTGTCCAGGCCGAGATCAACCCCCAGGGCGCTGTCCAGGGTCCCCCCCACCACGAGGATGTTGATATTCTTCGGCAGGTAGTCCACGAAATCCCGGATCGGCAGACGGCT
>JAJYCS010000028.1 GCA_021778115.1 Deltaproteobacteria bacterium
TTCATGCTCCTCTCTCTGGACGGTTCCAGAGAGCATGGAGGAAGTGCTGGGGTGGGTCAATTTTGGACGCCGATTACCCCCAATAGTGGGTCAATATTGCATGCCGATTAACAAATGGCGGGCTGTTCGTGATGAAGCGGTTCGATCTGACATCCGAAGGATATCCCTTGGGCTTCGAGGATATCTGCTCCCTGCAGGCCGTGGGCACCGCCCAAAAATATGGCAGCACTTATGAAAGGGTGGCACGGTCGATCAAGGATTTCGTATCGGGAGAGTTCCTGCAGGGGGCCCGTGAACAGTTTTTCGCTGCATTGGTGCTTTCCTGCATGATCAGGAATGGCGATGCCCACCTGAAGAATTTCGGCGTGCTGTACGAGATGCCCGGGGAACCGGTCCGGTTGGCGCCGGTGTACGATATGGTGACTACGGCGGCATATATCCCCAAGGATGTTCCGGCACTCTCGCTGGCAGGCACCAAGAAGTGGTGGCCACGGAAGATCCTGGAGAAGTTTGCCTTGACTCACCTGGCGTTACCGGTGGGAAAAGTTGGGCAGCTCTTCGAAGAGGTTGCCGAGGGAGTAAATGATACCCGCAGTATGTTGTCAGCATACATGGCGGGACACCCGGAGTTTCGAGAAGTGGGGGGGCGGATGCTTGCAGCCTGGGATGAGGGCGTTGCGGATACCTTGTCTGCTTGACCCCTGGCCCAGAGGTTCTGAAGCGTTCCAAACTACAGCCGTTGCGCCAGTTTGCGGGCGAAGGATGCATACGGATCACCAGGCGGTAACTTTTCGGCAGCAGTCCCGAAATCTCTGGCTGCTTCGGCCTTTTTACCCAGAGCGAGCTGTAATTGACCCGCGTAGTACAAGCGCATTGGGTTGTGATCAAGCGCGTACAGCCCCTTCAGACAGATCAGTTCCTTCTCCGTGGAGTGATAAACCGTTGCCGCCTCATGGCGAGAGATGGCATCAGCCGCCAAAGCACGCAGCAGCTCAAGGTACATTGTGTAGGCATCTGCTGAAGTGCCGTGGGATTTTTTGATGATTTCGTCATAGAGAGCCGAAGCGCACTCAAGGTTGTTCCTTCGCAGATAGATCTGGGCCATTGCAAGATCAAGGCGGTCACTGTAACCGACGGTGGGGATTGCCTGTGCGATGGTATACTGCCTGGCAGCTTCATCAAGCTGACCATGATTGATGAGCGCCAGCATATAGTCAGCACGTATTGCCTTGAACGATGGTGATTTGGCAACCGTGTCCTTCCACAAAGTCAGATTTGTTTTCCAGACAAGGCTCCGATTGAATGAAATGACAGCCATTACGCCAAGCAAGGCGAGGGCAGCGTACTTGAATATTTGAACCCTTCGTTGCGTACGCAGATAAGGAGCCAGCCATATCAGTACCGCCAGAGTCCAGAAGGCTGTTGAAATGTATATGTAACGTTCTGCATAGGCGGTCCAGGTGACCGTCCCCAGAGAAAGCGGCAATGCAGGAAGAAAAAACATGACGCCGGAGAGGAAGAGTGCCGATGGGACGGTGTTCCGTCGGAGCAGATAGAGGCAGAACATGAAGGTGAAGACACCGAGTAGATTGTATAATGGGTCGATCTCGCGGATAGCCAGATTAAGGGGGAGCGGGAGGAAGAATTTTTTGAGGTAAAATGCCGATGCCCCCAGAAAGGTCTGCAAGGCATAGTTCAGGTCTTGGAAAATCAGCGTCACGGTGCCGTTTATGCTGTGAAGATTTGAGGTGAAAACCAATGATCTGAAGAAGAAGAAAAAGCCTATCACGAACGCTGGTGCGAGCAAGTAGATGAGGGCACGACGACGAGACAGAACAGCAAACGCCTTTCGATCAAGCAGGAGAGGCGCTACGACCAGATATACGCCTCCTATGATCAGGACAGGCCATACCGAATAGGTAACCATCATCGCCACAACGGCTATTGAGGAGAGGGTTACAAACAGGATTATTTCGGAACATGATGTAGGGGTGGTGTCATCCGGATTTGCATCCCTCGCAAACACCAGCAACATAAGACTAAGCGGAAATACAACCGGTGTCTCCTTGGCAAGAAAACCGGGAATAACCAGTAGAAGCGCTATTGCCAACAAGATCGGACGGTGGCTGGAACGGTATCTGACCACCGCTATGGTGCCGAGGAGGACAAAGGTGCAGGCGAAGATATCGGTTCTGCCTGATATCCAGTTGACGGATTCTCCAACAATCGGGTGCAGGGCGAAGCAGAGAGCTGCGACCAACGGCAGCGGTGAGTCTTGCGCGGTTTCGTTTTTAACGAGGATGGTGGCAAGGTAATAGACTAGCAGCGCGTTTATCAGGTGAAAAAAGATATTATCAAGGTGCATTAAATGGGTGTTCAAAAGCCAAACGTGCTTGTCGAACAGGTAACTCAGGCCGATGAGCGGCCGATAATACGCGCCCTGGGCTGCATGGGGAAAGAAAAGTGACGAGAAATTGAAGGGTGCAGGCGCCAGTAAAGACTGGTACATGTCATAATCATCAAGTGTTATGAGTTCCCCAAAGATCGACGGCGAGAAGACAAGGAAAAGGATAACGGCGAGTAAGGATAGTTGTTTATACGGTGAACTACGCATGTAGTTGGAACTGCAGTTGAAGGAAAGGGGCTGAACGATGCAAACCAGCCCCTTTGTGCGTTGGCACGAATGCGAACAATGAATTACTTATTGCCAGGTTGCGGCAGTTGGGAGCGCAGTTGCCGTAGTGGTGGCATCAGGAGCGCCTACTGTTGCAGTTGAAGATTGTGAAGGTATAGTCGCAGAGTAAATCTTGGAAGGGTCTTGGGTTGTGCCGGTCCCACCGACGGTGCCGTATTCATAGGTGCCGTTCAGGTGGCAGGAAGTTGCGGCGTATGCCGATGCGGTTGCGGTAATGCTGATGCCGACCTTGGCGGAAGGGGTAAATGAGGAGGAGCCAAGGCTTGTCTGACCCGAGATAGTAACTGTGGCCATTGCTGCTGAGGCAGGCACGATGAGGGCAAGCGCAACAAGTGAGTTGAGAATAAATTTTTGCATGTACTGGTATCTCCTTTCTTTCAAGAGTTGGTAACTAGAGGACTGGGTACTGTTGTTGATCGGCGTAGACCGATTCCATCTGCGTCTTCAGGTTCCGCAGGTCACTTTGGGCTGCGCTGTTGTACGCCTTGGCCCGATACGCGCTGAACTGCGGGATGGCGATGGCTGCCAGGATGCCGATGATCGCCACAACGATCAGCAGCTCGATGAGGGTAAAGCCTTTTCTGTTCCGAATCTTGTTAAGCATAGATTCTTCTCCTTTCAAGTGTGCCTCTGCGTGAGGCTGGTTGGTACGGCAAAACGATTCCTGATTATTCAGATATGCAAGTTGGGGACCAATGGCCGGTTGCTGCGTAACCTGCTGTTGTTACTGGTATTGGCACCGTTATCGCCCCGGCGTTGGGGCGGGCAGGTACCGTTTGCGTCGCCGGATTGGTGCCGTTTTTTGTCACCGGTGGCAAGTGGATCAGCGTCCGGCGATCTGGGGGTGGGCAAGGGTGCCCCCTATCGGGAGCCGGTAGCTGCCCGGTGAGGTCTGGAACGGGAAGAGGAGGAGGAAGACCGATTGCTGGCGGTTTAAGAGCTGGGCATCGGGCATGATCTCCAGGGTGAGGTTGAGGGGGGCGGCCGGGGCCAGGGAGGCGGCGCCGGAGAGCCGCAGGTAGATGCCGTCTCCCTGGAGGGCCAGGCTGGTGAGGGAGAGGGTCCGGCCTTTCAGGGTGATGAGGCCCCGGACCAGCGGGAAGGTGGCATCGGGCAGCGGCAGGGAGCTGATCCGGACGCTCTGGAGGCGGAGGTTGTGCACCTGGAGCCGGAGGCGGCCGGTGAGCCCGGTGGACGGGCTGTCGGCAAGGGTGCAGTGGAGGCTGGTGGCGCCGTGTATGCCGCTGCCCAGGGCGCTGGTGAGGATCGGGAGATCGGCCAGATCGAGGTTGTGGAGCTGGATATCCCCCTGCAGACGGGGGTGGAGGGTGAGGTCACCCATAAGCCGGCCGCCGGCGCCGATCCGGGCGCTGAGGCTGCAGCTGACGCGGCCGATGCAGAGGGGGAGCAGCCGCAGCCGGATGGCGCACTGTTCGGCCCGGAGGAGGGTGTCGGCGCCATCACCCAGGGTGAGCCCCTCCATCCGGATGCCGGCGGGGAAGGTGATCTGGAACCGGCGGGCCTGGAGGGTGATGCCGTGGCCGGCCAGGAGCCGCTGGACGGCCTGTTCCACCACCTGATCGGGGATGAACTGCAGGGTGAGGAGCGGCAGGAGGAACAGGGCCGTTGCGGCACCGGCCAGCCAGAGCCCCAGTCGTCGCGGGGGAACGGTCATGGCTGTCCCTGGGGGGCGGCGCGGTAGAGGGCCAGGGTGAGGGTGGCGTCGAGGCGTGAGGGATCGCTGAATTTCACCTTGGCCTGGAGCCGTTTGACCCCTACCGGTTTGGGGTTTTGCTCAAGGCGGTAGAGGAGGTTCACCAGTTCGTTCAGGGTGAGGCCGGAGACCGAGACCTCGGCGTCGTCCTCCACCAGGCCATCGTGGGTCTGCCGTTGGAGGGGCTTTACCTGGATGCCGGCCTTGGCCGCCAGGCCGGTCTGCTGGATGATGGCGGCGGGGCTGTCGGTGGCTGTTACCAGGGAAAGGCGGTTCTTCATCCGGCCGGCGTCGGCCGCTGCCTCGCGGTAGCGCTGTTGTAGGGAGAGCAGATCGGTGAGGGTCTGCTCGCGGGATTGTTTGTAGCGCTGCAGCTGCTGCAGATGCTGCTGCAGGATGCCGTAGGCCAGGAGGAGGATCAGCAGGGCGGCGGCTGTGCCGGTGAGGAGCCGCCGGGTCCCTGCGTCCAGCTGGGAGTACCCCTCTTTGAGCCGGGTGATGATGGTGGTCATAGGGCGCTCCCTCCCCGTTGGTGTCCTTTGAGTACAAAGAGGGTGGCGCCGTCGGGCCGGGTGGTGATCTCCGGTTCGTCCACCTGCCACCCCTCTGTTGCAAGCCGCTGCCGGAATGCCCCCACCCCGTCGGCGGCGCTGCTCTCTCCCCGGAGGGTGAAGCGGCTGCCGTCGTAGTCGATCTCGCTCAGTCCGGTGATCCTGGTCCCTTTGTCCGCTGCCAGGCTGTTTAAGAAGGCCAGCATGGAGGGGGTGGCGATCCCCCCTTCGAGGCGGCGGATCTCGGCGTGGATCTCGGCCTCTTCATCCACCGCCTTTTTCCGGTTGGGAAAGACGTTGTGGTAGATACGGGCGATGGAGTGGTTGAGAGAGTCCAGATCGCGGGTGAGGAGCCACCAGCGGCTCCCTGCCTCGCCGATGAAGAGGAGGAGGGCGATGGCCGCAAGGATGAGGGTGGTGCGGAACCGCCGCAATAACCGGCTGTTCTGGCGGGTCCAGGCCAGGCTGTTGCTGCGGAGGTTGAAGATTTCGCCTGAGCAGTAGGCCCGGGCCACGGCCAGGGGGAGGGCGAGGGCCGCAGGGGGGAGCGGCCCCTCGGAGGGGAGCTCCGTCAGGGGCTGCGGCAGGGGGAGCGGCTGCGGGGGAGGGACGGCGGACGGTTCTCCGGGCAGCTCGCCGTCAATGGTGAAGAGGGCGGCAACGGTGAGGGAACGCTCGAGCTCCAGGGAGGTGAGGGTCCGCTGGAGGGTGGCAGGGTCGTCGGTCCGAAGGGTGCGGCTGTAGAGCAGTGCCCCGGTTTCGCCGTCGCAGAGGGTGAGGCCCTGCCGGTCGGCTAGGGCCTGAATTCCGGTGAGGCCCGGGGGGAGCAGGAGATTCCAGTGGAGGGCTGCCAGGGTGACGACCTCCGGTTCAAGTTCGGCGGCGGTGAGGAGTTCGATCAGATCGGCAACGGCATCCCGCAGCGCCCAGCCTGCCAGCAGGGAACCGTCCGCCAGGGGGAGGGCATCGGCCACCAGTTCCTGATCCCCCTGGGCGGTGTCGGCCCCTAGTTCAAGGGGCAGTACGGCCCGCAGTTTGCGCCGGTCGGTAAAGGGGAGGCGCAGTTCCCGGAGGGTGACCAGGGGCGGGGGGAGGGCCAGGATGGTCCTGACCTCTTCCTGACGGGGGGCGGGAGGGAGCTGGTCCCGGAGCAGGGCCGCCAGTTCCTCCCGATCGGCGTAGGGGAGGCGCAGGCCGGTGAGGGGGCGCAGCTGGTCCCGGCCGCTACGGCTGAAGCGGGCAAAGGTGAGATCGCTCTCGGTGAGTTGGATGACCTGGATGAGCATGGCTGTGTCGTCTCTCGTGTTATGCCGGCCGTTGCCGGTCAGTATTCCCGCCAGTAAAGGATGTCGGGGGATGCCCCCCCCAGCCGGACCACCGCCTCGATGGTCCGGGTGACGCCGTTGACCGTGGCCTCGGAACGGATCCGGTAGACCGCGCCTTTGGTGGCGATCCGGGTGAGGAGCGACGGGGCGATCCCCTCCATCCCCGGTACCTGGGCCAGGTCTGCGGCGGTCTTGAACGGCGTGTCGCGGCGGTATACGATGATCCGGTCCGCCAGGGTCGAGCCGATCCGTTCGTCAAGGGCCATCAGCACCTCTTTGGGGGCGGTGTTGATGTTGATCGGGGCCGCCGGCGCGCCGGGGGGCAGATCGCCGTAGACGGTGACAAAGGGGCGGATCCGCTGGAGCGGGGCCCCGGCAAAGCCTTTAACCAGGGCCAGCTCATCCACGGTCTTCAGATAGCTGTTCCGCGGCAGGTAGGGCGGTTTCAGGCTCTGGTACCAGGACGATTCGGCGCCGTTGGGGTGGGGGGTGTCCCCCTCGTCGGTCCAGTCGGCCAGGGTCTCCACCAGTTCCGGCGGCAGCTTGAGCAGGGTGAAGAGCCGCAGCGCCATGAGCCGGTACGGCTCGTTGAAGGAGCCGTTGGGGAGGGAGACCATGTTCAGGTTCAGTTTGCCGGTCTCGTCCTCGATGGCGATCCGGAGCTCCCCCTGTTCTTCATCCAGGAGGATCGGCTTGGCCCAGAGGTCGTTCAGGGTGGTGTAGGACTGGGACCCCGCCGTGGCGGTGAGGAGCTGCAGGGCCCCGGTGATCCCCCCCTGGGCGAAGAGGCTCCCCTGGGCGGCGTCACGGGCGTTGTGTTCCGCCGTCACCTCCAGGTAGACCTCGTTGATGAACAGGACGGTCAGGGAGGTGAGGAGCGCCACCACCACCAGCACCACCACCAGGACAAAGCCGCGCCGGCCGCTCATTGCGCCGTAATCCTCGGTGAGGCGATCAACTGGAACGCTTCTTGGGCACCGGCGCCGTCAGGGACGGTGATGGTGACCCGGACCGCCTTGGGGAGGGCGTGGGTGAGGTCCGTGTCCCAGGTCTTTACCCAGCTGCCGCCGTTGTAGCACTCCACCAGAAAGCCCGCTGCCGGTTCCAGGAGCGGATAATCGGCGTCGGGGTTCTCCTTGTAGACCAGCTGCTCGCTGCCCCGTTTGAGGACCAGCCGGTGGTCGTCGGTCTCCTCCAGGTAGTAGCGGACCCGGATCTGGTCGGACGCGAGCCCCTCCGAGGGGGGGGCGAGGGTGGAAAACAGGAGCCGGGACGCCGGCTTGCCGTAGATGTCGCGGTCCTCCACGAGGAAACGTTGCTGCTTGTCGTTGGTCTGGTACATGGCCGAGGCCAGTTCCCTGCGGAGCAGGTCCATGGTGTTGCGCAGGGCCCGCCACTGTTCCATCCCGGCACTGGCGCGCTCCTGGGCGTCGCTCAGGGAGAAGAGGGTCGTGTAGGCCCCCGCCATGATCAGGACCGCCATGGCCAGGGCCACCAGGAGCTCCAGCAGGGTGAACCCCCGGCAGTTACGAGGCGGCGCGGCCATAGGTAACCAGGGAGAGGGTCCGCTTCCCCTGCTGCCAGGAGACGGTCAGGGTGTAACGGCGGAGCCCCGGATAGTCGGAGGGGTTCTCCTTCCGCTTCCAGTGGATGTCGGGCCGGTCCGGGGCGAAGGTCCCCTCCGCGGTGTCGGCGGTGAGGAAGGCCGGGTCGTCCAGCTTGGCCCGCGCCAGGAGCAGGGCGGTGGTCTCGTTCCGGTCCTCTGCGGCCAGGGAGAGGTGGCGGTTGAAGATCACCACGATGCTGGTGAGGGAACCGGCGAGGATGGCCAGGGCCACCAGGACCTCCAGCAGGGTGAATCCGGCCTTTGACCGTGTCACGGCAGTTTCTCCCGATAGCCGGCAACCACCCGCACGGTGGCGCTCACCGGCAGGGCCTGCAGGGTGTAGCTGTTTCCCCCCGGCAGCCCCAGATGCAGCAGGAGCGGTTCCGTGAGCCCCCCCGGCCCGTAGCTGATGGTGGCCTGACCGCTGGTGAGCTTCCCCAGGGTGGGGGTGGTGAGGTCGCTGATGACGATCCCCTCATGGATCGGGTTCCGCTGCAGGTAGGGGTCGGCCGGGGTCAGGTCGTCCCCGCTGGCCGATCGTCGCAGCACGGTGAGCCGTTGGTCGTCCAGGTCAATCCGCAGCCGGTAGTTCTTCTTGGTGGCCACGGAGCGCTCGTCCAGGTAGCGGAGCAGGGCCGCCGTCTGCCGGGCCGAGGTGCGGAGGTTCGCCTCCTGCATGGCCGGGAGCCGGGGGAGTACCAACGCCACCACCACCGAGACGATGACCAGCACCACCACCAGTTCCAGCAGGGTAAAGCCGGCCCGGGCCGGACGGTTCAGCACAGCGGGGTTCCCGTGCAGGGCGCCGCCACCCTGCTACTGGATATTCCAGTTGCAGATGTCGGCCCCTTTTCCTTCGCCCCCTTTGACCCCATCGGCCCCCAGGGAGCAGATGTCGTAATCGCCGTGTTCACCGGGGGAGAGGTAGACAAAGTCGTTGCCCCAGGGGTCCTGGGGGACCTTTTTCGACTCCAGGTACCCCTCCTGGCGGTAGTTCCGGGGGATCTGGCCGGTGGTCGGTTTGGCCACCAGGGCTTGCAGCCCCTGTTCGGTGGTGGGGTAGACGCCGTTGTCCAGCTTGTACAGCTTGAGGGCGGTCTCAAAGTTGCGGATCTGCAGTTTGGCATCGGCCAGTTTGGCGTCGTCGGAGCGCCCGATGAGCTTGGGGCCGATCAGGGCGGCCAGCATGGCCAGGATGACGATGACCACCATGATCTCGATCAGGGTAAAGCCTCTGCGGTTTGCGAAGTTGCTCTGCATCTGCACCCTCCTGGGTTATTTGATGAGTTGGTTCAGCTGGAAGATCGGCAGGAGCACGGCCATCACCACCAGCCCCACCGCTACCCCCATGGCCAGCACCAGGAGGGGTTCCAACAGGGCCATGGCCCGGCCGGTGGTGGCCTCGAACTCCCGTTCAAAGCTCTGTCCCGCGGTCTCGAGGCTGGCCTCCAGGGTGCCGCTCTGTTCCCCCACCGCGATCAGGTGGGTGAGGAGCGGGGGGAAGAGGAGCGAGCGGTGCAGCACCCCCGACAGGGTACCCCCCTCCGCCACGATGGTGCGGGCCTCGGCCAGGACCGCCCGGTAGGCCCGGTTGACCACCGCCTCGGCGCTGATCTCCAGGGCCCGCAGGAGCGGTACACCGCTGGAGAGCATAAGCGCCAGGATACGGGCGAAGCGGGCCAGGGCCAGGGTCTGCAGGAGCCCCCCCACCACCGGTATCTTCAAAAGCCAGCGGTCCCGCCGGGCCAGGAAGGTCTCCTGCCGGGCCAGGCGCTGGTACCCGTACACCAGCCCCACGCCGAGGAGCACCAGCAGCCACCACCCCTTGCGCAGCAGCGAGCTGACCGTGAGGAGCGCCACGGTGAGAAACGGCAGGGCCGCCTTGTTGTCGGCGAAGATGCCGGTGATCTTGGGGATGACAAAGGTGAGCAGGAAGAGCATCACCCCGCTCCCCACCACGGCCATCAGGAGCGGATAGGCCAGGGCGCCGCTCACCTTGCGCTGCAGCTCCTCCTGCCGCTCCAGGAAATCCGCCAGCCGCTGCAGGACCCGGTCGAGGGCGCCGCTGGCCTCGCCGGCGGCCACCATGGCCACGTAGCTGGCCCGGAAGACCTGGGGCTCTTCGGCCAGGGCCCGTGCCAGGGGGGCACCTTCGGCCAGCCGTTCCCTGACCCGGCCGAGGAGCGCCCGCAGCTCGGGGTGTTGTTCCTGATGGTGCAGGGCCGTCAGGGCCTCGTGGATCGGCACCGAGGCCGCCACCAGGGTGGCCAGACGCCGGGTGAACAGGGCCAGCAGCGTCACCGGTATCCGGCGCCTGAACCGCTGCAGCAGGTTTGTGGCAACCGGCGCAGCGGCATTGGAGAGCAGCTCGGCCGGCAGGATCTCCTGTTGGCGCAGCAGTTCACGGGCGTTGCGCAGGGATTCCGCCTCCACCGTGCCGCTGGCCTCCCGGCCGTCGGACCGGTATCCCTTATAGCGGAAGGTCGGCATACTCCTCCTGGGTCACCCGCAGCACCTCTTCGAGGGTGGTGATACCGGCCGCCACCTTGGCCAGGCCGTCGTCCCGCAGGGTCCGCATGCCGCGGCGCAGGGCATGGTCCTTCAGCTCACCGGCCGGGGCCCGGCGGGTGATCATGCCGCACAGTTCGGCGTCGATCGGCAGCAGTTCGTAGATGCCGGTCCGTCCCAGGGTCCCCTGGCCGAAGCAGTGGGGGCAGCCCCGCCCCCGGTAGAGGGTCGTCGGCAGTCCCGGCAGGGTCTCGGCGGGCTGATATGGCTCCCGGCAGTGGGGGCAGATGGTCCGCACCAGCCGCTGGGCCAGGATGCCGGCCAGTGATGAGGCCACCATGAACGGCTCGATCCCCATGTCGATCAGCCGGGTGACGGCGGTGGCGGCGTCGTTGGTATGGAGGGTGGAGAGGACCAGGTGGCCGGTGAGGGAGGCCTGCATGGCGATCTCGGCGGTCTCGGCGTCCCGGATCTCCCCCACCATGATGATGTCCGGGTCCTGGCGGAGCACCGAGCGGAGGCCGGCGGCAAAGGTCAGGTCGATCCGGGCGTTCACCTGGATCTGCCCCACCCCGGTCAGCTGGTACTCGATCGGGTCCTCGATGGTGATGATGTTCTTCTCCCGGCGGTCCAGACGGGAGATGGCGGCGTAGAGGGTGGTGGTCTTGCCGGAGCCGGTGGGGCCGGTCACCAGGATGATGCCGCTGGTGCGGGTAAGGAGGCGTTCCATGATCCCGGCGTCGCGGGGGGAGAAGCCGATGTCGGCCAGGGAACGGACCCCCTGTTTGCGGTCCAGCAGACGGAGGACGGTCCGCTCCCCGTAGAAGGTAGGGACGATGGAGACCCGCAGGTCCACCTCGTGGCCGGCCACCAGCACCTTGAAGCGGCCGTCCTGGGGGAGCCGCTTCTCGGCGATGTTGAGGGAGGCCATGATCTTGACCCGGGAGATCAACGCCTCTTGCAGCAGCTTGGGCGGCTCCAGCATCAGGTGCAGGATACCGTCGATCCTGAACCTCACCTCCAGGGTCCGCTCGTACGGCTCGATATGGATGTCGCTGGCCCGCTCCTTCACCGCCTGGAAGAGTATGGCATTCAGAAGCCGGATCACCGGGGCCTCGTCCTCCAGGTCCAGCAGGTCCTGGGGGTGGGCCAGCTCGGTGGCGATGGTGGAGAGGTCCTCCCCCACCAGGTTTTCCACCACCTCCCGAGCGGTGTCGGCGGTGCGGGCGTACAGGCGGTTTACCGCCGCCAGCACCTCTTCCGGCGGGGCCACCAGCACGCTGACCGGCATCCCGTAGCGGTTGGCCACCTCGTCCTGGGTCAGGAGATCGGTGGGGGCGCCGGTGGCCAGAAGGAGGCGGCCGTCCGTTACCGCCAGGGGGAGGAGGCAGTGGCCCCGGGCAAAGGAGAGGGGGAGGCGGGCCAGCAGGGTCTCGTCGGCCTGCTGATCGTCGATCCGCTCCAGAAAGGGCAGGCCGAGGCGGTCGGCGATCTGTCTCAGCCCTTCGGCGCTCCGGTCGTCGTTCATTTCGATCCGGCCTTCGGCGCAGGCCCGGTGGGGGCGGCGCCGATCTCCCGTTGGACATCCACCGGCCCCACCTTCTTGGCCGCCTTGGTGAATTCGGTCCGCTGGCCGGCGGTGATGGCGGTCAGGTCACCCGCATCCCGGATGATACGGGGGGTCAGCAGGATGATCAGGTTGGTCTTTTTGCGGGTCTTGCTCTTGGTCTTGAAGAGCCAGCCCAGACCGGGGATATCCCCCAGAAACGGCACCTTGGAGACGGTGGTGTCCTCGGAGTCCTGGATCAGCCCGCCGATGACGATGGTCTCGTTGTCCTTCACCACCACGCTGGTCTTGGCCGACCGTTTGGTAGTCACCAGGTCCACCGCCTGCCCCTTGTCGTTCTTGACCGCCGAGATCTCCTGGTAGATGTCCATCCGGATGTAGTTCCCCTCGCTGATCTGGGGCTTGATCTTCAGGTTGATGCCGATATCCTTCCGCTCCACCGATTCCACCGTGCTGAAGGTGCTCTGGGTGGTGGAGCCCTTGAACGGCACGTTCTCGCCCACGTTGATCTCGGCCTCCTTGTTGTCGGTGGTGAGGATGTTGGGGGTGGAGAGGATGTTGATCAGGTCGTTGGCGTCAAGGGCCTGGATGAGGGCCAGACCGGTGACCGGACGGGTCGTCTGGGAGAGCTGGTTGTTGATCAGGGTGGAGAGCGGATTGGTGGTGGTTGTGCTGCTGGTGCTGCTGCCCAGGATCTGGCCAAAGGTGTTGAACGGATCGTAGATGCCGCCACCCTGGAGGTATTTGCCCAGGGCGCCGGCCGCGATGGCCCCCGCCTGTACCCCCAGTGCCCTCGATTTGTCCAGGGATACCTCGGCGATGACCACCTGCACGTAGACCTGCTTGCTGCGGCGGTCCAGCTTCTTGATCACCTGCAGCAGGTTGCCGTAGTCGGTGGGGGAGGCCATGATCACCAGGGCGTTGCTGGCCTTGTCCGGGGTGATGGTGATCTTGCCGCTGTCAAAGGGGGAGGACTGGGCCGCCGTCCCCGGCTGACCGGGGGTGGTCTGGGTGGTCATCCCCTTTACCACCCCTTCCAGGACCTTGGCCATCTCGGTGGCGTCGGTGTTCTCCAGGAAGCAGACGTTGACCTTGCTGCTGGCCTGGGGCGGGGCCACATCCAGCATGGCGATCATCTTGCGGACATCCTGCTTGTCCTGTTCGGTGCCGAACAGGAGCAGGGCGTTCAACCGGGTGTCGGCGATCACTTGGATGCTGCCGGCGCTGATGGCCTGCTGGCTGGCGCCGGTCCCACCCGGCGTTGCCGTGTGGTTCCCCTTGCCGGCCAGCCACTCCCTGAGCACCGAGGCGATATTGTCGGCAGAGCCGTGTTTGAGGTAGACCAGCTCCCCCCCCTCGCGGCGCTGGGGGGTGTCGATCAGGTGCAGGATGTCGGCGATCTTCTGCAGGTTGCCGGCGGTATCCATCACCAGCAGCATGTTGGCCGGGCCGAAGGAGCCGATATGGCCATCCTTGGAGACCAGAGGCTGGAGGAAGGTGAGGGCCTCCTGGGAGGAGATCTGCTCAAGGGGGAATACCCGGGCCATGTAGGTGTCGCTCATCGGTATCCGCTCACCGCTGGTCAAGAGCGTCATCCCCGATTGCTTCGCGCTGCCGGCCGGCACTATCTTGTAGAACTTGCCGGCCTGCACCAGGGTGAACCCCTTCAGCTCCAGCACCGAGGTGAACAGGGAAAAGGCCTCGTCGGTGGAGAGCTTGGCCGGCGAGAAGACCGATATCTTCCCCTTTACCCGCTCGTCCAGGACGAAGTTTTTGCCGGTCAGTTCGCTGATGAACTTGACCATGGTGGAGATATCGACATCGTTGAAGTTCATCACCACGCTGCCGGCGGCATGGCACGGTGGTGTCTGGAGCGACAGCAGCATACAGACAGCGATCAGGGCACAGAACAGACGTTTCACACAGTCCTCCGGATGCTAGCGGATATCATAGGTCAGGGTGGTGGGGGCGCCGTCCCGCACGAGATCAAGCTTGATCCGGCTCTGCCCTTTCAGGGTCATGAAGGACTGGATCGCCTTTTCCGGCGAGTCGATCGGGAAGTCGTTGATCCGCATCAGGATATCGCCGTTTTTGAGCCCCACTGCGGCAAAGACCCCCTGGGGCTTCACCTCGCTCAGCCGGAACCCCTCCACCTTGCCGTCCTTGACGCTGGGGAGGAGGCGGGCATCGGTCATGGCCTGACCGATATTGCTCAGGGCCGCATTCAGGGCCCGCTGGTCGATGACGCCGGCGCCGCCGGGGGTGGCCTGAATGACGCCGACGCCGGGACCGGCCCCTTGCACGGCAGATTGCGGGGCGGTGGCAGGGCCGGTGGGAGAGGTGGGGGTGCGGAGCGTGATGGTCTGCCCCTGGTTCCTGATATCTGCGGATTCCTTATGGACGGCGACAAGGAGGCCGAGGTCGAAGACCCGTTCCCCCAGGCGGAAGACCCGCTCATCGCCGGTGCTGGTGCGATGGATCAGGATAAAACTCTCCCGCGGTGAACCGGCGGCGGTCCCCAGGAGGAGGAGGTCGGTCTGGGGCACCGCCGGTGCGGCGGCTGTCGTTGAAGCCGCTGCCAGGGGGGTAAGGACCCCTCTGGTGGCGGGGCCGAACAGCCCCTGCGCCAGAATGGGGGCGCAGTTGCGCAGGTCGAGGGGGGGCTGTTGGCGGGAACTGCCGCCTGCAACGGCGAGGGGGGCGCTCCCCGGGGCAACCTGTCCCAGGCGGTAGGTCGCGACATCGGCCAGGATGCGGGAGGCCATGATCAGTATCAGGGCGCTCAACATGATGTTCAGGGGGAGGGTCGTCCGGTGCATGGTGACCATCGGTATACCTTAAAACGGCCGTGGGGACAAGGTCTGTTCTGTTAGAAACCGCTGATCTTGCGGTCCGCTGCAGCCGGTCTCGGCCAGGGCGGCGACCACGGCGGCGAGAAGCGTATAAACGGTCGTTTAACCTCGGTATTTCATCTGCCGTCTCATCGCATAGAGGCTCAAACCGAATGCGCACCCCCCCAATAGTATGAAGAGGAAGGCCACCAGCGGATATTCCACCGACCAGACCAGGGGGGTGAGGGCCCACCGGGTAACGGTCCGCAACCCCTCGTGGCGGGCGATCACCTCCGCTATGGGGGGACTGATGGTGTAATAGGCCCGGACAAACAGGCGACCCGGCCCGTTGGTGAGCAGGTAGTGATCCCGGAAGGCCCGCAGGAGCGCCACCTTGGGGTTCAGATAGCTGCCCCAGGCGGCGGTGGCGATGAAGCAGCCTCCACCCCCGCCTCCGCCGCCCGACGGCGAGGAGACGGTCACGATGGCGCTGCCGCTGCCGGTCTGGCCGGTGCTGTCGGTCACCGTCAGGGTAACGGTATAGCTGCCGGCGGTGCTGTAGGTGTGGGTGACCGGGCCGTTGCCGGTGGCGCTGCTGTTGTCGCCGAAGTCCCACTGATAGGTGGCGATGGCGGCGGTTGACGTTATCTGTGGGGTGAGGGTCACCGCCAGTGGTGCGACGCCCGAGGCAGGGGAGGCGGTCAGGCTGACGCTGGGCACGGTGGCGATGGTGACCGGAAAGCCGTTGCCGCTGTTGTTCACATATACGGCGCCGCTTGTGGCCATGGCCGGGACGGTGGCGGTAATGCTGCTATCCGACCAGGCGGTGACGGTGAGCGGGGTGACGCCCAGGGTGACGGTTCCCCGGGTGGCGCCGAAGTTGACCCCGGTGATGGTGACGGCGCCGCCGCTCAGCGGCAGTTGCCAGGGGGTGACGGTGAAGAGCGCCGGCAGATCGAGGCCGGTGAGGGCCTTGGCCACATCCAGCCTCCCGCCGGTGATATCGGTCTGTTGGAAGGCAGGCAGCTGATCGACCCCGTTCATGATCCGTGCCTTCACCTGGTAGGGGCTTAAGGTGGGGTTGCGGTTCCAGATCAGCGCCGCGGCGCCGGTCACCATCGGGGCGGCCATGGAGGTGCCGGCGGTGGTCCGGTAGAGGGTGGCGCCGTTGTTCAGCCAGACGGTGCTCAGCACCGCGCTGGCGGTGCCGGTGTTTTCACCGCCGGGGGCGGCCAGGTCGACGGTGTGGCGGCCGTAGTCGGAGTAGGAGGCGAGGCGGTCCTGGGCGTTCGAGGCTGCCACCACGAGGGTATTGGCGTTGTGGATGGAGGCCGGGTAGACGGTGGCGCTGTCCAGGTCCTTGCCCGAGTTTCCCGCTGCCGCCACCACCAGCACCCCGGCCTTGTCGGCGGCGTTGATGGCATCCACCAGGGATTGGGGCGGCGAAGTGGCATCCACCTCAAAGCTCATGTTGATGATCTTCGCCCCCTTGGCAAGGGCGTAGTCCACCCCCTTCAGGGCATCGGCCAGGTCGCCGGTGCCGTCGGGGCCGTGGAGGAACTTGACCGCCATGATCCGCACCGTCCAGTTGATCCCGGAGACCCCTGTGGCGTTGTTCCCCACCGCGCCGATGATCCCCGAGACGTGGGTGCCGTGGCTGTCGGCGGTGTCGTCGTCCCAGGGGTCGCCGGGGGCCAGGGTGGTGCTGCCGAAGTCCGCCCCGTAGCAGTCATCCACGATCCCGTCGTTGTCATCGTCGATGCCGTTGCCGCAGATCTCCCCCGGGTTGGTCCAGAGGTTGGCCTTGATATCCGGGTGGGTGTAGGCCACTCCGGTGTCCAACACCGCCACGATCAGGGAGTTGGCAACCACCGAGGGGCCGGTATAGCTGTTCCAGGCGGTGGGGGCCGCGATCAGCGGCAGTGCCCACTGGCTGCCGTAGAGGGGGTCGTTGGGGGTGGCGAGCTTATGCACCAGGTAGTTGGGCTCGGCGTACAGCACGTTGGGGTCGGCCCGGAACTGCTGCAGCGCCTTGGTGACCGTAGTGCCGGAGGGAAGCATGATCTGGCGCGCCTTGATCCGGTGAAAGGTGTGCAGGATGGCGGCCTTGGCCGCAGTCAGGGTTTGTGTCCCCGTGGTGTCGTCCCTGAACCGGACGATCAGTTCCCCCGGCCTGTAGCTGGGGGTGAGGGCAGCCTTGAAATCAACGGCACCGGCGGGGAAGGGAAGGGCAAGGAACAGGAAGACGAACAGGGCGGTCGGCAGGCGGAAACGGGGCATGGCAACCTCGCGCACGATGGAAGTGCCGGTGTTATAGCGCACCTTGCGGCACATTGGAAGCTGATTGGCGCTGCAGATGGAGAAAATGGGGCGGCTTTAGGCCGCCCCGAAGGAATGCAGAATCATCGTACGACAGGCATCACCCTGCCTTACCCGTGGTCAGTGGATGACCATCTGGTCGTTATACGGAATGGCGACGCCGTTCAGTACCCCCACCGGCGCCTTGAAACCGCTGGCCGCCGTGGCGTCGATCGGGATGGTGAGCAGGGCGTGGTTAGAACCGTCACCAACCACGACGTACTTGCCGTCAAGGGTGATCCCCAGGGTGTTTATGCCGCCCATGGTGAGCGGTCCGCCGGAAGGTCCGGTGAAGGTTGGGGCGTACGGGGCGGTGCCCACCTGCTGCAATGTACCGGTATCCACACCGCTGAACAGGACGATACCCTTGTCGGTCCCCACCACGGCGTACTTGCCGTCCGGGGTGATGGCCACTGAATAGGCCGAACCGGCGCCGGCAATGGTTACGGGGGCGCCAACCGTCGGGGTGGTGGTGAGACCGGTCAACAGGGCGATGGTGGCGGTGCTGTAGGAAGAGGCAGGATGGCCCACCACCACGGCCCGGCTGGAGTCTTTGGGGCTGGAGGCCATGCCGTTGCGGCCGTCTTCATTCGTGGGGATCGGCACGGTGGTCAGGTTGGCCAGCTGGGTAAAGCTGTGGGCGATGGCACCCCCCAGTGAGCCGGTCTTGGGGGTGATGGCGGCGATGCTGTACACGGTCAGGCCGCTATAGCCGCTGGCCAGCAGGAGCTTGCCGTCGTTTGAGATAACGAGGCCATCACGGTAGTCCGGTACGGTGATCACGTCGGCGGCCACCGGTTTGCCGGCGGTGATGCCGGAGACCACCAGCAACTGGGTGGAGGAATCGGCGGAGACCACCGCTTCATCGCCGGTGGGCATGATGGCCACTGAATCGCCGTCACCGCCATATTTACTTACATCAAGGGTGGTGGTGGAAGCCACCGGGATACCGGTCTGGACGTTGGAGAAGAAGCGGACGGTGTTGCCGCCATCCACCATGATCCCCTGGGATCCGTCCGGGGTAAGGGCCTGACCATCGAGATCGCCGGCGTTGGCATAGGCCAGGTACTTGACGGTGGGGGTGGCCAGGGGGACGCCGTTTGCATCATAGATGTTGACCACCTGCAGACAGCCGCCGCTGGTGATGCCGCTTGTCGACGGGCAGCTGTAGCCGTCATTGGCGATCAGGGCGATACCTAGGTTGGAGACGGCGGTGCTGGTGCCGGAGGCCGGTTTATAGAGGACGTAGGTGCCGGGGGCGAGGATGCCGGGCAGGGCGGTGGTGGCCATGGTCTGGGTGATGGCGCCGTTGGCCCCCACAATCACGGTGGCCACATCCACCCATCCCTTCTGGCTGCTGTCGTACTGGGCCAGATTCAGGGTCGTGCCGGAGGTGAAGGTGGACTTGACCGTGCCGCTCACCGTAACCGGCGTGTTAAAGGTGCTGATGGTGGTGCCGGAGGCCGTTACGGTGATGGTAAAGGCCAGCACGTAGGTGTTGCCGGAGGTGAGCACCAGGGATTTGGTCGCCGCCTTGGAGGCGATGGCGGTGGGCAGGGCAGACTCGGCAACCGGCGCCACCGTGGCGGTGGCACCGGCGGCACTCACCGTATTGGCGGGGAAGGTGAGGGTGAGATCGGCATTGCCCCCGCTGCTCAAGGTTGAGACCGCTGCGGTGGCGGCGGTGGTGGTGGAGAGGGTGGCGGTGCTGCTGCCGGTTGTTGGGGTGGTTGGGGTGCTGCTCGCCGTGGTGCCGCCGCTACTGCCGCAGGCTGCCAGGAGAAGCGCCGCGGCAATGGCGGTAATCCCTCGTGTCACCGTCCTGACAAAACATCGTGTTGTTCTCATGACTGTCCCCCTTGAGGTGGTTTCTGCCGTTGCCGGCATGCTGCACAACAATGCTTTGGCACTGTTCGGCAGCCCCTCTTTCCCGCTGGGACAGGTGGCGTTGCGTCCTCCGGTTACCCGGAGTTTGCCCGTTCGTCAGTCATAGTATCGCTATATCGGTAAAAAAACGTTTGTCAAGGGGTGGCGTGCACTTTTCTTGCACATTTACTGTGGGCAGGTGCGGGGATAAAAAAAGGGGCGGCTTTAGGCCGCCCCGAAGAGGATGATTGCGATTGGATGGGTCGCGTTGCTCGTTATTGTAGTACCCAGACGGAACGGAAATATCTACGGGCAGGGTCCCGAGCCTCAACGGTTAACCAGCCGGCAGTCGGAGTAAAGCTCGGTTTGACTATAGTCATGGTGCCACTGGTTTTATTTTGTGCCAGTTGCATGCCGGTGTACTGATTGTTGGAGTTTTGGTCCCACAGGTTGACGTCGGCCGACAGCATAGCGGTAGTGTAGGCAGTGGGGAAGGTGTAACTGAACGGTGCAGAGGTTGTATTCATCATCATGGATGCAAAGCTGGTCATGCTGTGGGTCATGGTCATGCTGGTGAGGGTGCCGGTGGGGAACCAGGCAGCCGCGCTACTGCTGGCGAGTACGGTGTTGGTAACCGGCTTAGCGGCAATAATCGGATACCGGGTCTGGATGAGGCCGGTAGTCCGGTCGCTTGGGGCGGTTGCGCCAGAATAGAATTTTAGAACATACTGTTTATAGCCGGCAATACCGGTTACCATTTGGCCGATCTGGCTGTCAGCCATCTCATATTGGCCCCAGGAATCATACAGCTGTTGCCCCTGGAAAGTGGAATCAAGCGCCAGGCGGGTGTTGTTACTGTTATTGGTGGACTGTTTGCTGAAGGTAATGCCGCCTGATGGCAGGCCGGGGCCTTCGAGGCTGGCGGAGTTGATCCCCAGATTGCCCACATCCTCAAAATAGAGGTACAGACCGGTTCTGTACGTGGTGGTGTTGTTTGCCTGCGCTCCCTGGTTGGCATAAACGCTGATCTCGGCATCCAGTTTGGAACCGTTGCCGATGAACTGCCATGGGCCGCCTGTAGTGGCCTGGGCAACGGTCATATTGCGAGGTGAACCGAAGCTGCCGTCCTGGAAGTAGAAGTCGGCCCGTATCCGGTAGACCTTGGTGAACCCGGTATAATTGGGGGTGACATCCAGCACGATGGCAAAGTTTGCAACCTTGGTAACCTGCCCGTGAATCTGCAGCATCTCTTTGCCGGTGAGGCTCGTCACCAGACCTTGTATGGTCTGGGTGCGGGTGAGGCCGTTATCGTACCCGAAGGTCGAGTCGGAGCCGTAGTAGTATTGATCAATATCAGCAGGAGCAAGGGATGCGCCTTTTGCATTGACGGTGGTGGCAAAATTGCTGAGGAAGGTGGTGATCCCCTGGGCATCGGTTACGGTCTGGGTGATGGTCGTGGTGCTTGATGACGAAGGAGTGGTCCCTACGGTTGTTTGCGGTATGACCGGGTTATTTGATTTGTCTGTCACGGTTACGGTGGATGCGCCGCTTGCGGTTGCTACGTTGATCGAGACTGCGTCAAAGAGCGCATCAAGTTTGTTTTTGGTTGGGTCGGCAACATAGGCGACGGTAATCGGGTTTACGGTGGTCAAGGCGCCAGTTGTGTCAGCAGCCTGCAGGAGGGGCGCCAGGGTTTTCTGCATGGCGGTGATTGCTGCGGTTATGCTTGCCTGAGTGACGGTTGTGATTTTAGAGGTATTGGTGGTCGACGCGGTTAGATCACCCAGGTCTTGACCGGCTGCCTGTGCCGTCACGAGGTTGGTCAACGGGTTGATATTGGCGGTGCCGGCAGTTGCGGTGACGGAATGGAGTAAAAAGGTTTGACCACCGGCAGCGCCCTCCGCCTGGAGGTAGTACGGTCCGGTAGATCCTGAGGGCAGTTTGGTCAGATCAAAGGAAAAGCTGCCGTCAGCGGCGATGGTGACTGGGCCCAGTTGATTGTTTTGGCTGTCCTTCAGGTAGGCATTGCCGATAATCGGCGCTCCGGCGGCTGCCACACCGCTTATGGTGGTGCTTGTCGGTGTGACAGGTGTGACCGGGACACTCGTTGATGTCCCTCCCCCCCCTCCTCCGCCACAGGCGCTCAGCAGGGTGGCCATGGCCGCGATGAACAGGAATGTCCAGATACCTCGCTTCATATGCCTCTCCTTTCTCGAATAAAACAGGGTGAATGGAAGCTGATAATCTATCTATACATCGGCATTTAGGAGTTGCAAGGGGGAGATTTGGGGTTTTGGGGAGAAGGCGCGGTAGCTACTTTGTCTCAATCCCTTTGTATGACTTGACCTGCCAACGGTTGACAACGGCGCTTACGCTGTGTTAACCGGATGCGCTATGCGTTCCCTGCTTCAGACCACTGCCGCACAGCTTGCGGCCGGTATCCCCCTTGCCGAAGAGGCCGCCCTGGCCCTGGCCTCGCTGCCCCTCCCGCTGTTGCCGGAGCTGTTCGTCCTCGCCTCACAGGTGCGGGAGCAGCGGTTCGGCCGTCAGGTCAGTCTGTGCGCCATTGTCAATGCCAAGTCGGGCCGCTGCCCGGAGAATTGCGCCTTCTGCGCCCAGTCGGCCCATCACCAGACCGATGCCCCCCGGTATCCACTTATGGATGAGGATGCACTGGTGGCCGGGGCCCATGCAGCAGCGGCCTGCGGCGCCTCCTGTTACGGCATCGTCACCAGCGGCAGCGGCATCCGCGGCGGTGCGGAGCTGGACCGCCTCTGCAGGGCGATCAGGAGGATCAGGGAGGCGGGGGAGATCGCCCCCGGCGCCTCCCTGGGGAGCCTGGATGCAGCCGCGGTGCAGGCCCTGAAGGCTGCCGGGCTGGTGACCTACCACCACAATCTGGAGACCAGCCGCAGCTTCTTTCCCCAGATCTGCACCACCCACCCCTACGAGGACGATGTCGCCACGGTGCGGCTGGCCCGGCAGGCGGGGCTGCGGGTCTGCTGCGGCGGCCTGTTCGGCCTGGGAGAGACCATGGCCCACCGGGTGGAGCTGGCGCTGACCCTGCGGGAACTTCAGGTGGATGCGGTGCCGATGAACTTTCTGGATCCGGTGCCGGGGACGCCGCTGTTCGGCTGCAATCGCCTGACCCCGCTGGAGTGTCTCCATACCGTGGCCCTGTTCCGGCTGCTGTTGCCCGCCACCCCGCTCATCATCTGCGGCGGGCGGGAGAAGAACCTGCGGGAGCTGCAGTCATGGCTGTTCCTGGCCGGGGCCAGCGGCATGATGACCGGTAATTATCTGACGAAAGAGGGACGGCAGCCGGAGGAGGATCGGCGGTTGATCGCCGATCTGGGGCTGACCGTTGCCGAGGAGTTGCTGCCATGAGCAGAGGCCTGTTTGTGACCGGCACCGACACCGGGGTCGGCAAGACCATCGTGACCGCCGTCCTGGCGCGGGTATTGCGGCTGCGCGGGGTGAACGTGGGGGTGATGAAGCCGGTGACGGCCGGTTGCGTGGAGCGTCATGGCGAGCTGATCTCGGAGGATGCCGAGCTGTTGGCCTGGGCCGCCGGGGTGGAGTGCGACGAGGCGGTGGCCCCGTATCGGCTGCGGGCGCCGCTGGCGCCGGTGGAGGCGGCGGAGCGGGAAGGGGTGCGGATCGATTTCGATCTGATCGCCGACCGGTTCCTGCAGCTCTGCAGACGGCACGAGTTTGTGCTGGTGGAGGGGGCCGGGGGCCTGATGGTGCCGCTCAACGGCGGGCTGCTGATCGCCGATCTGGCCGCCCGTCTGCAGCTGCCGCTGCTGGTGGTGGCCCGGCCGAACCTGGGGACCATCAACCACAGCGTGCTTACCTGTTATGCCGCCACCCAGCTGGGGCTGGAGGTGAGCGGGGTGATCGTGAACCGCTTTCCGGCCGAACCGGGACCGGCGGAGCAGGGGGCGTCACACCAGATCGGTTCCCTGTGCGGGGCGCCGATCCTGGGGATCTGGGAGGAGTGCGCCGGGCCGGCGGAGCAGGTGGTGGAACGGCTGGCGGCCCGTTTTAACGCCGATCCGAAGAGCGATATTATTCTTCGGATTCTGGGAGGTAGTGAGGAGGGCGGTTGCGGCGAGACCGGGGCCGGTGGCGGCTGCGCCACCGGGTGCGCCGGGTGCGGGTAGGCCCGGTCAGGTCCGGCTCACCACGTTGACGATGCCGCTGCAGAGGCGGTCCAGCTCCTCGGGGGCGATGCAGTAGGGGGGCATGGTGTAGATCAGCCTGCCGAAGGGGCGCAGCCAGACACCCTCGGCCACCAGCCGGTTCTGGATGGTGGCCATCTCCACCGGTTCCCGCATCTCCACCACACCGATCCCCCCCAAGACCCGGACATCGGCCACCGCATCATCCCCTTTGAGCGGGGCAAGCCGTGTGGTCAGGGTCTGCTCGATGGCGGCGATCCGTTCGTGCCACGGGGTTGCCAGGAGCAGGCGGGTGCTGGCCAGGGCGGTGGCGCAGGCCAGGGGGTTGGCCATGAAGGTGGGGCCGTGCATGAAGAGGCCGGGTGAGCCGGTGGAGACCCCCTCCGCCACCTCACGGCTGCAGAGGGTGGCGGCCAGGGTGAGGTAGCCGCCGGTGAGGGCCTTGCCCAGGCAGAGGATATCCGGCGTGATGCCGGCATGTTCGCAGGCGAACAGTTTGCCGGTGCGGCCGAAGCCGGTGGCGATCTCGTCGGCGATCAGGAGGATCTGGTGCCGGCTGCAGAGTTCCCGGACCCGGCGCAGGTAGTGGGGGTGGTAGAACCGCATCCCGCCGGCCCCCTGGACGATCGGCTCCAGGATGAAGGCGGCGATCCGGTGATGCTCCGCTGCCAGGAGCTCTTCCACCGGGTCGAGCTCCCGGTCGTCGAAGGGGTGGTGGAAGCCTGAGCGCGGTGCGGGGAGGAACAGCTGCCGGGGGAGCGTGCCGGCGAAGAGGCTGTGCATCCCGGTATCGGGGTCGGAGACCGACATGGCGTGCCAGGTGTCGCCGTGGTAGCCGTTGCGGATGGTGACGAACCGCTGCTTCTCCCCCTGGCCGCGGCCGTGCCAGTACTGCAGCGCCATCTTCAGGGCCACTTCCACCGCCACTGAACCGGAATCGCAGAAGAACAGGTGCTCAAGCCCTTCCGGGGCCAGCTCCAGCAGCAGCCGGGCCAGCTCAACGGCCGGCCGGTGGGTGATGCCGCCGAACATGACATGGGCAACCTGGCCCAGCTGCTCGGTGAGGGCGGCGTTCAGCACCGGGTGGTTGTAGCCGTGGATGGCGGACCACCAGCTGGACATGCCGTCGATCAGGCGCCGGCCGTCCGTGAGTTCCAGATAGACCCCGTCGGCCCTGGCCACCGGATAGCAGGGGAGCGGTTTGGTGGCCGAGGTGTAGGGGTGCCAGAGATGGGCCCGGTCATAGGCCAAAAGCTCCGGCCCGGTCAGGCCGGTATCAGGCATGATCGGGGCTCTCCGGTTCCGGTTGATCGTCGTCGGCCGCCTCTGCGGCCGCTTTTTCCGCCTCCTCCGCCTGACGGCGCTGCTGCTCGGCGAGGTAGGCCCGCTCTATCTCGCCGGCGGCCACCTCAAGGCCGGTCAGGGCAACCTGGCGTACCCCCCCCTCGACGCTGTTTTCGATCAGCGACAGCGGCCCCTCAAGCCGGTTGGAAAACTCCTGCACCCCGCTTCCCACCTGGATCGTGACCCCTTCGTAGATCCGCTTGTGCACGTTCACCTTGGGGTTCGCCGTGGGGGGGCGGCGGTTGCGTACCTCGAGGATCGCCCTGGTGAGCCGCTGTTTCTCGGCGTTCAGGCGGTTCAACTCCTCCATCTCCCGGGCACGGGCCAGGGCCTCCTGTGTCTCGGCCAGTTGCCGAAACAGCTCCTCCAGCCGCTCCAGGTCGTGGTAATCGGTGCCGGCAAGGAGCTTTGTCTTGGCCCCGGAGGGGACACCCAGGGTCTTGGCGTCGATCCCCCCCATGGCGATACAGGAAGCGCCGGCTATGAGCCCTGCGGTGACGGTACCGCGGCAGCGGGTGGGGCTGTTTAAGAGTTCCACATGGATGGTGAGGGAGCCGCTGCATTCGACGGCGCTCTCATGGATGAAGTTGGCGGTGATGTCGCCGCCGCAGAGGATACTCCCCTTTCCCTGGCCGTCCATGCCGCAGAACTCGATGTTGCCGGGGCAGATGAGGCGGCAGTTCCCCACATTGCCGGTGATCTTGAGGCCCTTGCTGGCGTTTACCTGAAAACCGTCCAGTACATCCCCCCGCACCTCCACGAAGCCGTTGAACCGGATGTTGCCGACACTGAAGTCCACATCGCCGTCCACCACGTACTCTTCCACCACCTGGATGGTCTCCCCGTCCCGTTTAACGCGGCCATGCACCTCGGCGATCAGGACGCTGGCGTCGTTTTCGGCAAAATGGACGTTTTTGCCCAGTTTGAGCTGGAGCGGCTTGCCCGGCGGCGGCGGCACCGGTTTGTTGCGAACCGTCCGGCCGGGGGTGCCGCTCGTGGGTGGGATGATCCGGCCGATCTCCTGGTCCGGATCGACATTGATGAACTGTTGTACGGCCCGGAAATCCACCCGGCCGTCATCCGGCTCGTCATCATCCTGCTCTTCAGGTTGTTGAGGGGATTCCAGAGGGCAGAAGGAGTACTCCAGCCTGCCGTCCTCGCCGGGGATGGGGGGGGTGGCGGTGGCTAGGGGGAAGGTGGCGCTCCGTCCCGGCAGAGCCTGCACCAGGAGGCGTTCCACCGCCTCCCGGGAGACACCGATGGTGATGCCGTCCGCAGCCAGGAAACCCAGGATCTCATCAGGGGTGGGGGGGGTGCCGTCCTTCTGCAGGTCCAGGTGGCCGATGCACTCCAGCTCGTCGCCCGACAGGTTGAAGATCAGCTGATAGCTGTTGGGCTGGGCGTGATAGAACCGTTGACTGTCCTGTTTGCCGTCGGCAGGCGGCTTCGATGCCGATTGCTCCATACCATCCCTCCCGTGAATGCGGAAACTATAAACTCGTTTTACTGAGAATGCCAGCAGATTGCTGATGAAATCGTTGCACGATTCCTGACTGCTGTGACATAGTACGTCCCACCGTAAGGAGATGGCCATGGACGACCAGTGCAGGGTGTTGGTGATTGATGACGACGACCCCGGCCGCGAGGTGCTGGAGCTGCTGCTGCGTCGGGCCGGTTTTGCGGCGCGGGCGGTCAATAACGGCATCGACGGCATCGCCCTGGTGCGGGAAGGGGCCGTGGATCTGGCGCTGGTTGACCTCTTCCTGCCGGACAGCAGCGGCATTGAGATCCTGCAGGAGATCAGACGGCTGAATCCGGCCGTTGAGGTGGTGGTGATAACCGGCCACGCCTCGGCCCAGACCGCCGTGACCGCCATGAAGGAAGGGGCCTTTGATTACATCACCAAACCGGTCAATTTCGACGAGCTGAAGATCGTCCTCGCCAAGGCCCGGGAACAGCAGCGTCTCCGCTCCGAGAACAGCTACTTGAAGAGGCAGCTGCGGGAACGGTTCCAGTTCAGCAACATCATCGGCGGTTCCATCGCCATGCAGCGGGTCTTCGAACGGATGCAGCGGATCGTGAAGACCGACTCCACCGTCCTGATCTTCGGCGAATCGGGTACCGGCAAGGAGCTGGTGGCCCAGGCCCTCCACCATAACAGCCGTCGGAAGGGGCATCCCTTTGTGGCGGTGAACTGCGGCGCCATCCCGGAGGCGCTCCTGGAGAGCGAGCTGTTCGGCCATGTCCGGGGGGCCTTTACCGGCGCGGTGCGGGATAAGGTGGGCAAATTCGAGGCGGCCCACCACGGCACCCTCTTTCTTGATGAGATCGGCACGATGCCGCTTGCGCTACAGTCGAAACTGCTCAGGGTGTTGCAGGAGCAGGAGGTGGAACGGGTCGGCGCCACCAGGACGGTGAAGCTGGATGTGCGGGTAATCTCGGCCACCAACGCCGACCTTGAGGAACAGGTCCGTCAGGGGGGATTCCGGGAGGACCTCTTTTACCGGCTGAACGTGATTCCCCTCCATCTGCCGCCGCTCCGGGAGCGGCGTGACGATATCCTGCCGCTGATCACCCATTTTCTCGACAAGTTCCGTCATCTGATGGACCGCCCCGACATCGCCCTCGACAAGGCGGCCTTGGTGGCCCTGGAGCGCTACCATTGGCCTGGCAACGTGCGGGAGCTGGAGAATGTGATGGAGCGGCTGGTGGCCCTGGCCGACGGTGATCTCATCACCGCTGATGAGCTGCCGCCGGAGATCGTCGATCAGGGGCGAGGTCCCCAGGGGCTCTGTCTTGACCTTTCCCCCCAGGGGATCGACATGCCGTCGGCCATCGCCGACCTGGAGCGGAAGTTGATCGCCAGGGCACTGGAACTGGGGGGCGGGGTCAAGGCCAGGGCAGCGGCGCTGCTGGGGTTGAACCGCACCACCCTGGTTGAAAAGATGCGCCGTCTGGGGATCTGAGCTTACCCCCAGATCCCGGCGATGGGGGCGCCGCAGGCGCCGCAGGCGCCGTCACGGAGCGTGAGCCGGGTGACGGCGTATCCGGTTCGCCCCACCACCACCGCCCCGCAGTGGGGACAACGGGTCGATTCCCGACCGTGCGGTACATTCCCCTCGTAGATGTACCTGAGACCCGCCCGATCACCGGCCTCCAGCGCCCGCTCCAGCGCCTGCAGCGGGGTGGGTGGGCGGTCCTGCATCAGGTGACAGGGGAAAAACCGTGAGATATGCCACGGGGTATCCGGCCCCAATTCATCGGCAATGAAGCGGGCGATGCCGTGTAACTGCTGCTGGTCGTCGTTTTCGCCGGGGATGACCAGGGTGGTCAGTTCGATCCAGATCCCCCGACGGCGGTAGTCCCTGATGCAATCCAGCACCTCCGACAGCCTCCCTCCGCAGACCCGGCGGTAGAACGCCTCGCTGAACCCCTTCAGATCGATGTTGGCGGCATGCAGGACCGGGGCGATCATCGTCAACGCCTCCGGAGTGATGTAGCCGTTGGTGACGAAGATGTTGTACAAACCGGCCTCCGCCGCCAGCCTGGCGGTGGCCAGGGCGTATTCGAACCAGACCGTCGGTTCGGTGTAGGTGTAGGCGATGCTGCGACAGCCTGCCGACAGGGCGCGTCGTACCGCCTCGGCAGGCTGCAGGGGACGGCCCGGCATCCCCCCGCTGCCCTGATCGTCGTACTGGGCGATTGCGGCGTTCTGGCAGTGCCGGCATCGGAAGTTGCAGCCCACCGCTGCCAGCGAATAGCTGCGGGAGCCGGGGAGGAGGTGAAAGAGCGGTTTTTTCTCGATCGGATCGACCTGTTCCGCCACCACCAGGCCATACACCAGGGAGATCAGGTCACCGTCCCGGTTTTCCCGGACCCGGCAGACTCCCCGTCCCCCGGCGGAGATCCGGCAGCGGTGGCGGCAAAGCCGGCATCCGACCGAACGGTCGTCGTGACGTTCATAGCACAGGGCGGTTGACATGATGCCCCTCCTGGTTGCGGATCGTTCAATCGATGCTATACCTGATGTCAGTATACCGTTTCCGGTGGTCTCGGCAACGGGTGACGGCGAGGGGATCGGTATGGCGGTCATCAATCGGGACGAGGTGTTGGAACGGCTGGGTGGGGATGGGGAGCTCTACGTCGAGATCTGCGGGCTGTTTCGGCGGGACGGTCAGATGCTCCTTGACCGGCTGCGCAGCTCCCTGGCCGATAGTGACCTGGATGGGGCCCGCCGTGCAGTTCATGCCATCACCTCCCTGGCCGTCAACGTGGGGGCCGAGGGGCTGCACCACCTGGCCTGCAGGGTGGAACAGGCCGGCCGTGCCGGTGATGTTGCCGCCGTGGAGGGCTACCTGCCCCAACTTGAGCGGCAGTTGCATGCCGTGTTAAAACAACTGCCCACCACGGCATAAGCCGACCTTCAGCTCATCTGAAGCTCGTTCCCCTCAGCGCTCGCCGAGGGCCAGCCGGAGTGCCAGTGCGGTAAAGATGGCCCCGGTCATCCGGTTCATCACCCGCTGCAGACCGGGGGAGCGGGTGAGCCGGTCCCCCAACACCCCCGCCAGCAGGGCAATCCCCCCGAATATCACGATGGTGGCCAGGATAAAGATCGCCCCCAGCAGCAGTATCTGTAGGGTGAGGGGCCCTCTGGCCGGGTCGGCGAACTGCGGCAGGAAGGCCAGAAAAAAGATCGACACCTTGGGGTTTGTGATGTTCATCACAATCCCCCGGCGGTACAGTTGCCAGCCGGTTAGACGGCTTGGCGCCGCGGCCCTGAGCGCCGTCGACGATGCCCGGAAGGCCTGCCAGGCCAGCCAGAGCAGGTAGGCCGCCCCACACAACTTCAGTACCGTAAAGGCCATCGCCGAGGCGGCGAAGAGGGCGGCCAGCCCCAGGGCCACCGCCGTGGTATGCACCGTCAGACCGGTGCAGAGCCCCAAGGTGACGGCCAGCCCGGCGGCCTTGCCCCGCAGGGCCGATTGGGTCAGCACAAAAAGGTTGTCCGGCCCCGGCGCCAGGGCCAGCAGGAGTGAGGTGGCAAAAAAGGCCATGAGCGTGTGGTACGTTGGCATACGGGAACCCTTTGAAAGACGATACCTACAAGCCGGTTGCGCGGTGATGGGGCATCCAGAAGAGATGCCGGCATCATACCATGACTACCCGTTTTCAGAGAACCATTGTTGCTTTTGGCTCCAAGATGCGGTTAAAACGCAATTTAATCAGGCTGTTACGATCATATCTGCAAGTGCGAAAGTTGAGTTCTTTATGGGTTAGCATTTTCAATCTCCTTCATCCTGCGTTTGGCTGTGGCAAGCTCTCGTGCAGGAGCCGCCAACATCCATTCACATTTTCCTGACTCCGTAGCGTGAAGTAGCAAAAATACATCTATAATCAATATAACTTATTGATATTCTTTGACAAATATGCTATTAATGTACACGTAAAAACTCACTTGCCAGGTGAAGTGCATGAAGCGTTTTGTCATTGAGCAGTCCGTTGATGAGTTCTACACCACCCATGCCGGGCTCGCCTTCATCGGACCCGCCTTGAACC